>JAZOUQ010000067.1:0-28805 GCA_045658185.1 Eubacteriales bacterium
ACGAACAACGTGCCTATTACCATAAATTTGTCGGCAACGGGATCGAGGAACTTTCCGAAATCGGTGATAAGTCCATCTCTGCGTGCGATCTTGCCGTCAAGCATATCGGTCACCGACGTGCCGATAAAGAGAATAGCACAGATAACGCAGGATACGTAAAAGTTTATTATGGAGGAGGGAAGCATACCTACTGCCATAATTACGGGAACAAGACAGATGCGAAGCACCGTCAGTTTGTTGGGTAAGTTCATTTTCATAATATTATCTCCCTTATGATATACTGTCTGTTATAGCTCGACCGATGATGTCGTAATCAACCACCTCGCGGAGCTTTACCTTAACGAATGAGCCTGGGGCAATGCGAACGTCCGAGCGGAAATATATCTTTCCGTCTATTTCGGGGGCATTTGCCGCATCTCTTCCAAAATGGACCTCGCTGATAGGGTCGTAGTCCTCGCAAAGTACGGTGACCGTCTTTCCTATCATACGGCGGTTATTATCCTCATTTATTTCAAGTTGCTCTCGCATAAGCAGGTCGAGTCTGTCCTGTTTTACCTGCTCGTCGATCTGGTCGGGGAGGTCGTATGCGGGGGTGTCCTCCTCACGGGAGTAAGTAAACGCACCCACACGCTCGAATCGGTATTTCTTGACGAATTCGCAAAGTTCAACGAAGTCCTCCTCAGTTTCACCGGGGAAGCCTACGATAAACGTGGTTCTTATAATCATGTCGGGGATCTCACGACGAAGCTTTTCGACCACGTCGCATATCATTTTCTTGTCGCCGTGACGGTTCATTGCCGTCAGCATTCTGTCGCTGATATGCTGCATTGGCAGGTCAATATATTTGAGTATTCTGTCGTTATCTCTTATCTCGGCGATAAGCTCGTCGGTTACCTTGTCGGGGTAGCAGTAGAGAAGCCTTATCCAAGGAATGGAAGTTGCGTCTGTTATCCTTCTCAAAAGCTCAGCAAGCTTGTACGAGCCGTAGAGGTCAAGACCGTAACGAGTTATATCCTGTGCTACGATACAAAGCTCACGAACTCCGAGTGCTTCCATCTGCTTTGCCTCTGCGACGATGTCCTCCATCGTGCGGCTTCTGAATTTTCCGCGGATAGAGGGAATAGCACAATAGGCACATTTGTTATCACAGCCCTCTGCTATCTTTAGATAAGCCATATATTCTGGTGTGGTGAGTATTCTGTCGCCACCCAGACGAACCGTTTCCTTGTCCTCAAATGAGCTGTATTTTCTCTTTGAGCCTTTTTTCTTTTTTACTGTGACTGCCTCAATAGCCTCGACTATGTTATGTATGCTTCCAACACCGAGAACTGCGTCTATTTCGGGAAACTCCTCAAGGAGCTGTTCACGGTATCGCTCTGCAAGACAGCCCGTAACGACTATCGCCTGTAAGCTGCGGTGCTTTTTCAACCACGCTATATCAAGTATGTTATCAATTGCTTCTTTTTTTGCACTTTCAATGAAACCGCAGGTGTTGATTATAACAACGTCTGCCTCGGTTTCCTCGGGGGTTATCTCATATCCCGCGTTTGCCACCTCGTGTAGCATAACCTCAGTGTCAAGCTGGTTTTTAGGACAACCCAGAGAAACAAATCCAACCTTCATATTTGTTCCTTTCGTTATTGTTCAACCTTTATTTTTAATCCTCAAAATTTATTCTTTCTTCTTCAATTACCAAGGGTCTGTTCATTATTCTGGTGTTCATAGAAACTATGTATTCCCCAAGGAATCCAATAAAGAACAGCAAAATACCGCCGACGAAGAACATCGTAAGAATTATCGGTAAAATACCCGTATAGAATGCCTTGAAAGGACTTATAAGGTTAATTATTCCGCTGATAATTCCCGCAAGTACGCTTCCTCCGCACATAAACATACCAAGGAAGGAGGCAAATCTAACACCTATCTTGGTGTAGGAGGTAAAGGACAGCATTGCCGCATCATAAAGAGTTGAAAAGTTGTTGCTGGTCTTTCCCGCACGTCGCTGTGCCTGCTCGTACTCTATCTTCTTTATTTTAGGACCAAGCTCCGCAACGATTCCTCTGATAAAGGGGGTGGGATCGCCAAGCTCACGAAGCACCTTGATAAAGCTCTTATCGTAAAGTCCAAAGCCTGTAAAATGCTCGATCTGCTCTACCTTTGAGAATTTCTTGATAGTCTTGTAGTAGATGGATCGAAGCCAATACATCAGCTTACTTTCCTTGCTTGAGGTCTTGACCGCACAAACTATTTTGTATCCCTTTTCCCACTCCTCCACAAGCTTGGGGATCATTTCGACGGGGTCCTGAAAGTCACAGCATACGCTGATGGTACAGTCACCCGTGGTCTGACACAGACCGTAGTAGGGGGAGTTGAACTGTCCGAAGTTCTTTGAGTTGAAAATTGCTTTTATCTTCTTGTTTCCCGCACAGATAGCTCTCAGCTTTTCTCTTGTGGAATCAAGAGAGCAGTTGTCTATAAACAGTATCTCGTAGTCATACTGCGGCATTTTCGAAAGCTCTGCAACCAAAGCCTCGCTCATTGGTATTACGTTTTCTTCCTCGTTGTAGCAAGGAACCATTATACTTATTTTTTTCATTTTCCGAGTTTCTCCTTTCGGTACCATTCAACGGTAGCTTTTATTCCTTCTTCAAAGCTGACACGGCTCTCGAATCCAATATCGTTCTTAAGCTCCGAGGTGTCCGCACAAAGATACATTACCTGGCCTTCACCGTAAGGTATATCTCCTAAGCCAAGCTCTGCCTCGGGATCTATCGTATCTCTGAGTATTTCTATGTACTCCTTAAGAGGACGTGCGTTACCGCTTCCAAGACAGTAAACGCCGCCGTCTTTACCCCCAAGAGCCAACTCTACCATCGCTCTTGCAGTATCTCCGCTGTACATATAATCCCATATCTGCTCACCTGCGGTAAAGGAAGGCTTTTCGCCGTCAAACAGCTTCTTTATCGTAGATGCTATAAGCGAACGCTCTCCGTCGTAAGGTCCGTATACACTGAGTATTCTTATCCAAACATGCTTGATACCCTTTTCGCGGCATAGCTCTCTGCTCATATGTCCCGCACAAAGCTTTGCCATACCGTAGCCGTTTTCGGGGAAGGCGGGAGTTCTTGAATTGAGCTTTCCGCAGACACGGCCAAGCTCCGCCTGTGAGCCTGCTCCCATAAACACGCTACAGCCCAAACGCTCCGCAAGACACACGGCATCAAGGGTGTATTTTACGTTGTTATTTTGCAAATACATATCGTTTCTCGTAGCTCCCGTAGTACCGTCCCACGCGAGATGGAAAAACATATCGTATTTTTCGCCGCCCATATCAAGCTCTGCCATATCAGCAAGAGAACAGTCTATTTTAGTTATAAGAGGATGTTCGGGAATGTTTGCTGCTCTCGTCGAACCCTTTCTGCAAAGAACGGCAACCTCAATACCTCTGCCTGTCAGCTCGGATATCAACGCCATTCCGACAGCACCCGTTGCTCCTGTTATTATTGCTCTCATACGTTTCGTCCTTTTGAAATAATTTTGTTTGTAGGGGGTCGGCACGACCCGTATTTTTCACAATCAGCGACGGTGATACCGTCGCTGAAAAGTAGTTATTTTATCCAAGTAGCCAAGGCAGTAAACTCGCCTATCTGCTTATCCATACAAGCGGCAACGTCGCCACCGTTATGCATACACTTAGACCACTCAACGGTTGCCTTGATAGCACCGTCAAGATTCCAGACAGGCTTCCAATCGAACACCGTCTTGACCTTGGAGCAGTCAAGCTTTAAGAAGTTCGCCTCGTGAGGACCTCCGTCGTAGCGATTTATCCACTTCATACCGTCGCCCCAGGTGTTGCAGAACAGATCAACCAACGCACCTGTCTTAAAGCAATCGCAATCGTCGGGACCCACGTTGTAATATCCTGCGTACTTGCCGTCCTCATACTGCATCTGTGCTATCATAAGATAAACCAAAACGGGCTCGAGAACGTGCTGATAAGGACGGGTGGAATGAGGATTTCTTACGATAATATCCTGCTTATCCATAGCCGCTCTTACGCAGTCGGGAATAATTCTGTCGTTAGCAAAGTCACCGCCGCCGATAACATTACCCGCTCTTGCTGTGGAGATAGCAACTCTGCCGTCGGCAAAGAAGCTGTCCTTGTAGCTGTGAGTAACAAGCTCGGAGCAAGATTTACTGTTAGAGTAAGGATCGAAACCGTCAAGCGGCTCGTTTTCGCGGTATCCCCACTCCCATTCGTTGTTCTTATATACCTTGTCGGTAGTTACGTTAAGGAAGGATTTTACACAAGAGGAAAGTCTTACGCACTCAAGTATATTAACCGTTCCCATAACGTTTGTTTCATAGGTGTATTTAGGCTGCTTGTAGCTGTCGCGAACGATAGGCTGTGCCGCGAGATGAAGAACTATCTCAGGCTGAACACGCTCAAAAACTGCCCAAAGAGCGTCGAAATCTCTTACGTCACCGATAACGGAATCCATACCGTCAGCGATACCCGCCATATCGAAAAGTGCGGGCGTCGTGGGAGGTTCAAGAGAAAATCCCGTAACACAAGCTCCTGCATTTTTTAGTATTTTGCACATCCAAGAGCCTTTAAAGCCGGTGTGACCCGTGACGAGTACACGCTTGCCTCTGTAAAATTCGAGATTTAACATCAGTCTTCCCACCTCTTCCAAGGAGCTTCGCCGTTAAGCCACATTTCCTCAAGGTTGTCTTTGTCCTTCTTCATATCCATACACTGCCAGAAGCCGTTGTGCTTAAAGCCCATAAGCTCTCCGTCCTTCGCAAGACGCTCAAGGGGAGATTTTTCAAATACGGTAGAATCATCGTCGATGTAATCAAGAACCTTGGGGTCGAGCACCATAAAACCGCCGTTGATGGGGTTGCCGTCTATGTCCTTCTTTTCTCTGAAGGAAGAAATAGCAGAGTTTTCCTTTGACATCTTAATAACGCCGAAACGCTGTCCTGCGTTAACTACCGTCATGGTTGCAAGCTTACCGTGCTCCTTATGGAAGTTGACAAGAGCCTCAATGTTCACATTAGAAACTCCGTCACCGTAAGTCATAAGGAATGGCTCACCGTCAAGGTATCTCTTTATTCTCTTAAGACGTCCTCCCGTCATAGTGTTAAGACCGGTGTCAGCGACGGTGATCTTCCACTTTTCGATATAGGTCTTGTGTACCTTCAGCTTGTCCGTGCTGTTTGTGAAATCGAAGGTAACGTCGGAGTGGTGTATAAAATAATCGTTAAAAAAGTCCTTTATGACCTGCTGCTTGTAGCCGCCACAGATAATGAACTCGTTAAATCCGTAGGAGGAATAGTATTTCATTATATGCCAAAGAATGGGCATTCCGCCGATTTCGACCATTGGCTTAGGCTTAAGATGCGACTCCTCGGAAATTCTTGTACCAAATCCGCCTGCGAGAATTACAACTTTCATAAAAAATTACCTTTCGTAAAACATTATAATTTATATTTAGTAATTGTACGGAGTATGCACTAAACATACGAATAAATTATAACACACTCAATTATATTTGTCAACTGTTTGTTCAATATTTTGCCGTTTTTTCGACAAAAAATCAACAAAAAATCATAATTTATATTTTTAAATTAAATTGTGATCGACAGCATAGATTTAATTTTCCAAATTTTTTCTTTAATAAACAAAAAAGTTCTGCCAACAATAATAGCAGAGCGAAAGAAAAACGCGAGTCGCATTGCCTTGCGGATGCGTGAAGGCTGTGGAGTGCGTAATGGCGGGATAGCGGTAAACGTCCGATAGTCCACCACTTTGTCGCTCGATAAAATAGATAAGTAAAAAATAGGAGAAATCACAATGTCTAACAAGAATGTAGTGCCTGAGGCAAAGGAAGCTCTTAACAAGTTTAAAATGCAGGCTGCAAATGAGGTTGGTGTTAACCTTAAGAACGGTTACAACGGTGACCTTACTTCTAAGCAGGCAGGTAGTGTAGGCGGCCAGATGGTTAAGAAGATGGTCGAGAGCTACGAGAACTCTATCAAGAACAATACTAACGCCTAAGTTGGTACACTTTTGAAAGAACAGAGCGGGGTCAGCACGACCCCGCTCTGTTCTTTATTTAAACAAACGAATAAGCTCGTCTGCTTTGTCGATTATCACGTCTGCATCGACAAGTGCATCCTTGGGGCGGTATCCCCAAGAGCAGCCGACTGACAACATTCCCGCATTTTTTGCGGTAGCCACGTCCACCTCGCTGTCACCGATAAAAACACATTCATCGGGGCGACAGCCAAATTTTTCTGCTATCGCAAGCGGTACTGTGGGATCGGGTTTTCTCGGACGCTCTGTCTGTCCCTCGGCATAGCTTACCGTGTCGTCGGGAAAGAGAAGAGCGATTATTTTTTTGACGTATGCGTCCTGCTTGTTTGACAGTACGGCAATTATATATCCTCTGTCACGAAGGGTATGGATAGATTGGCTCATATCGGGATAGCAGCCGTCTATATTGGTATACGTCACGCCGTAAAAGCCGTTGTAATCTTTGAGAACAGCATCAATGAGAGCGTCATTGTCACGGTCTTTTTCGGGTATAGATAACCGTATCAGCTCTCTTGCACCGTTGCCTATGGCTTGTCGTATCTGCTCGTAATCTCTGCGGGGAAAGCCGTGCTTGTCCATAGCCATATTCACGCCGTCGCGAATAGAGTATATTGTATCGGCAATAGTGCCGTCAAGATCGAATATCAAAAGCCTTTTTTTCATACGAAACCTCTTAATAATAATTCACATTGAATTATATCACACTATTAAAAAAATGTCAATCGGTGAGGTATGTTAATTTAAGCTGAAATATAGGAGTTGTTGTTATTTTACACAACAAGTTTTTTTGAATTTTATCAAAAATTGTCATTTGATATATTTAATATTTCGAAAAAATGTGATATAATAATTATTTGGAAAGAATTTTGTATATTTAAGTTAAGGAGATAACGCAAATGGTAAGATCGGATCTGAGAAACATAGCGATAATCGCTCACGTTGACCACGGAAAGACCACCCTCGTTGACGAAATGCTTAAGCAGGGCGGTATATACAGAGATAATCAGGAGACCGTTACCCGTGTAATGGACTCGGGCGACCTTGAAAAGGAAAGAGGAATAACCATTCTTGCAAAGAATACGGCGGTACATTACAAGGACGTAAAGATAAATATTATCGACACTCCCGGTCACGCAGACTTCGGTGGAGAGGTTGAGCGTATTTTGAAGATGGTAAACGGAGTTATACTTCTGGTTGACGCGGCAGAAGGTCCTATGCCTCAGACACGATTCGTGCTTCAGCGTGCGTTGGAGCTTAATCATAGGGTTATTATCGTTATCAATAAGATAGACAAGCCCGATGCAAGACTTGGAATGGTTGAGGACGAGATACTTGAGCTTCTCTTTGACCTTAACGCTACCGACGAGCAGATAGACAGCCCCATACTTTATTGCTCGGGAAGAGCGGGTACGGCAACGGAAGATCCCGACGTAGCGGGTGTTGACCTTGTTCCTCTCTTTGAGAAGATACTCAATTATATTCCCGCTCCCGAGGGCGACGAGGATGGTGAGCTTCAGCTTCTCGTATCCTCTATCGACTACAATGAGTATGTGGGAAGAATCGGTATCGGTCGTATCGAGAGAGGTATGATCCGTCAGAATCAGGACGCATATATTTGTAATTACCACACAGGTGAAGCACCCAAGAGAACTAAGATAGTTTCGCTTTATCAGATAGACGGACTTGTTCGTGTTCCCGTTACCGAGGCAAAGATGGGTGATATAGTTTGCTTCTCTGGTGCTGAGAATATCACCATCGGTGATACCATAACCAGCCTTACTGCTCCCGAGCCTCTTGAGTTCGTCAAGGTCAGTGAGCCTACGCTGGAGATGACTTTCTCGGTCAACGACAGCCCCTTTGCAGGAAAGGAGGGCAAGTTCGTTACCTCCCGTCAGCTTCGTGACAGACTTTACAAGGAGCTTCTAAAGGACGTTTCTCTTCGAGTTGAGGACGGAGAAACCACCGAGGAATTTAAGGTTGCGGGAAGAGGAGAGATGCACCTTTCGATCCTTATCGAAACTATGCGTCGCGAGGGATACGAGATGACCTGCTCCAATCCCAGAGTGCTTTTCAAGGAGATAGATGGAGTTAAGTGTGAGCCTATGGAAAGGGTTACGCTTGATGTTCCTCAGGATTACGTTGGTGCGGTCGTTGAAAAGCTCGGTCAGAGAAAGGGCGACCTTCTTGAGATGAATCCTATGGGAAGCCGTATGAGAATTGAATACCTCATTCCTTCAAGATGCCTGTTCGGTTATCGCTCTGAGTTCTTGACGGCTACTCACGGAGAGGGAATTATGAATACCATTTTTGACGGCTATCAGCCTTACCGCGGAGAGGTCATAATGAGATTTACCGGCTCTCTCGTTGCATCTGAAACAGGTGAAACCACAAGATACGGATTGTTCAACACGCAGGAAAGAGGAAACCTGTTCGTCGGTCCTCAGACACCTGTTTACGAGGGAATGATAGTTGGAGAAAATCCCAAGAATGACGATATTGCAGTTAACCCTTGCAAGAAAAAGCAGCTTACCGCTATCCGCTCTGCCGGAGCTGACGAAAAGCTGTTGCTAACACCTCCCGTTATTTTCTCTCTTGAAGAGGCTATTGAATTTATTACCGACGACGAGCTTATTGAGGTAACTCCCAAGTCTATTCGTTTGCGTAAGAAGATACTCAACACAGAGCTTCGTATGAAGGCGATGATGAAGGCACGTCGTGAGGCGGCAAAATAATATAAAACAAGGACGAGTGTACCGACACTCGTCCTTGTTTTATTTCAGATTGATAAATTCTGCACCTGACAGCAGTTTTTCTGATCGGCACATTATTTTTTCAAAGTTTTCTCCAAGAATTTTTGGGGATTTACAAAAAGGCTTGTACTGCTTTTTGTTATGACCGTGAAGATCGCTTCCTATTGCACATACGGTATCTCCGTCATCAATATACGGAGATAATCTTTTTCTCATACCGTACGAAGTCAGTGCTGATGCGTTTATTTGTGCGAATGCTCCCATAGAAATTAACTCGTCTATGTCTTGAGGATTGCTTTTCAAATGTCTGTCTATATGTGCCAGTACCACCGTTAAACCCGTAGACATAATTCTTTCCACGGTGTCAAAAAACGCCTGATTAAGCGGTTTTATCGGTAATTCCAGCAATATAGTTTTTGTTCCTCTTACGCAGAGCTTTTCCAACGCATCCATTTTATCAAGCCCTGGACAAAGGAGCACCTCTGCCCCAAGGGCGATATTGATAGGAAGGTGTATATCGGCTTGGCGTAATTCCCAAACAGCGTTGTTTACGTTTTTGATAAAACTGTCAACTCTGTGTATGTGGGGGTAGAAATGAGGCGTAGCAACTATGATCTCCGTATCACATTCGTGCATTAAATGCAATTGAAGCATACTTTCCTTAAGGTCTTTGCATCCGTGGTCTGTTGCGGAAAGAACGTGCGAGTGAAAGTCTATCACCGACATATCGCAACTCCTTATTTGTAACCTTTTTTATAATTGTAAGTATATTTATACTTGTTTTTACTTCTGTATGCGTAACCTATACTCTTGCTGTTGCTTCCGTTAAGCACTAAGCCGGTGATGTTTCCGCCCACTGATTCGATAGCATTTATTGCCCTATTCACGCAAACAGAGTTGCTGAAGTTTGCTAAGGTTATGAACACATATCCGGTTATTTCATTGGTGATCGTCAGGGGGTCGGCAACAATGCCTACTGGGGGGAGGTCGACGAATATTATGTCGTATTCCTGCTTCCACTTTGCCATATATTCAGCAAATTTCTTATTGACAAGAAGCTCTGACGGATTTGGGGGGATGTATCCGATCGTTATAAGATGGAGATTTTCAGAGGGAGAAACTATTGCCTCTGAATCGTCATTCACAATTCCCGCCAAAAGATCGCTAAGACCGATATGTTTCTTATTGAAACGGAATATTTTATGCTGTACGGGACGTCTCATATCAGCATCTATAAGCAAAACCTTTTTTCCTATTTGAGAGAAGGAAATTGCGATATTTGCACATATAGTGCTCTTGCCGACGCCTACCTCGGCGGCGGTTATTCCATATGCAGGACAACCGTCATCGCTGTTGGAGGTGTACATAAGATTAGTTCGAAGCTGATTGAATGCTTCTCTTATTGCAAAGGGAGTGTTGTCGTCTAAACGACGAAGTTCTCTTACTTTTTTTTGAGTAGCTTTTGTTTTATTTGTCATTAGTTGTTCTCCTTCTTTCGTACAGAAACATCCAAGGACCATTCGGGAATATCACCGATAACCGTTTGGTTTAGCTTTTCTTTTAAATCCTCTTCGGTGGATATTACGTTATCGAACATTTTGATGACAAGGAACAACGTATATGAAGCCACCGCTGCAAGGACAGCCGAAATCAGAACGTAATTCTTTACGTTAGGAGAGGAGGGGGTTGTTGCGAGAACAGGTTTGCGTATTACGGAAACAGCCTTACCATCATCCTCTGAATACGAGGGACGAGCGATCTCTGTGATTATGTCGGGGGCGTTAAGTGAGATGCACTCTGCTATGTAGTATGCAAGATTTCTGTCTTCCGTAGAGGTTATGGTTATGGAGAATATTGAAGAACCGTCGGAAGTGGCGGTAGAGCTTATCATACCTCGTATCTGTGAATCTGTAAGCTTTGCATAATTTCCCGAGATGTCTCTGTTGGGATCTGACACATATTGCTGGATTTCATCGATCATCATATCTCCGGATATTATCCTGATATAATCCTTTGCAAGAGCCTCAGCAGCAGACGTTAAAGCCTGCGTGGTGTAGGGAAACTCTTTGTTAGCATTATTAACCATAAATTCAATGCTTGAGGTATACTTTCTGGGAATGAAAAATTGAGCAAAGAGTCCAACACCCAAAGCTACGATAACGGTGAAGATGAGAATTTTCCACCAAGCTTTTTTCAATACGCTTATCAGATCCTTAAGATTTATTGATTTTGTCATAGTTTTTCCTTTCAACTTATAACAGATTTATGGTAATTTTATCAATGTATACAAAGTCATTATAGCACAATATAGATATATTTGTCAATACTTTGATTTTATTTTTGATTTTTACAATTCTTTTAATGGCAATGGTCTGTGAAGAATCCTTCCAAATTTATACTATATATTCCATTTTCATTTTTTTTGAATCCAATCAATCGCAAAAGCTCCTCGTCTTCGGTCTTGCCCAAATACGAAGCGTTATGAACCCCGCTCAGATCTATAAAATTCAAAGCACCGCGTCCCATAACGAAGAGAGCCTCTCTGCTGTAAAAATCTGTCGTTGGAGCAATATCGTATATCATTCCGCCCTTATCGGTGAGCTTGAATTGACAAACCCCGCAAAGACGGTCGTCAACGTAAGCGGCATACGCAAGTAGATCGGCATTGTACTCCACACCGCATTTTGCACATATTTCCTCTTGCGTGAGCTTTGATTGTACGGGTAATACCTTAAGCATTTTTCTTTCCTTTCATCGGTGACCTCAGATAATCAACCTCTGACCTTGTCAGACGTCGCCATTTACCCGAGGGCAGCTTTCCTAATTTTATATTTCCTATTGCAATTCGGGTAAGACGCGAAATCGAAAGTCCTACCTTCTCGCACATTTTTCGTATTTGTCTGTTTCTTCCCTCAAAAAGGGTCATTTCAAGTACGGTAGATTCAGGTGTGCGTGATACTACGGTAACCTTTACGGGGAGTATTTTATATCCGTCTATCGTCATAGGCTGCCCAAGTGCCGCTACCTGCTCGGCGGTGACACCGCCTTTTATCTTAACGTGATATATTTTTGGAATTTCGTGCTTGGGATGGGTCAGTTGATTTGCAAGGCTTCCGTCGTTGGTGAGCAGTAACAGTCCGTCGGAGTCCATATCAAGCCTTCCTACGGGATAAACTCTGACACCCACGTCCTCCACGAGCATACTGACGTTTTTTCTACCCTTTTCATCGGACATTGTGGTAATATAGCCTCTCGGCTTGTTCAGCAGAACACAAACGCACTCGTCACAAAGGGGAATTATTATTTTTCCGTTCCATTCCACCTTGTCTACGTTCGGCGTTATCACAGTTCCCACGGTGGCAACATTTCCGTTTACCCGCACACGCCCAAGCTTTATTTGTTCCTCGGCGGCACGACGGGAAAGAACACCGCAGTCGGTAAAATATTTTTGTAATCTGACAGTTGGCATTATTTATCCTTTTTGAAAAAATCCATTATTTTTTGAAATAAATTCTTATTATAGCTTCTTTTTATTTCATATGTTGCTATCAGGGGAGATTCTGCCGTTTGTCCATCGTAGCTGACGGTCAGACGAGCATATTCCTTGTCGGTAACAGTGGGGGCATAAGCAAAGCGGTAATTTGAGGTTACCGTATACGCGGCATTACCGTGACTTTTGGGCAAAGTCATAGCCAACGGTTCGCTGTTGGTCAGCGTGAGCGTATTGCCCTCTCCGCCAACGACGGGAAGAGAGTAGCTGTACTCTCCCACGCCTGCGAATGTGACACGGCAATAATTCTCATATCCGTAGTCAAGCAGAGCGGTGTGATCTCTCCAATCGTCGGGTGCATTAAGGGTAACGCATATCAGCGTCAGTCCATCTCTCTCAGCTCCGCTTACAAGACAGCGTCCTGTCTTTTTTGTAAAGCCGGTTTTTACACCGATAGCACCCTCGTAGCTTTTCAGCATTTTGTTATGGTTGACAACAAGTCTTTTGTCCGCCTCTTGGCAAAAGGGAATAGTCGCCTTGTAGGTCGAAAAAATTTTCGCTAATAGAGGGTCTTTTAGAGCCTCTCGGGTTATGAGTGCCAATTCGTAAGAAGTGGTGTAATGGTCATCATCATACAGTCCGTGGGGATTGGTAAAATGCGTATTTTTTAATCCCAATTCGTCCGCCACGATGTTCATATGCCCCGAAAACGTCTCTACGCTTCCCGCACAGTGAATGGCGAGAGCGACAGCCGCATCGTTCGCGGATGCCAGAAGCAGACCGTAAAGTAGTTGCTCGACCGTCATTTTTTCACCCTTGCAAAGGTATATGGACGAGCCCTCTGTTCCTATTGCGGCATCTGACACCGAAACGGTATCCTCGGGAGAAGACAGCCGAAGAACGGTAAGTGCGGTCATTATTTTAGTTGTACTTGCCATGCCCATTCTCGTATGGGCATTTTTCTCCCAAAGCACACACCCACTATCGGCGTCCATAAGTATGGCACTTTCCGCACTTACTCCAAGCGGAGCTTCTGCACAGCAAAAAAACGCAGATACGTGCCACAGCATCACAACTGACAGAAAAAATATTAAAGCTCTTTTCATCACGCCACCGTCCTTATACCATATATATTGAAATATATGACCGAACGGGGAGCATAATTCAGCTATCAGCCGTTGTTTTCTTCTTTATCCTTTGTAAAGATGTCCTTTATCTTGGATATAATGTCGGGAGTTCTTTCAACAAGATCGGCGATCTGATCCACGGGATCGGGCTTACCTTTTTGGTTTACGCTGATAAATTCAACGTCGCCGTCCTTGTCAACGACAAGAAATCCAATGGGATTTACGGAGATACCCGTACCGCTTCCGCCGCCGAAGTTCTGGGGGCGAGGCTGAGCCTCCTTCTTAGGATTGTAATCAAATCCGCTTGCCGCAATACCCATAGATATTTTGGATATGGGGATAATGGTAGTTCCCTGAGGGGTAACTATGGGGTCGCCCACTATCTTGTTTGCGTCAAACATAGAGCGAATGTTCTCCATAGAGGAGCGGATAATTTCGGGAATTCTGTTTTCGTTTGCCATGATGTTGTCCTTCCTTTATATAAATTTACTTTTATTATCAAAACCGTATGAAATACAGCTTATTTAGACTTTTTTATCTTATGCTTTATCAGTTCACCCAACGCACCGAGTCCAACGTGTAGCACGTGCCAAACTCTTATGGAAAGAGATATTTTAAGGTCTATTTCCATTTCGTCCGACAGATAGTCACACACTATCTCGGTGTCCTTTTCGCGGGGAAAGGTCAACCCGTCCAGAGGGGAGAGCAGGGTGAAAAGGTACATCGCCGCCTGAGAAATAAGACCGTAAGCTATTGCCGTGCTTGCGGCATCTCCCGTAGCTACCTTTATTTTCAGTTTTGCAACCTTTACCTTCAGGTGTGAGAAGAATATTTTTATAACTTTTGCCAGAATGTCCTTAACTAAGCTTATTATGTCAAGAATATCGGACAGGCTCTTTTTCTTTTTATGCTTTTCTGCAAGCTTTGCCGATTTCTTTTCCTGCTTTTTCTTCTTTTTCTTTTCTTGCTTGGCAAGAAGCTTGGCTTTTATTTTTTCAGCCTTTTTGTCACTCATTGAGTGAGGACCTGATTTTTTCTTTTTACTTGGCAGTATCCTTGTCTTTATAAACAGCACCTTGACGTACAAGGCGACCTCGTTCTTATATTCCACCGTTATAGTGGCTTTAAGGCAGAGTATAAAGACGAAAAACAGAATGATACAACCTATAACTATAAGTGCCGTCATTATCCTCCTCCTTTTTTCTGATTATCGGTAATATTTTGATTGGTTATTCCGCGTCTGCGTTAAAAAGGTCTGTGATTCCCGACTGTTCGTCCTCACCGTCACCGTCCTCGATTATCGGAACGTCCTCCTTGGGAGGAAGAAGAGTTTCGGTTGCGGGAAGCTCGGAGAGGGAATTGAGTCCGAATACTCGTAAAAACTTATCGGTGGTAACGTACAGCATAGGACGCCCGGGAACGTCAAGTCTGCCGCATGATTCGATAAGTCCCTTGTCTATCAGCGAATTCATTGCGTATGAGCTGTCAACTCCTCTGACCTGATCTACAAAGGTTCTCGTCAGAGGCTGATTGTAAGCAACTATTGCGAGTACCTCCATAGAGGACGCAGAAAGGTTTCCGCCGCGGCGGATTCCCAGAGCCTCTCTTATGTAGGGGGCGTAAGGCTCTTTGGTACAAAATTGGCAGGTGTCCTCGAACATAAGCAGAGAAATTCCACGCTTGGATTTTTCTCCGTTGTATTCCGTTGCCATATGGGATATGAGCTTTTTGGTGTTGTGAAGGTCAAGTCCCAGAACCTCGGATATTTTGGTGTATTTTACGGGGTATCCCGCGGCATAGAGTATCGCCTCGATAGCACCCTCAATATTTTTTATCTGTTCGGTCTGTTCGCTCATTGTCCGTCCTCCTGTGAGGTTATTTCAGAAATGTCGTATTCGCTTTCTCCGATGGTGGAGTCGTCGGTATTGAGTATAAATCTTGTATTTGCACTAAGCAGTGCGTTGTCGGACTCCTCGTCGTTCTCAACGAGAAGCTTACGTATCTTTACAAGCTCAAGAACTCCAAGGAATGATGCTATAAGGTCAGGCAGCGTCACCTCGTCGATAATAAGATCCTCAAGCGTTGCGATGCCCCGCTTTTCAATCGTTTTCAAAATTGATACTATCTTTATTTCAACGGGTATTATAGGCTTACTTATCATAGGAGTGAAAGAGGTATTCACCGCCTTTTCGAGTGCATTGTTATATGCTACAACACGTCGCATAGCCGCCATAAGGGAGGTAACGTCTTGATCGTGGACATAGGTCTTATCTACGGATATTTCGTCGGTGTCCTTTACCATACGGGCACTGTGATAAGCATACATAGGCGTAAGCTTTGCCGCCGCTTCCTTTGCTTGCTGGAAACGGATAAGGGCGTCTGTCAGCGTTGCTCTCGGGTCGTCCGTATCGTCCTCGCTGCGGGGGAGAAGCATACGGCTTTTTATGAGCATAAGCTCACTTGCCATAACGATAAATTCCGCCGCAACGTCCATATCGAGCTTCTGTGCCTCGGTGATATACTCCACATACTGGTCACAAATAAGGGATATGGGAATATCCGTTATGCTGACTTTATTCTTTTGTATCAGCGACAGCAGAAGGTCAAGAGGACCTTCAAACTGGTCGAGGCGGTAGGTTATAGCGTCCATTATAGCTCCGTTTCAGTTTTTTTAAAATGCAACTCGCATAATAAGCTCGAGGAAGATGTTTGAAATAAACTGTATAGGTGTGTCAAGCAGACCGAAAGCCAATGCGAACAGGAGAGCAATATAGATATATCTCTCGTAACGCATAATCTTGAAGTACGTATCCGTGGGTAAAAGAACGAGAAAAATTCTCGATCCGTCAAGAGGGGGGATTGGAATGAGGTTGAACACCGCAAGAGTAATATTCATTCTTACTCCAAGGACAAGGAATATCTGCAGAACGTAATACACCGTTCCGTTTACAAGATAGAAGCCAAACTGCACAGTCAAACGCAAAATAACAGCAAAGAGAAGTGCGAGGAGAAGATTTGACAGAGGACCTGCAAGTCCCGTGATCGCCATATCTCTCTTGGGTTTTCTGAAATATCTTGTGTTTATCGGAACAGGCTTTGCCCAACCGAAGCCGAACAGCACCATGCACAAAAATCCCAATGGGTCTATGTGCTTTGCGGGGTTAAGCGTAAGTCTGCCAAGATTTCTTGCCGTGGGATCGCCCAGCTTATACGCCGCATAGCCGTGTGCCGTTTCGTGAACGGATAAGGCTATAAAAACTATTGGAAGACTGAGCAAAAGTGATATTAAAGCGGATCTCCAATCTCCGCCAAGAAATGAACTTAACATAAATTTCTCCGTGAATTGTTTTTGCTACGTTGTGTTTAAATTAGCGGGAGCAATTCTACAAATGACAGCACAGACTATATCTTTCAGTCAAGCCATTTTTGTCAGGAAAGTTTTTGGTGCTACCTTTTTTCAAAAAGGTAGCGAAGACCTTAACGAAAATCTAACTTTACATAGCATTTTTCTCAAACGGACACACTCAAACGTCGTTTCTGGTGAGATCCTCGTAGGTTTCGCGTCTGACTGCAACTCTGTCCTTGCCGTCCTTGAACATAACTACGGGAGGACGGGGAAGACGATTGTAGTTTGACGCCATAGAATAGTTGTAAGCACCCGTTACGAGAACGGCAAGTATATCTCCGCGTTCAGGCTTTTGAAGCTCCATATTCTCACCGAGAAGGTCGCCTGATTCACAGCAACGACCTGCAACGGTAGCTCTGTAATCACGTGGGGCGGTTGCTTTGTTGGCGATAAGTGCCGTATATTGTGACTGATAAAGTGCATAGCGTGGGTTGTCGGGCATACCGCCGTCAACCGAAACATAGTTTCTGAAGCCCGGTATCTCTTTAACCGAGCCTACGGTGTAAAGGGTTGCTCCCGACGCCGCAACAAGTGAGCGTCCCGGTTCAAGTATAACTCGGGGCAGGGCTATGTTTCTGTCGGCACAAAGGTCTTTTACTATTTTTGCAATATGGGATATTGCCGCCGCGTAGTCTATCTCTCTGTCGTACTCGGTGTATCTTACACCAAGACCGCCGCCGAGATTAAGCTCCTTTATTTCGTATTTACATTCATTCTTTATCTGTGCTATAAACTCGGTCATAATTCTTGCCGCGTCCGAGAAAGGTTCAATATCGAATATCTGCGAACCGACGTGACAGTGAAGTCCCGCAAGATAAACGCCCTCTGCGGCGATAGCCTTTTTGACTATTTCCATAGCCTGACCTGTTTCTATTGCGTTGCCGAATTTTGAGTCCACGTTGCCCGTGACTATTGCCTTGTGAGTGTGGGGGTCAATGCCGGGGGTGATGCGAAGCAGTATTCTTTGAGTAGTACCACGCTTTTTTGCCTCAGCGGATACAGCACAAAGCTCCTCGTTGTTATCAACCACGAATGTACCTACTCCCATATCCATAGCGTCGCAAATATCTCTGTCGGTTTTGTTGTTGCCGTGAAAATAAATGCGTTCCGCAGGAAATCCCGCTTTTCTTGCCGTATACAGCTCACCTCCCGAAACACAGTCAATGCCCATACCTTCCTCGGCGGCAATTCTGTATATTTCGGTAAAGCAAAGTGCTTTTGAAGCATAAAGGGGAAGAGCGTCCTCGCCAAAGCTTTCTGTTGCGGCTTTTCTGTAAATTCTGCACTGCTCACGCAAGGCGTTTTCGTCAATGAGATAAAGGGGAGTGCCGTGCTTTTTTGCAAGCTCTACCGTATCCATACCGCCTACGGTCAGATGCCCCTCTTTATTTGTGTCAAAGTGCTTATGAAGTATCATTGTTTATCCTCTTTTTTGAATGACTTGTGTACTCCCGTTACGGAGTCGCCCAGATGCTCTATTATATTCAGCTTTTCGGGAGTTAGTTTGCCTTCCTCGAAAGTGAATATATTTATTGATGCGTTGTGAGTGAAGGGGATTTCTCCCACTCTCGTTTCGTCAAGCCCGAGTGCGTACGCACTGATCGCACGAACTACCGTTGCGTGAGTGGACAGCATAATTGTCTGACCGTCGTGCTGTGCCGCTATCTTTTTTACGGTTTTGATAATTCTGCGATAGACCTCTGCCGTTGACTCTCCGCCTGTAGGACGGGAAGCCGCGTAGTGGTTTTTCCAAATATCGAAATCCTTTTCATAGTGTGTCGCTAACTCGTCGGCGGTAAGCCCCTCCCATTCACCTGCGAATATCTCGCGAAGCTCCTCGGTAGGAATTATTTCCATGCCAAGCTGTTGTGCTGTCGGACGAGCCGTGTTATAGGCACGGCTGAGGTCGCTGGAGTATATTACGTCTATTTTTTCGTTGGCACAGATATAATCCGCCGCCATTTTTGCCTGACGGTGACCAAGCTCCGAAAGATCAAAATCGGAGTGTCCCGCAAAACGGTTCTGTGAGTTTGCCAAGCTCTGACCGTGACGGGTTATTACAAGTCTTGTCATATTTTCCTCTTATATTTTTGTGTAAGCCAAAACGGTCTTCCAAAGCTCGTTCTTACCTTCCTTTTTGAGAGAGGAGAAGGGAATTACCTTTACTCCGTCGATAAGGGGGTGGGTGGAGATTGCTTCAAGATTGTTCTTTCTTTCAGTTGCGTTAAGCTTGTCTATCTTTGTGGCTACGACCACAAAGGGAATTTCCGCAGAATGTAAAAACTCCAGCATCATCTCGTCATCAGCCGTAGGACCTACTCGGCTGTCCACAAGCTGAAGCACGAGGGAAAGACGGTCGATGTTCTTGTTAGCGGTGAAATAACCGTCCGTAAGTGCCGACCACTTCTTTTTGTCCTCGGGATTACGCTTTGCAAAACCGTATCCGGGGAGGTCGACAAGATAAAGCTTCTTGTCAACGTCGTAGAAATTGATGGTGATTGTCTTACCGGGTGCGGAGCTGACTCTCGCCAGAGATTTTCTACCCAAAAGTGTATTTATCAGGGAGCTTTTTCCAACGTTGGAGCGTCCCGAAAATGCCACCTGAGGTCTTGGATCGGCGGGAAACTGCTTGGGCAGTCCCGCACTTATCTTAAGATTCGTATTTTGTAAATTAAGAGCCATACGTATCTCTCTTTCGTAAGTTTATGCGTTTATATGAGCTTTCGCTCTGTCAGAGGGGATCGACGCAGGAGTGAGTATCTCTATTTCCGTTCTCTCCTCTTCACAGGTGTTGATGTGAGGTGCTTTTTTGTCAGTACAAAGTGCGACTGACAAAACCTCACTCACCTTTTTGCAGGGAACGAATTTAACGTTTTCTCTTACCGCAACGTCAATATCGTCCATATCCTTCATATTGTCAAAGGGAACGAGAACGGTGGTAACACCTGCCGAGTACGCCGCCATGGACTTTTCCTTAAGACCGCCGATAGCGAGAACGTTTCCTCGGAGAGAAACTTCTCCCGTCATAGCAACGTCGCGTCTTACGGCTCTGCCCGTCAAGGCACTGACGAGTGCGGTGACTATTGTAACACCCGCAGAAGGACCGTCCTTGGGAACTGCTCCCTCGGGGAAGTGTATGTGTATATCCTTGGTTTTGTAGAAGTCGGTAGGAATACCGTATTCGGTCGCAATTGAACGAACGTAGCTTACGGCTATCTGTGCCGATTCCTTCATTACGTCGCCAAGTGACCCTGTAAGCTCGAGTTTGCCCGTGCCGTCAAGGATAGCAACCTCCACCTTGAGCATATCTCCGCCTACCTGTGTCCAGGCAAGACCGTTAACAACGCCTACTTCGTCCTCGTCGGAAATCGTTTCGGGAAGCAATTTTCTCTTGCCGAGATATTCATTTACCAATGTCTTGGTAACGGTTATTCTTCCGCTGATCTTTTCCTCTACCATATCCTTAGCCGCCTTTCGGCAGATGTCGGCGATTGTGCGTTCAAGATTACGAACGCCCGCCTCACGGGTATAGTAGTCGATAATCTCAATTATTGCCTCGTCCTTGAAGCTCACCATACGACGGTTAAGTCCGTGGCGGGTAAGCTGCTTGGGTATCAGGTGATTTTTTGCTATTGACAGCTTTTCTGACTTTGTGTAGGTCTTAAGCTCGATGACCTCCATTCTGTCAAGCAGAGGACGGGGAACGGTGTCGAGAGTGTTTGCCGTTGCGATAAACAAGCAGTCGGAAAGGTCAAAGGGCATCTCCACGAAGTGATCGCGGAAAGCCTTGTTCTGCTCGCCGTCAAGAACCTCAAGCATAGCGGACGCAGGGTCACCGTGGGAATCTCTGGTCATCTTGTCTATCTCGTCAAGAAGAATGAGGGGATTTTTTACCTTTGCCTGAATGAGTGCGTTGATTATTCTGCCGGGCATAGCACCGATATAGGTCTTTCGGTGACCTCTTATGTCTGCCTCGTCACGAACTCCGCCAAGAGAAACGCGAACGTATTTGCGGTTCATAGCTCTTGCTATGGACGCACCAACCGAGGTCTTACCCACACCGGGAGGGCCTACAAGGCAGAGTATCTGATTTCCAAGCTGAGGATTGAGCTGCTTTACCGCAAGGAATTCAAGTATTCTTTCCTTTACCTTTTCAAGACCGTCGTGGTCCTTATCGAGTATTTTTCGAGCGGCACTTACGCTTATTCTATCCTTGGTAGCCGCACTCCACGGTATCTCAAGACAGGTGTCAAGGTAAGAACGTGCCACCGTTGCCTCGGAAGAGCCGAAGGGTGCTTTTGACATTCTCTCGGTTTCCTTGAGGAGCTTTTCTCTGACCTCGTCGGGCATATCGGTAGACATTATCCTGTCGAAATATTCGTCTGTTTCGTCACCGTCGCCAAGCTCGTTCTTTATAACTCTTACCTGCTCACGCAGATAGTATTCCTTTTGATTCTGATTGAGGTTGCCGCGGACACGCTTGTGAATGTCCATCTCAAGGGCAAGCAGACCCGACTCCTCTGCAAGAAGAGCGATAAGAAGCTCGATACGCTTTTCGGGGTCGAAGCTTTCGAGTATCTGCTGCTTGTCGGTATATTTCACCAGCATATTGGAGGCTATAAAGTCCGCAAGAAGTGCGGGGGTCTTGATAGCCGCTGCGGTGTTCAGCATATCGTCGCTGACGGAGGGAAGGAAGGAGGCGAGCTTTTTCGCTTCGGTAAGTATCGCACGGCAATAAGCCTGATTGCGTACCGTATCCTCGTCCGTTGCGGTGTGCGTTTTACTGTTGACCTCTGCGAGAATGTAATCTGCAAAGGGACGGAACTCGGTTACCGCCGCACGGGAGTATCCCTCAGCTAAAACGCGGAGATTTCCGTCGGGCGTCTTTAAGGACTGCTTTATTTTGCATACCGTTCCCGTCTTGAAAAGACCGTTCGGCAGAGGAGCTTCATCGTCCATCTCACGGTAGGTGCATATCACCGCCAGCGAATCGGTATCAAATGCCGATTCAGCTGCTTTTATAGCTATGTCCTCGTTAAGCTCAAAGTTTATATTTGCCCCCGGAAAGGCAACAACGCCTCTTACGGGAATTACGGGAAGGGTCATCTTTTTTATTTTGACTATGTATTTTGACATTTTATTTGAAAATTCCTTTCAACTCAGGGTTTTGCCGTATATTTTTACAAGGCATTATGAAAAATCTGCCAAAGCAAATATATATTCATTATATTATAACATACATCGAGGCGAATTTCCACAGTTTTTTGAAATAATTTTAACTTTATTCAAAAAAATAAAAAAAGCACAACCGAAACCGTACTTGCGAGGTTGATATCATAAGATTGATATTCCGCAAATTCGTATTACCGTTGTGCGTGATGCTGTGGAGTTGGTGCCGCCGACAGCTTAAGTATTATACCTCAAAAAAATCGTTTTGTAAATATCCATTTTAGACGATTTTTTGTCGAAAAATTCGTGCAAAAAGATACAGAACAGAAAAAAGCGATAAGAAAAATTTGGTTTTGCTTACAGTTTGTCTTGGTTTGCGTGAAATGTCGCTTAAATGTCGTACCAACTTTTTGGGTGTGATTTTTGATAAAATTCGGGTCGATTTAAAAATTTCAGGGAACTTTTGAAAAAACTATTGACAAACTGCACGAGGTGTGGTAGAATATACGAGCAAAAAGAAGAAGAGCGTTCTCCGCTCTCACCGTGCCAAAGTGTTGAGCACGGTATGATATCACCTTAACGAGCGTATTGACGCCCGTATTTGTGTTGCGCGGAGAATGACTTCGCGTAATTTTTTTGTCTTAAAGACAATTATGGAGGTGTATTCGGTATTAGCACAAAAGAAATGACGATCAATGAGGAGATCAAGTTCAAGGAAGTCAGAGTTGTTGGTGTTGACGGTGAGGCTGTTGGCATTATGTCTTCTGACGCCGCATTGAAGCTCGCTTATGATCAGGGGTACGATTTGGTTTTGATGGCTCCTCAGGCACAGCCCCCCGTTTGCCGTATAATGGATTACGGTAAGTTCCGCTTTGAAAGGGACAAGAAGGAAAAGGAAGCCAAGAAAAAGCAACAGGTTGTCGAGCTCAAGGAGATACAGCTTTCTTGCAGAATCGACACGCACGATTTTGAAACCAAGGCACGTCACGCTCAGAAGTTCTTGGAGTCGGGTAACAAGGTAAGAGTTGTTATGAGATTCAAGGGACGTGAGATGAGTCACGTTGGCATAGGTCAGGAAATCATGAAAAAATTTCAGGACAGCTGCAGTGAGATTGGAAGTGTAGACAAGGCCCCGGTGCTTGACGGCAGAATAATGAGTATGGTCATTTCGCCGCTTAAGCTTAAATAACAAGGACGTTCGTAACTGCGTGAATACGCATTATGATAAAGGCGAAAGCCGAATTTAATTTTGATTACAAAAAAGGAGATTATAAAAATGGGAAAAGTAAAGACACACAAGGCATCCGCTAAGAGATTCTCCGTTACCGCTTCCGGTAAGGTGAAGATGGGTCACTGCCATCACAGACACAACACAGGTCTTAAGACCGCTAAGAGAAAAAGACATCTTCGTCAGGGTGCAATTCTCAGCGACGCAATGACCGCAAACATCAGAACACTTATTCAGAAATAATCGTAAAGAGGAGGACATAGAAAATGGCAAGAATTAAGGGCGCAATGATGACGCGCAAGAGAAGAAATAAAGTTCTTAAGGCTGCGAAGGGTTACTGGGGCGCAAAGTCCAAGCACTTCAAGATGGCTAAGCAAGCTGTTCTCAAGAGCGGAAACTACGCTTTTGCAGGCAGAAAGATGAAGAAGAGAGATTTCCGCAGACTGTGGATCGCTCGTATTTCCGCACAGGCAAAGGTAAACGGTATGAATTACTCTACCTTTATGCACGGCCTCAAGCTCGCAGGTATCAACCTTAACCGTAAGATGCTTGCTGAGTTGGCTGTATCCGACAAGGCAGCATTTGCAGCACTTGTTGAAAAGTCAAAAGCAGCTCTTTAATCTGAGCTATAAAACCCCGTATTTCACGGGGTTTTATTTGTGTAATAAAGTTACGTAACGCGATATTCGGGAGGACGCAAATGGATAGACCTATAATAACGTCAAGGCAAAATCCGCTTATAAAATACATTTGCGGCCTTGCCGAGAAGAAGATAAGGAATAAGGAGGGCTTGTTCCGCTTTGACGGTATCAAGCTTCTTTGTGAGGCACTTGATTCAGACGTTGAAATAAGATACGTGGTTTACAGAGAGCCTGCCGCAAAGGGCGTTGAAACACCGGTACAACAGGCACTTGATGAAGGAAGAATATCTTCTGAGAATATCATTGCCGTCAGTGCTGACGTTTTCGATAAGATAAGCGAGGAGAAATCTCCCGAGGGTGTTATCACCGTTGTGCGAATGATGGAGAAGACCCACATACGTACCAATTCGGAGAGGGCATCGGAGCTTATTAAAAACGGTGAGGCGATACTTGTTGCCGAGTCATTGCGTGACCCCGGAAACCTTGGAACTGTTATAAGAAGCTGCTTTGCACTTGGCATAGATACGCTTGTTCTTACGGATGACTGTGCTGATCTGTACAACCCCAAAACTGTGAGAGCCGCTATGGGAGCAATATTTAAAATGAGGACGGTCAGCGTTCCTGCCGAACAGCTTCCGCAATTCATTTCTTTCCTGAGAGAAAAGGGTAGAAAAGTTTACGCTACGGCACTTTCCGATAATGCGAGGAGCATTGAAGAAACGGAGTTCAGAGAGGGAGATTGCTTTGTTATCGGTAACGAGGGACACGGCTTATCGACTGAGGTGGTGGAGAATTGCACGGCTTCGGTTATTATTCCTATGCGTGAGGGTGCGGAATCTCTAAATGCGGCGGCAGCAGCGGCTATTTGCATTTGGGAAACCGTGAGAAGACGGTGATATTTTGGCTTAAATTCGCACTTGAGGTGTTTAATGAGGGACGAAAATAATCTTTATTGGTTGTGGTTAGCGTCAAAATTTGGGATTGCATCAAAGGAATTTCCAAAGATAGCTGATTCGCTTACCGACCCATATGAAATATACAGACTCTCCGAGGAGGAGATAGAACAGCTCAGAGTTAGCGAGTCGGTGAAGCAAAAGCTTTGCGATAAATCGCTGACCGAGGCGTACTCTGTGCTTAAATATTGTAAGAAGGAAAAGGTGGATATAATAGCGTACAGCGATAAAAGATATCCCGACAGACTTCGAACGATAGAAGATCCACCTGTTTTGCTATACTGTAAGGGCAGATTCCCCGATATGAACGCAAAGCTTTGCGTAGGTATGGTTGGAACAAGAAAAATGAGCGAATACGGAAAGCAAACTGCGTATAAAATATCATATGAGTTAGCCGCGGCGGGCGTGTGCGTCGTTAGCGGAATGGCACTTGGAATAGACGGTGTTTGTGCCGTTGGTTCGATAGAGGGTGGCGGATGTACCGTTGCCGTATTGGGCTGCGGTATTTCAGTGACTTATCCAAAGACGCATAAAGCGTTGGAAAAAGCAATAGTCGGCTCGGGAGCGATAGTTACCGAGTATCCGCCTTTTACAAAGCCCGAGTCTTGGAATTTTCCCAAACGCAACCGTATAATAAGCGGACTGTGTCAAGGAGTTGTGGTCGTCGAAGCGGCAAAGGGAAGCGGGGCACTTATTACTGCGTCCCGTACCGTAAATCAAGGCAGAGAGCTTTTTGCAGTACCCGGAAAGGTTGACGATTGTAATTCGGACGGTCCTAACGAGCTTATACAAAATGGTGCAAACGTGGTACTTAGTGCCAAGGACATAATAGATCACTATTCATTCCTGTATAAAGACACGCTGGATATGCGTAGATATGCACGGGCGAAGGAACGCTCCGACATCAAGGCAAGGGTGTTTGATAAATACGGAATGGCTTATGCAGTTGCTGAGGATGTAGAGAAGTCGTCTACACAACAGCAGACGACTGACAAAAAACAGACAGATACAAAAACAGAAGAAAAAATAAAGAAAGAGGAGCCAATCTCCTCTCCGTCGAAGAGTTGTGCAGATGCATTGGACGACTCTACAAGACGGGTATATGAATTACTTCCCGACGGGACGTTTACGGCTGACGACGTAGCGGCAAGAGGCGTGGCAGTGTATCACGTAATGACTGCGTTGACTATGCTTGAAATAAGCGGACTTATAACGTCGCTTCCGGGCGGTATGTTTAAAAAGATATAATTCCAACAAACGAAAGGAAATACGATAAATGGCAAATCTTGTTATAGTGGAGTCACCTTCAAAGGCGGCTACAATAAAGGGATACCTTGGTTCAAATTATAAGGTTATAGCTTCCAAGGGACACGTAAGAGATCTTCCCAAAAGTAAGCTTGGAGTTGATATAGAGGGAGATTTTGAGGCACACTATATCAACATAAGAGGAAAATGCGACCTTATAAAGGACATAAAAAAAGAGGCGAAGAACGCAAACAAAGTATTTCTCGCAACCGACCCTGACCGCGAGGGAGAGGCAATATCCTGGCATCTTGCAACGGCACTCGGAATACCCGTTGAGAAGACCCTCAGAGTTACCTTCAACGAGATAACCAAAACGGCAGTTAAGAGTGCTATCAAAGAGCCTCGCAGTATAGATATGGATCTTGTTAATTCCCAACAGGCAAGAAGAATACTTGACAGAATAGTTGGATATAAGCTTTCTCCATTCCTTTGGAAATACGTCAGAAGCGGTCTTTCCGCAGGACGTGTTCAGTCTGTGGCTACTAGAATAATAGTTGAGAGGGAAGAAGAGATAAGAGGCTTCGTTCCCGTTGAATATTGGACGGTTGACGCACAGCTTCGTGCCGGTGCGGATCAGGAATTTACCGTTCGTTTTTACGGAAATAAAAAGGGTAAGATAAAGCTTACCTGCGAGGACGACGCTATGAAGGTTGTAAATGCGGTAAGCAACGCTCCCTTCAAGGTTGCCGCTATTCGCAAATCCAAGAAGAAAAAACTTCCCGCACCTCCTTTTACTACCTCTACTATGCAACAGGAAGCGGCAAGAAAGCTTGGTTTTCAATCTCAGCGTATAATGCGTATTGCTCAGGAGCTTTACGAAGGTATTAACGTAGGTTCGGAGAACGGCGGAGTGCAGGGTCTTATTACCTATATGCGTACCGACTCACAGAGAGTATCCGTTCAGGCACAGGAAGAGGCAAAGGCATATATCAATGCAAAATACGGTGAGAAATTCTCTCCCTCAACCCCCAGAATATACAAGGCAAAGGCGGGTACGCAGGATGCTCACGAGGCGATTCGTCCCGCACGCGTTGACCTTGACCCCGCTAAGATAAGAAAGTACGTTACTGCCGATCAGTTCAAGCTTTACAAGCTCATATGGGAGCGTTTTATCGCCAGTCAGATGGAGTCTGCCGTGCTGTCTACCGTTTCCGCTGATTTTGAATCTGCTGGATATATATTCAAGACAAGCGGATATACCGTTGACTTCCCGGGATACATGGCAGTATATGAGGAGAGCGAGGACGATACCCGACGTAACGAGGACGAGGTTAGTGAACAGAGAAATATAAGACTGCCCGACATTAAGGAGGGCGAGAACGTATATCTTTGCGGTACTGCTCCCGCTAAGCATTTTACCGAGCCTCCCGCAAGATATAACGACGCGTCGCTTATCAAGTTCCTTGAGGAAAAGGGTATAGGACGTCCCAGTACGTTTGCTACCATTATAACTACGATAATTGCAAGAAATTACGTTAAGAGAGAGGGAAAATCTCTCGTTCCTACCCCCACGGGAGAGCTTACCAACAAGCTTATGAAGGAAAGCTTCCCTGACATAGTTGACTATGCGTTTACCGCACAGATGGAAACCAGACTTGACAGCATAGAAAACGGGGGAATTACTATGACTTCCGTACTGTCAGACTTCTGGAACGGATTTTCCGTTGAGCTTGAAAGAGCAAACGAGAAAATGCAGAACGAGGAGCTTGAGATCCCCGTTGAGGAAACCGATATAATCTGCGACAAGTGTGGCAGAAAGATGGTTATAAAGAACGGCAGATACGGAAAGTTTGCCGCTTGTCCCGGCTATCCTCAGTGTAAGAATACCAAGCCCTTGGTCAAGGAAAAGGAAGAAGAGGAAAAGGTTGCGGAAAAGAAGCAAATTATCGCAGACTTCAAGTGTGAAAAGTGCGGCTCTGATATGGTTCAGCGTTCGGGACGATTCGGCACGTTCTTTGCTTGTGTTCGTTATCCCGAATGTAACTTCACCAAGCAGAAGACCCGTGAGATCGGTGTTGACTGTCCTAAGTGCGGTTCAAAGATAGTTATGAAAACGGGACGCAACAAGACCGTATTTTATAGCTGTGAAAGATACCCCGATTGCGACTTTTCTTCTTGGGATCTTCCCACCAACGAAAAATGCCCCGATTGCGGTGATATGCTTTTCCGTAAGAAGGGACAGTCGGTGCTTGTTTGCCGTACCAAGGACTGTGGCTTTAAAAAGCCTTATGCTGCTGAAACTACGGAAGAATAAGTATGGAAAAGATATTAAAGGTTTACGGAGCGGGACTTGCAGGCTGTGAGGCGGCTTGGCAGGCGGCGAAGCGGGGAGTTAAGGTGGAGCTTTACGAAATGAAGCCCCAAAAGTATACCCCCGCCCACCACTCGCAGGGGTTTGCGGAGCTTGTTTGCTCAAACTCTCTCCGTTCGGATAGCGTTACCAATGCGGTAGGACTTCTCAAGGAGGAGCTTCGCCGTATGGGTTCGCTTATAATGGAAGCGGCTGATGCGACCCGTGTTCCGGCAGGCTCGGCACTTGCCGTTGACAGAGATAATTTTTCCGCATATATTACGGAAAAGATAAAGACACACCCGAATATCACCGTGATAGAGAGTGAGGTCGACAGAGTAGA
>JAZOUQ010000068.1:0-2141 GCA_045658185.1 Eubacteriales bacterium
CCTTATATAGAAGCGAATGTGGCAGATGACGTGGAAGCCATGGTTAATGCTGTGCTGTCGGGCTGTATGCTTATGCTGGGCAGCAGCTTTGGAGACAAAGCGATACTTCTTGATGCCAGAACTTATCCCGCGAGAAGCACGGAAGAGCCTGAGGGCGACAGGGTAATGAGGGGATCAAGGGACGGTTTTGTGGAAACCCTGATCTTTAATACTGCTCTTGTTCGCCGCCGTATAAGAAATCCTGCGTTGACTATGCAATATTTCTCTATCGGAGAGGACTCAAAAACCGACGTGGTAATGTGCTATATGAACGACCGTGCCGATATGGATTACGTAAGATCCCTTGGGGAGAAGCTGTCGAAAATAAAGACCGATTCTCTTGTGTCGGGACACGAATCGCTGAAGGAATGTCTTGTAAAGACGGGGTGGTACAATCCGTTTCCTAAGGTGAGAACCACGGAACGCCCTGACGTTGCGTCAGCACAGCTGCTCGAGGGGAGCGTGCTTGTAATTATCGATAACAGCCCCGAGGTGCTTGTGCTTCCCGTGTCTGTATTTGACTTTATGCAGGAGTCCAATGATTTTTATTTTCCTCCGCTTACGGGGTCTTATATCCGAATCGTAAGATATCTGGTGTTCTTTTTGACGCTGATCATAACGCCTGTGTGGTATTTGATGACAAGGTATCCTGAGCTCGTTCCGCGTTTTTTGGAATTTGCGATGCCTGAGGAGGCGGGAAAGCTACCGATAATCGTACAGCTGTTGCTCGTGGAATTCATAATCGATGCATTGCGTCTTGCCTCTCTCAATACGCCGAATATGCTTAATAACTCGCTCTCGGTCGTCGGAGGACTGATATTGGGCGATTTTGCGGTAGACGTAGGTTGGTTGATCCCCGAGGTCATAGTCTATATGGCGTTCGTTGCCATAGCCAATTTTACGCAAAGAAGCTATGAGCTTGGTTATGCTATAAAATTTTTGCGAATATTCTTGCTGATAACCACGGCTGTATTTGGATTTTGGGGATTTGTCGGCGGATTTGTTGTGATCATCGTGCTTGTAGCCGCCAATTCAACGGCAAACGGAAAGAGAAATTATCTCTATCCGCTTATTCCGTTCAACGGAAAAGCTTTGTTGTCTCTGATAGTCAGAAAGAAAAAGAAAACGGAATGACGGTTTCCTTCCTTTTTATTATATATATGCGTATACGCGTGAGTGGACGGTCTTTTTTGCCAAGACCGTCCACTCTGATTTTTATTAATAAATAACAAAACCGGTGCAAAAAACTCATCAAAAATCACGATTTTTTGATTTTTAGGATTAAAAAATATGGGAAAAGAGCGGTATTTTGTGTACTATGTACAACCGACAGCTGAATAATATTAAAAACTTTGTATGAATGAATAATTCAAAACTATTGATTTTATTGTAATTCTATGGTAAAATATTAAGGCTTGATGTGCGATGAAGCGAGAGGTTGCCGTTAAAGTGACGTTTGACGGGTAATTTTCGTGGAGTATGTCCGTTTATCGGGCGAAGCAATTATCAAAAACATTGCCGTTCTTCATGCGGAACGGTGCGAGTTCTTAGCGTCCCGAATATTCTGAGCAGATGCTGATGCGAGGATTGTTTCGGATTTTTAAATGGACGAAAAGAAAACGCACGGTGCGGTGTTGGCTGATAATTGTGCCCCCTGAAACGCAGTTCGCTACGATTTGCGAATATGGTTTCTACTTCGCAAGGCGGATCGCGGACAAGCGAATACTTAATAAGGAGGAAAAAACAGGTGGCAGTCAATGAGAAGATCAGAGTAAGACTGAAGAGCTACGACCACACTCTTATCGATGCAGCAGCAGAGAAGATCGTGGAGCTTGCTAAGAGAAACGGTGCAACCGTTTCCGGTCCTATCCCGCTTCCTACCGAGAAGGAGATAGTTACTATCCTTCGTGCGGTACACAAGTATAAGGATAGCCGTGAGCAGTTCGAAATGAGAACACACAAGAGACTCATCGACATCATTAAGCCTTCCCAGAAAGTTGTGGATGCGCTTATGAGCGTTGAGCTTCCCGCAGGCGTTGAGATCGAAGTTAAAATCTAAATCAAGCACTTCGGTTAAGACAAAACAAAGATAACAGCCGTTG
>JAZOUQ010000069.1:0-1264 GCA_045658185.1 Eubacteriales bacterium
TGATGCAGGACCGTCCCGTGCTTGGCGGAAACGCATCCTCGGAGGTCAGAATGTGGGTCAGAGGAGCAAAGGGCCCGTTTGACCGAGAAACCGGATTGATATCCGAGTTTGAGGAGCGTAATATTTATTACAATCCCGATCTTTGTCATTCTCTTGTTGACACTACTCTTTATGCCATGGTGGAAGAGAATAAGAATATTGAGCTTTTGATGAATACGACCTGCCTTGAAGCAGAAACAAAAGACGGAAGAATAACCTCTATCACGGGCTGGCAGCTTACGACCTATACCTACTATCAGGTCAATGCCGAGATATTTATCGACTGCTCTGGCGACAGTATTCTTGCCGATCTTGTTGGTGCGGAATACCGTCACGGACGTGAGGCGAAGGAGGAATTTTCCGAGGAGCTTGCACAACCCAAGGCAGATAAAAAGACGATGGGAATGTCTATCATTCTTGCGGCAAGGGAAACGGATCACCCCGTTAAATTTACCCCCCCTCCGTTTGCAAACGTATATCCTGACGATTCTTGCTTTGAAGCGGATCTTGGACGAAGTGTACACGCACAGCTTAGAAGCCACAAAATAGCGACTAACGGTGCAAATCTGTGGTGGGTCGAGCTTGGCGGAGAATTCAACAGCATTTATGATGCAGACAAGACCAGAGCCGAGCTTATGGCATGTATCTACGGCGTATGGGATCATATCAAAAACCGTGGAGATCACGGTAAGGAAAATTGGGAGCTGGAATGGGTAGGTGCACTTCCCGGCAAACGTGAGTCCAGAAGATATATCGGTGACTATATAATGACCGAGGCTGATGTTAAAAGCGGTGGACATTTTGAGGATGAGATCGCCTATGGCGGCTGGCCGATGGACGACCATAACCCCTATGGAATGAGAAAAAATGATGATACGACCTTCTGTGCGGTGATGGTTCCCGTTACCGAGCCTTACGGAATTCCGCTCAGATGTCTTTATTCGAAGAACATTGAAAACCTGATGTTTGCAGGACGTAATATCAGTGTTACACACGTAGCACTCTCCTCAACAAGAGTTATGGCAACTTGTGCGTTGCTTGGTCAGGCGGCAGGATGTGCGGCGTCTGTTGCAATACAAAAGGGAATTACGGCACGTCAGGTAGCAAAAGAGCATACCAAGCTCGTTCAAAGCATTTTGATGGATCACGGCGTTTTCTTGCCTCATATAAAGCGTGAGGCTTCGAATCTGACCAAGAGAGCAACCTTTAATATAACGGATGCTGA
>JAZOUQ010000070.1:0-4017 GCA_045658185.1 Eubacteriales bacterium
CGCCGTTCGAGCAATGCACGAGTTGCGACACTCCTGCGCGTCCTTGCTACTCGCAAAGGGGATACCGATGAAGATGATTCAGGACTGGCTCGGACATTCCGATATGGCAACCACGGCAAATATTTATAGCCATATCGATAGCACAAGTAAAAGAGAGACGGCACAGGCGATTGGAGAGTTGTTGGGGTGAGAAAACATATAAAAGGCTGAACCATAATTGGTTCAGCCTTAAACAGATTTAGTCAAATAAATTTATTTTACCAAAAAAGTTTTCATTTGGGAAATGTGTCTCTCGCCACGATTCATTATATTTGTTATTGTATTTTGAATAACTCCACGATTTTTGATACACAGATCCTTTGCTCATGTGAAATCTCTTGGCAAAATGATAATTTGCATAATACAAAGTGAAGAAGGATAGTGTCTCTGAAAGATTATCGTGTTCATCCAATATGTAAAGCTTATGCGTATACTTATAGTCATTTACATTAAGATATGTCTCAATTAACGCAATTTGCTTGTCTCCATTATAAATAGAAACATAATCAAAAGAGCCCTTTGAAAGATTATAGCAATGTAGTATTTGTCCGTCATCTAAAGCTATAACGTAAAAACTCTTATAGAAACCGTGCTTTGAAAAAACAATACTTCCGTACAAAGAATCATTTTTATAGAGAAGAAATAAACGGGAGAGATTTGCTCCACCAAATAGATATCGAAAAGGAATATAATTTATCCATTTTGATAAATTGAATACTCCCATAATTGTATCATTTTTATTTGAAAGAATTATTTTTTGAAAACTATTAAATTTACCATTATCGCCCTTGAAATAGAAATTATCTCCTTCAATAGTGTAGCTTTGTTTTATGTTAGATGCGGTTTGAGATATTGTAATAATCATTTTATCACCGTCCTTTTATCAATTATATCATAAAAATACAATTTTGTCAATCAATAGAGAGTGGTACTCGCCTATGCGAGAATTTTTCGCCGAGCCGCTTGTGAGCGGTAGGGGAGAGGCTTGCTCCTCCCGTTTTGTAGAGAGGGATTCGTTCTTGATTTTTGCTCAACATTTTGGATTTTATCTTTTGTAATGTTTCGCAAAAATCTTCGGTCACCGTTCACAAAACAACTCACTGGGTTGTTTTGTTCACTGCGTTCGAATCCCTGTTTATATTCTCAGCAAAGCAAAAACGGAACGCCGATTGGCGTCCCGTCTTGCTTTGGCGGAGAGAGAGGGATTCGAACCCTCGTGTGCTTGCGCACAAACTGATTTCGAGTCAGCCCCGTTATGACCACTTCGATATCTCTCCATAGTTATGATGCACAAGTGTGCATCATAACTATGGAGCTTGATGAGACGAGGCTCAATGAGCTTTGCTCATTGAATCCACTTCGCATTCGCAACTCGGAGGTCGGGGAGCTTGCTCACCAGACGTAGAGTTAGCGAATCCTCGCCGTAGGCGAGATATCTCTCCATGATGCATACTGTACATTTTTATATTTGAAATAAATATAGCGTTGCATTCCGCAACGCTATATATTATATCACGAATATTTTCAAATTGCAATAGTTTTAGGAAAACTTTTACCTTACTGTCTTTCAAACCAACTTTCGGCATATTCAGCCAACAGCTTCGACATAGCCTTGATGTCGGTGTCAGAGGTGTTCACGCAGAGGTGATAGCCTTCCTTATTTCCCCACGGTATAGGAGACAGGAAGGAATGGGTCTTTGCTCTCGATTTATTTATCAGCTTTATCATTTTTGCCATTTCCTTGTCCGTCAGGTTTTCACCCTCGGGGGCACGGACACGGCAACGCTCGATCTTTGAGTGCATATCCGCATATACGAACAGCTTGAGCGGATTATAATCGCGGAGAATTATATCCGCATTTCGTCCTACTATAACGCAATCCTGTGCCGTTGCCAGCTCGGTTATCAGCTTTTGTTGTTCGTTTATTATTTTACTCGTAGTATGATTTACCGTGGACATACCCGCTATACTGTGACCAAAGGTGATATGTATGTCACGGAAAAGCCCTCTGTCCAGTACCGCCTCAACGTAGCCCTCGTCGGTCTGGCTTCTCTCTGCGACCTGCGTTATTATCTCCCTGTCAAAATAGGCGATGCCCATATTATCGGCAATTCTTTTTCCAAGCTCTCTTCCGCCGCTTCCAAACTCACGGCTAACGGTAATTATTCTCATAATACACCTCCTATGGCTATTACTTGTATTATATCACAAAAAACAGCACAAGTCAAGGCAATTAACTTGACAAATTTCAATAAAAGAGTATAATATAAATATATGAAAAAAAGGAGTGAAATCTCTATGAATATAATTATTGTAGGCTGCGGAAGGGTCGGAGAAACGCTGGCGGCTCAGCTTAACGAGGACGGGAACAACGTGACCGTTATTGACGTTGCCGCTGACAGCGTGAAAAATATCGTTGACCGATACGACGTTATGGGACTTGTGGGCAACGGAGCGACCCACGCGGTTCAAGAGGAGGCGGGTATTAACGACGCTGACCTTTTTATTGCCGTTACGGGCTCTGACGAGCTTAATCTTCTTTGCTGTACCGTGGCAAAGAAGGGCGGAAAATGTCAGACTATTGCACGAGTCAAAAATCCTCTTTACAGTGCAGAAGCTCCCTACCTGAAGGAAGAGCTTGGTCTTGCTATGGTTATTAATCCCGAATATGCTGTGGCACAGGAAATATCCAGAATTTTGAGATTCCCCTCGGCTATGAAGATAGAAACCTTTGCCAAGGGAAAGGTGGAGCTTCTCAAATTCCGTCTGCCAGAGAACAGCCGTCTTGTTGGAATGTCCGTTAAGGACGTAGTCCTGAAGCTTCACTGCGACATTCTCGTTTGCACTGTTGAGAGAGGCGACGAGGCGTATATCACCAACGGAGATTTCGTTTTTGAGGAGAAGGACGTTATATCCATAATAGCATCTCCTAAAAAGTCGGAGGACTTCTTCAACAAAATAGGCTACAGAACAAAGGCGGTAAAGAACGCTATGGTCATAGGTGCGGGAGAAACCACCCACTACCTTTGCGAGATACTTCACCGCTCGGGTATTTCTCTTAAGGTTATCGAAAAGAACGTGGCAAAATGCGAGGCACTCAGCGACCGTTGGACAGACGTGAGCGTTATCAACGGAGATGCGGCTGAAAAGGAGATACTTCTTGAAGAGGGAATTGAGGACGTGGGTGCGTTCGTTACCCTTACGGGACTTGACGAGGAGAATATTCTTTTGTCCCTTTACGCCAAAAGCGTTGGTGATGCCAAGCTTATTACTAAAATCAATCGCGTAGATTACGACGACGTTATAAAGCATCTTGACCTTGACTCCACCGTTTATCCCAAGAGTATTACCGCTGATATTATCGTCAGGTATGCGAGAGCTATGAAGAACACTATGGGAAGTAACGTCGAAACTATGTACAACATCATAAAGGGTAAGATCGAGGCATCGGAATTTATCGTTGGCGAAGGCTCTCCAATTACGGAAGCTCCTTTGTCACAGCTCAAATTCAAGGAAAACGTGTTGGTTGCTGCCATACTCAGAGATGGGGAGGTTATGATCCCCCGTGGATACGACGTTATAAAGGCGGGAGATGCCGTTGTTATAGTGTCGGGTGCTATGGCACTACAGGATATTTCCGACGTTCTGAGGTGAGAGGCTTATGAATTACAGGATGATAAAACACACCGTAGGGTGGCTGTTGCTTTTTGAAGCGGGATTTTTATGCGTTCCGCTTTTGACTGCCGCCGTATACGGGGAGAAGGCTTTTAACGCTTTTCTGTTCACCATCGGCATATGCGTTGCACTTTCCTTGTTTCTGTTGCTTGTGGGAAAGCCCAAAAGCAACGTGCTTTACGCGAGAGAGGGATTTGTTATCGTCTCTCTGTGTTGGATAGTGCTTAGTATTTTCGGGGCTTTGCCCTTTATGTTTTCTGGTGTTACCGAGTCGTATCTTGATGCACTTTTCGAAACGGTTTC
>JAZOUQ010000071.1:0-9432 GCA_045658185.1 Eubacteriales bacterium
TTCTACGATAGAGAGAAGCATATTTTCTACGACGGCGTGGAGACGCGCCACGCCAGTCTTCCCGGCAACGTGTTTGCCTATGCCTTTGAGCTGGTTAAGGATGCTGAATTCGATCGGAATTTCCTTTCTCTTCTGGAAGAGAAGGGAGCGGATCAGACTTTCCTGTTCACCTCCTTCCCCCTGCTTTGCCGCTGGGCGCGAGAGGAAAATTTTGAAGCGATGAAAAAGCTGATCCTTCACGAAAATTCTTGGCCACGGATGCTCCGCGAGGATGGCACCACCACCTTTGAGGGATGGGGCAAGGATACCAAATGGAACACCTCGCTTTTCCACCTGACTATGAGCTACGCCGCCGTTTTTTTGGCAGACGCGGATACAAAGGCGTTGTTTTCCTGAATACAAAAGAAAAATGGACGACCAAGGGGTGCCTACCATAAAGCAGGTTTACCTGCCGAAAAATCAAAAGGAGTACAAACAATTTTGTTCGTACTCCTTTTCACACGCCTTGCTCTGCAAGGTATAGTGTGTTACACCTTTAGGTGTACTGCCGGGTGGTAATAAGCCTCCCTTGTGTAAAGGGAGGTGGCACGGCTTGACGTGACGGAGGAATTGTACAAGCTAAATTTTGCCATAAAACAATCCCTCAGCCGCCTACGGCGTCAGCTCCCTTTACACAAGGGAGCCTTTAGTTTGTGTGCCCCGAAAGTCTATCTACTTTTCCTCGCAAGCTCTGCATTTGTGGACACAAAAACAAAGCCCCGTGCGAGGCGGGGCTTTGCGTTATGGTACAATCAACGTTTTAAAGTCATCTCTTTCTCTGATAGGATCAAAGCAACGGTTGTTGTTCAAACAACGAATGAAATCATCAACGTCTGTTGTATCGGAATCTGTAACAGCGTGTTCTTCTTCAATGAGTGAAAATAGTGGAGCTGTGAATTTTATTTCCTTTTGATGGTTTATCTTTGTCATTTCTTCGGCGTGGTATCTTGCTTTTTTTAATTCTTCTAACACACTATCATATTCTTGCAATTTGCAAAAATAAAAAGCCTTGCTAATGGAATTATATTGAAGCGTGTTATGGTAGTACTGAAAATTACCGTCGGGAAACATAATATTCAGTATTTTTTCCACGGCATCATACACTTCTATTGAGTCTTGACCGAATTTTAATTGGAAGAGAAAACTATTTAACTTTGTGTTTGTAAGATGCTGACAATGCTTTTTCCTTTCTTCGCCCTCCAAACACCAGCAAAGCAGTTCATTCCTTTTTTCCTCATCCTCTTCTAACAAAGCATACTCTTTAGCTTCTTCTTTCTTATGATTACAGCTGAGCGCGAGAACGATTCCAAACAATGCTTTGTTGTATAATTTCGAATCTTTTGTATTGTCCAAAACAATTTTATAATGCTTTGCAGAACTTTCGAGCAAACGTGTATATGCACTGTTATCCAAGGTTGGAATGGCAACATAATACTCTGCCGATGCCAGCCATTCTACATATTCCATATTCCCGGGATATTCGGCAACTGCACGCACGGCAATTTGATAGTTCTTTTCTTTATCGTCGTGTTTCCAATATTCGTGAAAAGCCTCGTCAAACTCGGCTTTTCTCAAATCCTTTTGGTAGGTTTCCATTCCAAGCAGATGATCAGTGGTTACATTGAATAAATTGGCCAGCGGTGGCAGTAGAGAAATATCGGGCATGGCAACATCTGTTTCCCAACGGCTAATAGCCTGCGGAGAAATAGAAAGAAGCTCGGCAAGACTTTCTTGTGTCATATTTGCTTCTCGTCGAAGTGATTTTATCGTTTGTCCAAATGTCATCAGTATTCTCCTAAATATATTACTTGACCGGTCTGTGAGTATATTATAACAAATTTTTTTCCATTTGTCCACATCTCGTTAATTGAGAGAAAGTAAATTCAAAATTGAATTATAGCTAAAAACAATTGGCGTACCTGCGATAGAGCAGGCACGCCAAAGCAAGTGCTTTTTTTAACTAAATCCGTCCTTCTTATCCCGACGAAGTCGGATTTCATCACGAAGTGATTTCATCCAAACTTGTTTGGATTTCATCCTGCGATAGCAGGATTTCGCTATTTCTCCCTCACCATATACCTCACCCTATCCGCCACCACGCGGGGCTTTATGCCGCCGAACACAGTCATAAGCAAAACGTAACTGAGTGCAGCCAACACAATGCGTACCCACACACCGCCAAGGGGAAGAATATGCACAAGTCTTGTTGCGGCAATCACGCAAAGCAAGGCTCTGCCTATCCACAAAACCGCCCTCGTCTTCACCTTGCTCTTTGAGAGCAGACGGGTAATGCTCAACGTGGCATTAAGAACTTCGGTGAAATACACCGTCACAATATAGCCGTAAATTCCCATTCGGGGAAGCAGAAGTGCCACCAAAATAACCGATATAAAGGCATCTGCGATATTCACACACATAGAATAAACGTGCTCACCCATACCCTTAAGCATTGCGTCGATCGCCGTGTCAAGATACATAACGGGTATGAGAGGTGCGATCATTAGAATAAATTTTCCCGCACCGTCAGCGTTGGGATAGACCGTCCGTCCAAGCTCCAAGGAAAAGCTCATAATAATACCCGCACAGCCAATGGAAAAGGTAAGAACGGTTTCCATAACGGTGTTGATAATGCCGTGAATACGCCGTGTGTCGCCAATCTCGGAGGATTCGGCAACCTCAGGGATAAGCAGTCCCGCAAAAGCCGCACTTACGGCGGAGGGGAATAAAACAAGCGGAAAAACCATACCGCTGACCGTTCCGTATGCGGCAAGAGATAGGTCCTTCGAGCTGCCGCTTTTCTCAAGTCCGCGGGGAATAAGAATATGCTCGATAGTCACCAGAGCCGACCTCATATATGTGCTGAACGCTAATGGCAGGGAGTTGCCGAGAACGCCCCTCGTTGCCTTTTTCTTTACCGTGTCTGGGATAGAGCTTTTCTTTTTTGGACGGTCGCACAGATAGAGAATGAGAGTAAGCATAAAGGACAAAAGCTCCGCCACAGCACCGCCCAGAACCACGGCAACGCAGGCACTTTCCACGTCGGAGGCAAACACAGCCGACAGAAGCATAATACTTGCATATATCTTTACGCCTTGACCTACCACCGCGGTCAGGGCGTTTTTGATGACCTGACGGACGGCAGAAAAATATCCGCCGAACACCGAGGACAGAGAAATAGGAACAAAGGTCAGCGAGAGAATACGGAGAGATGGTACCGTTCTTGCGTCACGCAAAACGGACGTTCCCAAAAAATCGGCAAAGCACCAAAGTACGACTGTGGCAATAATACTGAAAAACAGAGAATAGACAATGCACCTTGTCATAATACACCGCACGTTGCCCGTATTTTTTGCGATTTTAATACCGTCCTTACCCGAGGTGTCGCCGATAGCCTGAGCCACTACCCTTGTTGTAGCAAGATTGATACCCGAGGTGGCGAAGGTAACGCCAAAGCCGTAGACCGTAGATATAAGAGAAAACAGCCCCATAGCCACAGCCCCTATTTTGTTTGAAATATATACGTTAAACGCAACGGCAACCGACCGCATAAGAACGGAAACTACCGCCATAATAATGCCGTTGAGAATAAATCTCCTGAGTCTGTTCAATAAATCCCCTCCTTTTTTAGATAAATATATGCTTATGGTGTGAAATGTAGAAGAAAGGAGTTAATTTCCAGAAAAAATTGACAAATAAATGATAAAAAAACAGTTGACAAGAGTCGAATATTTTGATATAATATCTGTTAATACAAATAGTGACGCTGTGTGTTCACGGCAGGGAGGTATTATGGATTACAGCACAAAATTTATTAAAGAAGGCTTGACTTTTGACGACGTACTTTTAGTACCCGCAAAGAGTGACGTTCTGCCCGCAGACGTATCGCTCAAGACAAGACTTACCAACAAGATCACTCTGAATATTCCCGTTCTCAGTGCGGCAATGGATACCGTTACCGAGGCAAATCTTGCAATAGCTATCGCTCGTGAGGGTGGTGCGGGAACTATCCACAAGAATATGTCTATCGATGCACAGGTGGATAATGTTGACAGAGTAAAGAGAAGTGAAAACGGCGTTATAACTAACCCCATCTTCCTCGGTGCTGATAATTACGTTTACGAAGCAGAAGCTCTTATGCATAAGTTCAAAATATCAGGTGTTCCGATATGCGATGAAAACAAGCGTGTTATCGGTATCATAACCAACCGTGATATGCGTTTTATGGTTGACTTCAACGTTCGTATTGCCGACGTTATGACCAAGGAGAACCTTGTGACCGCTCCCGAGGGAACGACCCTTGCCCAGGCTCAGGAGATACTCCGTAAGCATAAGATCGAGAAGCTTCCCCTTGTGGACAAGGATAACGTTCTCAAAGGACTTATCACCATTAAGGATATAGAGAAGGCAACCAAGTACCCCAACTCCGCAAAGGACGAACGCGGCAGACTTATCTGCGGTGCGGCTATCGGAGTTACCAAGGATGCCGTTGACAGAGCGGGTGCTCTTCTTGCGGCAGGAGCAGACTATCTTGTTCTTGACTCCGCACACGGACATTCTCAGGGTATCATAAACAAGGTCTACGAGATAAAGAACGCATTCCCCGAGTGTCAGCTTATCGCGGGTAACATCGCAACTGGTGCGGCTGCATACGACCTTATCACGGCAGGTGCTGACGCTATCAAGGTAGGTATCGGCCCCGGCTCTATCTGTACCACCCGTGTGGTTGCAGGTATCGGTGTTCCTCAGATAACCGCTATTTGCGACGCTGCTGAGGTTGCGGACAAGTATAACATTCCCGTTATCGCAGACGGTGGTCTTAAGTACAGCGGCGACCTTGTAAAGGCAATCGCGGCAGGTGCTTGTACCGTTATGATAGGTTCTATGTTCGCAGGCTGTGAGGAAAGCCCCGGAAGCGAGGAGCTTTATCAGGGCAGACGCTTCAAGGTATACCGCGGAATGGGCTCTATTGCGGCTATGGAGAGCGGCTCTAAGGACAGATACTTCCAGGAAAACAACAAGAAGCTCGTTCCCGAAGGCGTTGAGGGACGCGTTCCTTACAAGGGAGTTCTTGCAGATACCATTTACCAGCTTATGGGCGGACTTCGTGCAGGTATGGGATACTGCGGAGCGGCTGACATCGAAACGCTCAGACAGAAAGCACAGTTCGTTCGCATCACAGGTGCGGGACTGCGTGAATCTCACCCCCACGACATCAATATCACAAAAGAAGCACCCAACTATTCTTCTATGGGTTGATAAAAAAGGGCAAACACATCTTGTGTTTGCCCTTTTGTCATATCAAATGCCCTATAATTAGACAAATTGGGATTTATCGGGGATATATAAATTAGCCTCCCTCTTAGAGGGAGGGGGACCACGGTGGGGTTCCCCGAAGCGAGCGAAGCCGAGCTTTGGGGGTTCGCACTGGTGGTGGAAGGAGCCTGCGAAACAATGAGATTTTATATTATTTTATTGTTACGCACTCTCCCTCAGTCACCTCACGGTGACAGCTCCCTCCCGGAGGGAGCCTCTAAATCGTGCAACCGCAACTCATCGTCAAATCAAAATTTGAAAATTTAAATTGACTTCTATAGAAACAACCTCTTTTTTACTTTCTTCGCAACAAAAAACGAAAAATCTCTGTACAAAACAATCGTTTTATGATATAATAATATGAAAAATAGTTTGTACAAATACACATTTGGAGCAGATATGGAAAATAAGAATTTTAAAAACAACAAAAACGGCTACAAAAACGGACAAAGAGGCAGAGATAATAACCGCCCAAGAGAGAGAAGAGAGGAAAGCACCGAGATAAACGAGGGGCTTGTAATAGGCAGAAATGCGGTCAGAGAGCTTCTCAAATCGGGACGTGCGGTGGATAAGATATTCGTACAGCGAGGCGAGAGAGAAGGCTCTATCGTGGTACTTGTTGCCGAGGCGGTGGAAAGACATATCCCTCTGGTCGAGGTGGAGAAGGCAAAGCTTGATAAGATGACGGGCTTTGCGACCCATCAGGGTATAGTTGCAATGGCGGCTGAAAAGGAATACTGCACCGTTGACGATATACTTGCGATAGCAGACCAAAGAGGGGAAAGACCCTTTATCGTCATAGCCGACGGCATCACCGACCCACATAATCTGGGAGCACTTATAAGATGTGCCGAGGGGGTTGGAGCACACGGACTGATAATTCCCAAACGCCGTGCGGTGGGACTTACCCCCGTGGTCACCCGTTCCTCCTGCGGAGCTATCGAGCATCTTGCCATAGCAAAGGTGACCAATCTTGCGGCGACCGTAGACCTGCTTCGCCAAAAGGGAATATGGATATTTGCGGCAGAAGCGGGCGGTGACGCATATTATGATACTGACTTCAAATGCCCCTGTGCCATCGTGCTTGGAAGCGAGGGTGAGGGAGTATCCCGACTTCTTAAGGAGAAATCCGACTATATAACGTCCATACCTATGTACGGACACGTAAACTCCTTCAACGTATCCACGGCGGCAGCCGTTATTCTCGCAGAGGTTGCGAAGCAGCACAGATTATCTTGATTTTAAGGGAGGAAATATGAGCAACGAACAGAACTTGGACGATATACTCAAGCTTCTAAAGGATGCCGTATCCACGAACCCAACGGATAACTCCTCGCAGCAGTCTTTTGCCCAGGAGAAGGAATTCACTCAGGAGGAGCTTGAAAAACAGCTTAAAGAGCATTATCTTGGCGACAGCTCCGCTGAGGAAATATCCTCCTACGAGGCGGTCAACGAGTACGTGATAAGCGACGAATTTCTTTCCGAGGCAGAAGAGGTAGAGGAAGAGGTGGCGGAGCTTGAGGATAACGAGCAGGAGACAGAGGAAGAAGTTCTCGTCGAAGAAATCGAAGAAACCGAAGAAATCGAAGAAACCGAAGAAACCGAAGAAATCGAGGAAATCGAGGAAATCGAGGAAGTCGAGGAAGTCGAAGAAATCGAAGAAATCGAGGAAATCGAAGAAACCGAGGAAGATATCGCCATTCTCGACGAATACGAAAATATAGTTTTCAGTGATGACGAGCCTGAGGAAATTCTTATGTCAGGGGAGCAGTCCGAAGAAGAGCAACCCGAAGAGGACACACCGGTTGAGGAAAAGCCCAAGCATCACGAAACGTTTCTTGCCTCAATGCGTAAGACGGGAATAGACTTTACCACCGAAAATATCCACCGCGAAGACGATCAAAAGAGCGAAGCGGAGGAAGAAACGCACATCGAGGAACAGCCCAACACCGAAGAGCTGGATATGTCCACCATAAATATTATGATGCAGTTCTGTGAGCAAGAGGAGCTGGAGGATATTATCGGGGACACCAAAGTAGAAGAATTTCTTCTGTTTGAGCAGACGCACGACGTGGAGCATTACATAAGCAACGAAGCGTTGAACGGCAACGAGTACGTCAGCGAAAGTCAGAACGAGGCGATCGGCGACAGCTACAAGAGGAGTGCGTCAAGCTCACTTTTGACTGCGATAGGCTGTGGAGTCATTTCGCTGATAGCAATTATTTACGATCTGTTGCCTATTATCGGAACGCCGATTGCAGGTTGGCTTGATTACGTAAACTATCCCGTAGTGTATACACTTATCGGCTTACAGTTTGTCATTTTTGTATCCGCTATATGCTATAAAAAAATATGGACAGGACTCAAACGGGCGTTTTCATTAAGACCGAACACCTATTCGGTGGTGGGGATCATACTGTCGCTGACCGCCGTGTACAACGTTATTATAGTCACGCTCCTTGCGTGTACAGGTGACGGTTTGCCTATGTTGTACAACGGAGTAGCGTGTTTTATCACCACCGTGGTAATGCTTTCCGACTATTTTGACGTATATTCCGAGTCATTGGTATTCAACGTGTATTCGTCTGACACAAGCAAATATACGCTGACTCGCGAGAGCGAAAAGACCCCCATTGGAGCAAAGCTTTACGGTGGCGGACTTGAGGCGGTGAAGTCGGTGTATTCGGCGGAAAGCGTTGAATTTCCGAGAGGATTTTTCAGAGGGCTAAACGCCTCTGTAAATAAATATCCTATGCTGACCATATCTCTTATTCCCATAATGGTGATAGGAATGATATTGGCAGTTGTTTCCGTTATTATCGGGTTGGACGCATATGCTTCCTTGGGAGCATTTATGATAGCGGTGTACGCAGTAATGCCCACAACTCTTATATTTTCGGACAGTGTGCAGAATATGATAGCGACCGTCAAGCTGACGAAAAGCGAAAGTGCGTATGCGGGTAAAAACGCGATAGAAAAATATTCGGACTGTGACGTTCTGGTATTCAAGGATAACCATTTGTTCAAGCAGATAAAGACGGACAGCGTAGGCTTTGCCCTTTACGACACAAGCGTAGGGTATTTGACGCTTGGCTGTCTTGACGCTTTGTTCAAACACATAGGCGGACCGCTGTCGGGTATAAAATTCGATCAAGTTCCCCAGGTGTTCAGATTTAAGAGTGCAGAGATAAGAAGAATGGCGAGAAACGGTGTGGAGGCAGTAATAGAGGGAAGACATTCTCTGCTTGTGGGCGACCATGAGTTTATGAAGCGTTACGGACTGAGCTTCCCCTCAAACGAAACCGATAACGGACGCTCAACGCTCTGTGTTGCACTGGGTGGAAAGGCGACCGCCAAGCTGAGCATAAAATACGAAACAGAGCCGATCTTTGAAATGCTGGTGGAAAGACTTCACGCAGAGGGAGTAGCCGTAGCTGTAACTACTGCAGACCCGCTGATAAGCAGCAAAGCTGTGACCAATAACAGAACGATAGGCGAGTCGCCCATAAGCGTTATTCACAAAAGCGTAGACGAATTTGGCGACCGAAAAAAGAGCAATTACAAGGAAGAAGCAGACGGAATTATAGCTTGTCAATCCCGATTGAAGCTGGCGGCGGTTATGGTTTGGCTTAAGCGACTCAAGAGGCTTAAAAGAATAAATATGCGTATTTCCACAGGCTTCTCTCTTGTGGGAATAGTCGCACTTGTGCTGTTTGTAATAAACGAGGCGGCGGGTGCTGTAAACCATATGCACGTGCTTTCATATTTGCTCGCAGAGATCGCTTTGTCGGTGGGGGTAACACTTGCTATGATACCCCGCAAGAACTATTTTACCGTTGAGGGACTTTACGAGGAGCTTGAAGCACTTCACAAAAAAGAGCAAGAAAAGGCTCAAAGAAAATCAAGTAAACAAGAGAAATAAAACAGATGAATAAACAGATAAGTACAATTTTAAAAGCCGTATCAAAGCCGGGCAGATATTCGGGCGGAGAATACGGACAGATAATCAAAGATAAGACAAAGGTAAAGGCAAGATTTGCGTTTTGCTTTCCCGATACCTACGAGATAGGAATGTCCAAT
>JAZOUQ010000072.1:0-45946 GCA_045658185.1 Eubacteriales bacterium
TATACGTTTACCAAGCTCAAAATAGTCGCCATGAGAATACGCCACCAGTCCTGCACGGTCAAGGCGGAGCTTTCCCTTTTCGTCTATAAGCGACTCGTCTACGTCAACGGCAACGATATCAGCAAGAAACATATGGTGTGAGCCTAAGGGAATGATGTCCGTAACACGACATTCCAGCGACAGCGGGCTTTCGGCTATCATAGGACAGCTCACGGTGGAGGCACTCTCTTTGGTCAGTCCGCACCTTTTGAACTTATCTACCTTTGCCCCCGTATACACCCCACACCAATCCGCACTTTTAACAAGTGCCGAGGTAGTCAGATTTATAACGAATTCCCCGCTGTTCTTTATCATTTCGTAAGAATGGCGGGAGGGACGGACGGATATATAGGTCTTGGGCGGAATGGTGTTTACGATTCCCGTCCAGGCTATCGTTATAATATTGTCTTTTTCTCCGTCCGAGCAGCTTACCATCGCAGGGGGGACGGGCGACAGAAGTGCCCCGCCCTTCCATTTTATCTTTGCCATATATTTCTCTCCATATTATATTCAGGTGCTTGGTGTTTATTGCTTTGTAACCACCGAGCATTCGCGAATTCCGTAATATTCAAATCGTTTTATCGCGTCCTCGTCTACAAGCTCGCCCGACACCAATATCGGCACGGCAGGTGGGCAGGACACGGTAGGTGCGGCAAGAACTCTGCCAAGGCATTTTTCAATCGGCAAGACTTCCGACAATGACAGCATAGCTTTACGCACTGACATCACTCTTTTTGGGCGTGTGTAGTGGGGCTGCTGTCTTTCTATTTTCTCTTTTTGGGGTATTGATAAAAGAACTTTTTCTATTCTTCGCATATCCTCTTCGCTATTGTCGGGGCTAAGCATAAGCACAAGGTTATCTGCGTCACAAAATTCGCAGAAGATGCCGTTTTGCTCAAGTGCCGCCGCCATATCCGTACCCGTATATCCATACTCCTTTGCCAAAACAGACAGCTTCAGCGGTTCATTGTCTATAAGCGTATATCCGTTTGAGATAAGCCTTTCTTTTATAGCAGATATTCTCTGTATACATACCGAAAGCTCATTTCGATAATTATTAGCAAGATAAGGATTAAGTCGGTCCAGCGATTGAAGTATAAGATAAGACGGACTTGTCGAGCCAAACAGTGCCATTGCCCCCTTTGCATTTTCCGCAAAGAAGTCGGGTGCGTTTTTCGACACGTGAAGGTATGCCGCTCCCGTTACCGCGTGAAGCGTTTTGTGTGCCGAATCACAGCAAAGGTCTGCTCCAAGGTCTATCGGGTGACGGGATATGTCAAGAAATTTAAGATACGCTCCGTGAGCGTTATCTACAACCAATACCGTTCCATAATCGTGGCACACCTTGGCAATTCCCCGGGTATCGCAGACGTTTCCAAGATAGTCAGGGCTTGTCAGATAAACTGCCGCCACATGCCGCTCCGAGTTATCAAGCGATGCCCTTACGTCCTCTGCCGAAACAGAGCAGGAAAGGTATCCGTCGGTGGACTTAGGCATCAGCCACTCCACGTCAAGGTCAAGCAAAGCCGCGGCTGAAAGAAAGGTCTTATGTGCGTTTCTGCCTGCCAAAACAAGCGGACGCTCCTCGCCCGAATATTTGGCACAAAGTGCCATCATTGCTCTTATACAAAGTGAAGACCCTTCGGTCGAATAAAATGTATTCGCACCGAAGATCTCACCCGCATACCTCTCGCTCTCGGCTATAATGCCGTTTGCCTCGTAAAGGCTGTCCGCCCCCGTTATCTCGGTTATATCCAGCTTTTCCACGTCGCCATTTCCCTTGTGACCGGGCATATGGGCTCTTACCGTTTTCAGCTCGGCGTACCGAGCTACCATATCACATATGGGCGTTCTCATTTCTTTGCTCTCAAAGTACGGGCGATAGCAACCATTATGGCACATTCCATTCTCTTGCGGAAAAGGTCACAGCCGTCCTTGTAAACACCCTTGACAGATCCCGTTGCGTGGTATGCGTTTGCGGCACATCCGCCCGAGCAGTAAAGTCTTGCCCAACAGTCGCGGCACTCCTCACGGGCATACACGTTACAGCACTCGAATTCTTCCTGAATAGCAGTATTATTTACTCCGTCCCATACGTTACCCAAAAGGAATTTATCCTCTCCAACGAATTGGTGGCAGGGGTAAAGGTCGCCCCAAGGGGTAACCGCCATATATTCCGTTCCCGAGCCACAGCCCGAGATACGCTTGTATATACAAGGTCCTCCCGTCAGGTCTATCATATAGTGATAGAAGGTAAAGGGCTTGCCCTCCTCGTCACGCTGGAGCATAAGCTCCGCGAGCTTCTCGTACTGATCAAGAACGATAGCCTTGTCCTCCTCGGTGAGAGCAGATGGGTCGTCTGCGGCACAGACAACGGGCTCCATACTAAGCTCGTTAAAGCCAAGGTCAAGCATCTGTTGAATATCCTTAAGAAAATCGGGGTTAGCGTGGGTGAACGTACCTCTCATATAGTAGTTCTTTCCCTCTCTCGCCTCGACTAAGCGTTGGAACTTGGGAACTATTCTATCGAAGCTTCCGTTACCTGCATAGTCAACGCGGAAGCGGTCGTGTATCTCCTTGCGTCCGTCAAGGCTAAGCACTACGTTGGCACATTCCTTGTTTGCAAACTCAATAACGTCGTCGTCGATAAGCAGACCGTTGGTGGTAAGTGTAAAGCGGAAATTCTTATTCGCTTCCTTCTCGATGCTTCTCGCATAAGCCACAAGCTGCTTAACAACGTCAAAATTCATAAGAGGCTCTCCGCCAAAAAAGTCCACCTCAAGATTGCGGCGGCTTCCCGAATTGGCAACGAGAAAATCAAGTGCCGCCTTTCCCACCTCAAAGCTCATAACGGCACGGTCACCGTGGTACTTACCCTGACTTGCAAAGCAGTAAGAGCAGTTGAGGTTACATGTGTGTGCGATATGCAGACAGAGTGCCTTGACAACACCCGATGTCTTTTTCTTCAGGTGTCCCGCCTTGTCCTCAAAGGTGTCGGGGGCAAACAGCTTCCCCGCCTCCTTGAGAGCCGTAACCTGCTCGTAGCATTCCTCAATATCCTGTGCCGTTACGTCCTCTCGGTCAGCATATTTTTTTACCATCTCGGCAATTATCGCCTCCCGGCTCTTGCTCTCATAATCGGCAATTATATCGTACGCCACCTCGTCAACTACGTGAACACCGCCCGAGCAGACGTCAAGCACGATATTATAACCGCCAAGCTTATACTGATGTATCATAAAAACTCCTTCAAATCACAAAAATGCCGCCGTTATCGGCGGCATTTTTTAGTTAATTACTTATTTTCGTTCTCGCACTGCTGATTAGCGATACCGCAGCTGGTCTTGCAAGCAGACTGACAAGAAGTCTGGCACTCACCGCAGCCACCGTTCTTTGCACTGTCGCAAAGGTTACGAGTTTCGATAGTTTCGATGTGTTTCATATTGATAACCTCCGTTAATATCTAATTAATATAAACATTATATCACTTTATTCTCTCAAAGTCAATAGACTTAAAAAAATCCCTTGAATTTTTTTCTACATTGTTGAACATTAAGTGCTTTTTCGTGGTATAATAGTATATCATCACTTTAAAAAAAGGAGAAGACATTATGCAATACGTAGTTTTACAGGTAACACTTAAGGAGAAATTTCTCGGAACGGGTTCGCGAAATCTGGGACAGCTTGAAGCGGTCATAAACGAGCAGGCGGCAAAGGGATACAGACTGCACACCATCTCCACCGCATCCGCTACCAGCACGGGCTTTGGCGGTGGCGACAGAATTCAAGCTACGATGGTATTTGAAAAGCTGTAATGAATATTTGGGCGGAGTTATCTCCGCCCAATATCATTTATAAAAAGATCCGTTTCATGCTTTACCTCTTTCCACATAGCGGCAATGACCGACAGATTTATCACGGTCATAATTCCCATAGCAAGATCGGAAAGCAGCCACACGGTATCCGAGGAGGCAATACAGCCTAATATCACACATACGCAATACGCAACGGAGAAAGAAAGTGTCAGCCATTTGCTTTTGCCAAAATAGGCTACGCACACCTTTCCATAGTGAGCCCAACACATTATGGTCGCCGCACCGAAGAAAAATACGGAAACGGCAAGAAAAACCGAAGCATATCCTCCAAGCACCGAGGCATATGACGCCACCGTCATCATCATAAAGTTCCCAGTATACGCAACTGCGTCGGCGTAGTTCAGGATGACACACAATGCGGTCATTGTGCAAAGCACTACCGTATCGGCAAATACCTCGAATATCCCCCACATTCCCTGCTTTGCGGGAACATTGCAATCGGAAATTGCGTGGGCGGCAGGGGCTGTACCGCAGCCCGCCTCGTTTGATACAAGTCCACGCATTACCCCGTATCTTATCGCCGACATAAAAGCATACCCTCCAACACCCGACACGGCACTCTCGGTGGAAAATGCTGAAGAAAATATCAATGAAAAGGCATTTGCAAGTCCCTCCCGTCTTAATATTATCACGCTGAGCGACATAACGATATATCCAAGCGACATCAATGGGACGAGATATTCGGTAAGTGTGGCAAGTCCCGCACTGCTCTTCATTACCGAAACAAGGGCAACCAAAAGAAGAACTATCCCCACAACAGGTATGGGAACATCAAACACTCCTCCCAGTGCCTCAGAAATGGCATTTGCCTGAAGCATACTTCCCATAGTCAAGGCATTGACAAGAAAGGCGGCGGCAAATATGCAGGACACCACCCGTGCCGTGCCTTTCAGCCTTCGAGAGAGAAAAAATGCGGATATATAATCCATAGCCGAGCCGTGCGGTCTGCCCTTGGCGTCAAATCCGCGGTAACGCATAGCAAGAACGATTTCCGCATATTTAAGTATCATAGCCACCAAAGCACTTATCCACATCCAAAAGACCGCACCGAAGCCGCCAAGACAGATGGCTGAGGATACCCCCACGATATTACCGACTCCCAGCGTTCCCGCAAGGGCGAGGGACACCGCCTTTGCCGAGGATACGCCTCCACCTCTTTCCTCGGAACGCATTCCCCCGACAACGGTATGCGGTTTGAGAATATAAAAAAATTTAAGCTTCCAGCCATAAAATACTCCAACCAATATCAGCATCAGCGGAACTATTATACCCGATAAGACCGCGTTTATCCTTTCCAATCCGCTCCCCCCTTCACCAAAATTCGACGGCAAATACTTATTTAGCACTCATAAATGTTAAATAAATGTTAAATACTTTATCAAACACTTGATTTTTCTAAAATTTGGTGTAAAATATGTTTATGGTTTAGCACTCATAAGTTTCGAGTGCCAACCGTTAAAAAACTGAAGATATTAATTTTTATTATACGGAGGAACAAAAAATGACTATTAAACCATTGGCTGACAGAGTTGTAGTAAAGCTCGTGGAAGCAGAGGAAAAGACCAAGAGCGGTCTTATTCTCACCGCATCCGCACAGGAAAAGCCTCAGGTTGCCGAGGTAGTAGCGGTAGGTCCCGGCGGACTTGTTGACGGCAAGGAGATCGTTATGACCGTTAAGGTTGGCGACAGAGTTATCACTTCCAAGTACGCAGGTACTGAGGTAAAGGCTGACGGAGTTGAATACAACATCGTTCGTCAGAGCGACATTCTCGCAATAGTTGAGTAATAACATATTTAAGAAAGGAACAAACAGTTATGGCAAAGGAAATTCTTTACGGCATTGAAGCAAGAAACGCTCTTTGCAGAGGCGTTGATAAGCTTGCCGACACGGTTAAGATCACACTCGGTCCTAAGGGCAGAAACGTAGTTCTCGATAAGAAGTACGGCTCTCCTCTTATCACCAACGACGGTGTTACCATCGCAAAGGAAATAGAGCTTGAAAATGAAGCTGAAAATATGGGAGCACAGCTCGTTAAGGAGGTTGCTACCAAGACCAACGACGCGGCAGGTGACGGTACCACAACCGCTACCCTCCTCGCTCAGGCTTTCGTAAGAGAAGGAATGAAGAACGTTACCGCAGGTGCTAATCCTATGGTAGTCCGCAAGGGTATCAAAAAGGCTGTTGATAAGGCAGTTGAGGCTCTCGTTGCAAACTCCAAGAAGGTTAACGGAAGCGACGATATCGCAAGAGTCGGAACTATCTCCGCAGGCGACGACGTTATCGGTCAGCTTATCGCTGGCGCTATGGATAAGGTTACCTCCGACGGCGTTATCACCGTTGAGGAATCCAAGTCCGCAGATACCTACTCCGAGGTAGTTGAGGGTATGCAGTTCGACAGAGGCTATCTCTCCCCCTATATGGCAACCGATATGGATAAGATGGAGGCAGTTCTCGACGACGCTCTCATACTTATCACCGACAAGAAGATCTCCAACATTCAGGAGGTTCTCCCCGTGCTTGAGCAGGTGGTTCAGGCGGGCAGAAAGCTTATGATAATTGCAGAGGACGTTGAGGGTGAGGCTCTTACCACTCTCGTACTCAATAAGCTCCGCGGTACTTTCGTATGCGTAGCGGTAAAGGCTCCCGGATTCGGCGACAGAAGAAAAGAAATGCTTCGTGACATTGCTATCCTTACGGGTGGTGAAGTAATCACCTCCGAGCTTGGACTCGAGCTTAAGGACGCAACCCTTGATCAGCTCGGTCACGCAAGACAGATAAAGGTCAACAAGGAAAACACCATTATCGTTGGCGGTGCTGGCTCTACTGACGAGATCAAGGCTCGTATCAACCAGATAAAGGTTGCTATCGAGGAAACCTCTTCCGACTTCGACCGTGAGAAGCTTCAGGAAAGACTTGCAAAGCTTTCCGGCGGTGTTGCGGTTATCAAGGTCGGTGCGGCTACCGAGGCTGAAATGAAGGAAAAGAAGCTCCGTATTGAGGATGCTCTCAACGCTACCCGTGCGGCAGTTGAGGAGGGTATCGTTGCAGGTGGCGGAACTGCTTACCTTAACGTTATCCCCGAGGTTGCAAAGCTTGTTGACACCGTTGAGGGTGACGAAAAGACAGGTGTTCGCATAGTTCTCAAGGCACTTGAAGAGCCTGTTCGTCAGATCGCGGCTAACGCAGGATTTGACGGCGGCGTTATCATTAACGAGATCCAGAAGAGCGGCAAGGTGGGTTACGGCTTTGACGCATACAACGAGGTTTACTGCGATATGATGGCAGCAGGAATAGTTGACCCCACCAAGGTTACCCGTTCCGCACTTCAGAACGCAGCTTCCATCGCATCCGTTATCCTTACCACCGAGTCGGTAGTTGCCGACAAGAAGGACCCCGCGGCAGAGGCAGCAGCTAATGCGGCTATGGCAGGCGGCGGAATGGGCGGTATGTATTAATCCCTTAAAAAACAGAAAAACGGCTGAGTCAATGACTCAGCCGTTTATTTTTATCTCTCAGGTTATATCTTTTCTTGTATACTTCCAATATGCGGCGGCGATGCCAATGGCGTTTATTATCAAGCCTACCGCAAGATATTTTATCTCCAAAGCCCCCTCGGGGACTATATAAGAGCCGTCGGTGTAGCCGAACGGTGTAACGAATTTGAGAAATTCCAAGTCCTCGGTAAGATTTGACACTATGTTGATAAAGTAGGTAGCAAATACGAATCCGATTGCCACTCCAAGTGAGCCACGACGCATAAATGCAGACACGCCGAAGGACACCGCGGCTATTTCAAGTTGAAGAACAAGATAAGCAAGAAAAATCAGTGCAAGTACCGACACGTCAGCTTCTACGCCTACCGCAAATACGCACACAGCCGTAACCGCAATTACCGCCACGTTGAGCAAACAAACCTGAATGAGCGTTGCGATCAACTTCTCCGTCACTATTCTCTTTCGAGAAAGCGGGTGGGTGAGCAAAAACTCCGCGGTATGCTCTTTTTCTTCCTTTGCGAGGGCAGACACTCCCGTAATAGCGGCAAACAACGCACCGCCAAGTCCAAGCACGTTTCCGCACTCAACAGCAAAGTATCCAATAAATTCTCCAAAGTTAAGCTGATCCATACCGAAAGCACTTGAAAACGCTCCCATCTCGGAAAACATTGCACTGACCTCATTCATCTGCGTTGACATCTCGGGATATATTATTACACACACGCCCAACATAAAGGAAATGGCACAGCTCCATATTATAATAGCCGTTCTGTTCAAACGAAGCTCGTGAAGCAAAAGCGTCATATCAGTTTTCCTCCTTTGCGTAATAGTGCATAAACACCTGGTCAAGGTCGGGGTCGCATATACTGACATCCTCAAAATTAAATCGGCACAGCTCCCTTGTCAGCTCGGTCGCCTTTCCGCTGTACAGAAAGTTCACCGTATCGTTTTCTATCTTAACGTCCTTTGCATCACTTATATTCGGAACACCGTCAACACCTTTAAGTGTAACACGCTTGACACCCGTATGTCCCAAATTCTTCACGCTGTCGGACACCAATATCCGTCCCTCTCTTATAACCGCGGCACTCTTGCAGTAGCGTCCTATCTCGGAGAGAACGTGAGAGGAGAGAAAAACGGTCGCTCCCTCGTTGTTGCGTTCCTTGAGTATGGTATAAAACTCCTTTTGCATAAGCGGGTCAAGACCGCTTGTAGGCTCGTCGAGAATATACAGCCTTGGCTTGTGCTGTAACGCACAGACTATGCCAACCTTTTTGCGATTACCCAGAGAAAGCTGACTTATCTTTTTTGAGGTGTCAAGCTCAAGTCGGTCGCAAAGGCTTTTCGCCTCTGCCTTGCAGTCTACCCCTCTCATTTTTGCAGAAAATCCGATAAGCTCACCGACCCTCATACCGCTGTAAAACGCAGCCTCCGAGGGCAGATACCCCACGTCTTTTAATATCTCTGTCTTATCCTTTACAATATCCTTACCAAGCACCGAGGCACTTCCGTTAGTGGGAGATATAAGTCCCAGAAGAGTTCGGATAAGCGTACTTTTTCCCGCTCCGTTAGGACCTATGAAACCAAAAAGGTCACCCTCCGCGACAGACAGCGTAACGTCAACGATACCCCTTGAGCTACCGTAATATTTAGTAAGATCTTTTGTTTCTATAACGTTCATAGATACCTCTTATTCAGCGATTTCCGCAGATATTCTGTCGTATATCCACCTGAGCTGCTGTTCGTTCTTCAATCCTATGACCACCTTTTCCTCTCCAACGGTCAGTACCACGCAAGGGTCATCTCCCGTATAGGTGTATCTTGTGTATGCTCCGAATTCCTCGTTTGAAAACCTTCCAAGCAGCAATCTCGCCGAGCCAAATCCGTATATTCTCTGCCCGTCAACCCCCTCTTCACGGTACTCTATGGCATCTATATCCTCGTAATTCAAGGTAAGGTCGTCTGTAAAGCTTGCTTTTACCGTCATAGAGGTGTCGCCAAGGGTTGCGTCAATATCTCCCGTGAACATAGTAACGCACAGCAATACAGCCAACACTATAACGATTACCACGGTGATTATAATAAAGAGCTTTTTGTTCTTTATTACCTCAACGTATCCCCTTTTGTAATCCTCCTTGGTTGCTCTACCATCGACAAGCTGCTTTTTGTAAAAGCGATAGGAATATACTGTAGGAGTAACTATGCAAACAAGTATAAGTGCGATAGCAACAACGGGAAATACGTTTTGAGGCAGCGGCATTGCCAACAGACACACAAAGCCCATAACGACGTACAGCTTTCCTGCAAATCTGTGAGTTGCGTTCCAGTTTTCGTCGTTGGACATCGTCCACTTTATTTTTATACCCATACTTGGATTGCGTGTTGTTTTGGGCATATAATTTCCGATAACGACGAAAGCCACACCCAATATGAGGTAAACGAACGCCTGAACATTTGCGGTATGCCCCATCGCGGTCGCCAACATTACACCGTGACAAGTCAAAGATATAAATGGTATTATCCAAAAGGTCAGCTTAACCATTTTATTATTCTGCGGTTGGTTTTTATTAATAGCCGCAGAAATAAGCATACATATCCAATGTACAGCCAACAGCACAAATGGTAGTATTAAAAATATTTTTGTGGGACTTGCCCAGCCGTCAGGATTTCCGTCAAATCCCCAGTGAACGATTATTCTTTCGGGGAGTATCTTTTCGGCAAACAATCCTACGAGCGTGGGGAGCAAAATGATTATTGAAGATATTATAAGTTTCCATTTATTGTTCTTGATCATTTGTGTTTTCTCCTTTCAGGTCGGCTATCCAAAGCATTATTTCCTCAAGAACCGAGGCGTTAAGCTCGTAATAAATATATTTCCCCTCTCTCTTGTCCCTTATGAGGTCTGCGTCCTTCAACACCGAAAGGTGTCTTGAAATGGACGCTCCAGTTACCTCAAAGCGGTCAACTATATCTCCCGCAGACATTCTTCCCTGCTTTAGAAGATTGAGTATTTCCCTGCGTATCGGGTCGGAGAGAGCTTTCAGGGTGTTTTGAATTCCCATTTTTTACGCTCCTTTATTTAACATTTAACCTAATTGTTAAATGTATTATATCACAGTTACAGTGCTTTGTCAAGCAAAGCTTTAAAATTTTCTACACAATTCTAACATATTGGAATTTTTGGGGTAGCGGTCCCCAAAAATTAGCGGCAGCAAATCTACAAATCACAGCACAGACTGTATCTTTCAGTTGAGCCCTTCTTGTCCGTAAAGTTTTTGGTGCTACCTTTTTTTTCAAAAAGGTAGCGAAAACGCGTCCCCCACCGCAAATCTATTCTTCTGGCACAAGGTGGCACACCTTGACACTGTTTGGCACAAGTTTATATGATATTATATGTGTGAGATCCAAAGGAAAGGAGGAAAAATGGAAGGTCCTATTACAATGACGGTATCCACACTCGCTACGCTCATCAGCAGCGTTTTATTCGTGTTGATACAGCGTTTTTTGAACGCTCAAAAAAAGAGAGAGGAAGAGAGAGAGGCTGAAAAGGCGTGTGATAACGCAATTATTTTACGCTCTCTGAACGCCCTCGGGAAGCTGACGGTGGCCAACGCCATCGCTCTGCGTGACGGCAAGACCAACGGAGAGCTTACCACCGCTCTTGCGGAATATGAAAAGATAGAAAAAGAAATGTACGACCATTTGGTAACATATCATTCCAAGTCGGTAATGTGACAGCAAAAACGCAGGACTTCTGTCCTGCGTTCTGTTATCACACGGGAATTTCGCCTGTGGCGAAGATTTTTGCTCGTAGCGACCTTGAGCGAGCTCAGGTCGGCTTTACTCGCAAAATGCGAACCCATATTCAAAACGCTTTGCGTTTTGAGTGGGGCGATTAACGACACGGCGTCAAAAAGAAGAACGCAGGACTTTTGTCCTGCGTTCTTCTTTTTGGTGACCCGTACGGGAATCGAACCCATGTTTCCAGCGTGAGAGGCTAGCGTCTTAGCCGCTTGACCAACGGGCCGTGCTGTTCACAGCTTTAGTATTATATCACACTTCTTTTCAAATTGCAATAGGTTTTTGAAAAAAAGTTTTAAAAATTTTTCAAGTTCAAAAAAGCCGAGTCGAAATTCGACTCGGCTTTTGCGTTAGGATTTATTCTGCTGTGGAAGGAACGATAGGAGTAAACTTTATCTGGTTAGCCTCTGCTACACCATCGTTCATGGCATCTACGTAAGCCTTTGCGGTAGAATCAGCTGCCGCCTTGATCTCCAAACCTTCCTTACATGCAACAAACACGCCCTCAGGCTTTTTGTCATCGTTGGTGGGGAACACAAGCTCAGCATTTTCAATGGTAACAACTCCCAAGGAATCGCAGTAGATGAATGCACCTCTTCCAATCGTCTCCACAGATGCGGGAATAACTACCGCTTCAAGTGAATCACAACCATAGAATGCACCCTCTCCGATAGTTTTTACACTTTCGGGAATGGTAATTGCTTTAAGAGAAGAACACTCCATAAATGCATAAGCGTCAATAATAGCCACTGCGGAAGAAAGAGTGATCTCAGAAAGTCCAATACAATTCCAGAATGCACCCTTACCTATTTCGGTTACAGAATCAGGGAGCTTTATCTCTTCAATGGAAATACAGTAATAGAACGCCCAATCACCGATCTTGGTTACGGACGAGGGAATTTCTACCGACTTGATAAAGGTATCCGCCTTAAATGCCTCCGCAGCAATACCGGTAACAGCAATTCCGTCTATCTCGGAAGGAAGCTTTATATCTATCATCTGTGTACCGTCGTACTCAACGGAAGTAATATCATAACGACCCGCGTCGTTTACAGCATAGCCAAAGGTAACGTTTTCATATGTAACAGTACTTTCAACGACCTGTGACTTTTTTCCACCGTCCTGCTCGTCGGTGCTTTCATTCTTTTTAGAACATCCCATAACGCTAAGTGCCATAAGGGCAGCGAGAGAAAGAGCCAATATTTTTTTCATAATGGTTATTAAACCTCCGTTAACACATATATTCGTAGATATATTATAACGCAAATCGATTCAAATGTCAATATCTAAAATCACTATCAAAAACTTTTTTTATAAAATTTATACTCAAAAACTAAAATTTCTTGACATAAACAGAATGAAAGGTTATAATTATCATATAGAGCAGTTACGAAAGGAGTGGCAGATGTCAGGACTTGATGCAAACGTAAAAAAGCTATACGGCGTTGGAGAAGCCCGTGCCAAAAGTTATTCCAAGCTTGGGATAAACACCATAGGTGATCTTATCTGTCACTATCCAAGGGGATACGAGAACAGAGGCGACGTGCGTCTTTTGTCCCAAACTGACGGCATGTCAAAAAGCTCGGTCATACTTACCGTTGCCACCGAACCAAAATTGGCGAGGTTGAAAAACAGAATGACCTTGGTTAAATTCAAAGCATATGATGAAAGCGGCTTTTGTGACATTACATACTTTAACCAAGATTATCTAAAAAACGCTTTCCCCATAGGCTCTGAATTCAGATTTTACGGCAAGGTTCAGGTGGGCAAAAACGGGTATTCTATGGCTTCACCCGCATACGAGCCTTATTCAGACAATACCGAGTTGCCTCCGCTTTTGCCTGTCTATCCTCTTACCGAGGGATTGTCCCAAAAGCAGATCTCCAAGGATATTCGCTCGGCAATGTCACTGGCATTTATCAGCGACCCCAACAGCGATCCGCTTCCCGAGGAGATACGGCAGCGGTACTCTCTGTGTCTGCGTTCCTATGCTCAAAAGCAGATACATGCCCCCGACAGCTTTTATTCCCTAGCCAAGGCGAGAAACAGACTTATTTTCGACGAGCTTCTTACCTTTGCTCTCGGCGTATCTCTGTCAGGCAAAGCGGCAAAAAAAGGATGTGCCGTTCCCTGCCCCGACACCGATATTTCTCCCCTTGAAGCTTTACTTCCTTACGAGCTTACTGATGCCCAGAAGAGGGTTATCAACGACATAAAAAAAGACATGTCCTGCGACGTTGCTATGAACAGAATGGTTGTTGGTGACGTTGGATGCGGAAAGACCGTATGTGCCGCGGCGGCTATGTATATAGCGGTAAAAAACGGCAGACAAGCGGCACTTATGGCTCCTACGGAAATACTTGCTACCCAGCATTACAACGACCTGTTAGAGCTTCTTGGGAAGTTGGGAGTACGAGTTGCCTTGCTTGTAGGCTCTATGACAGCCACACAAAAAAAGCAGATACACGGCAAAGTAGCATCAGGAGAAATAGACGTGCTTATCGGTACGCAGGCTCTCATCTCCGACGGAGTGGAATTTGCAAGAAGCGGTCTTGTGGTTGCCGACGAGCAACACCGATTCGGTGTTGGGCAAAGAGCCGTTCTTGCTGAAAAAAATGCTCTTTCTCATATGCTGGTTATGAGTGCTACCCCCATTCCCCGAACACTTGCTCTCGCGGTGTACGGAGGACTTGACGTATCAAGAATAGATGCACTTCCCCCGGGTCGTCAGAGGGTTGATACCTTTTGTGTTGACGAGAGCTACAGACAAAGGCTTAACGGCTTTATCACCAAGCAGATAGAGGACGGCGGTCAGGTATACGTAGTCTGCCCCGCAGTTGAGGAAAGGATCGACGAGGAGGCCGATCTCCTTATGGACGATATTGACGGAGAGGGACGCATAAACGATATGCCGCCTCTGAAATCCGCTGTCGGATATGCAGAGGAGCTTCGGGCGTTGTTCCCTCAGTTCAAAGTTGCTTTTCTTCACGGAAAAATGAAGAGCAAGGAAAAGGACGAGGTCATGAGATCCTTTTCCCGTGGGGACGTAGATATACTTGTTTCCACCACCGTAATTGAAGTCGGCGTTAACGTGCCGTCCGCGTGTCTTATGATAGTAGAAAACGCAGACAGATTCGGGCTTTCCCAGCTTCATCAGTTGAGAGGGCGAGTAGGCAGAGGAACGAGAAAATCCTATTGCGTTCTTGTGTCGGAGGCAATAAACTCCGAGGGCAAGGCAAAGGAAAGACTTTTGACTATGAAAAAGTGCTACGACGGCTTCGAGATAGCAGAAAAGGACCTTCTGATGCGAGGTCCCGGTGATTTTCTCCGTGGGAACGGCGACGAAGCTGTTCGACAAAGCGGAGGCGTAAAATTCCGTCTTGCCGAGCTTTGTGACGATGCCCGTATCTTGAACGACGCATTCGACGAAGCAAAAAAACTGCTCAACACCTCTCCCGATCTGTCATCGTATCCGCTTCTTGCCACAGAGGTAGAGAGAATGTTCACCCTTGAAAAAGGAACTATAAACTGAAAAGGACTATCCTATGTGTCAAAGATCAAGATGTAAGTGGTGCAATATAAAGAACGAAAAATATATTGAATATCACGACAAAGAGTGGTGTCAACCGAATTTTGACGACCGATATCTTTATGAAATGCTGATACTTGAATCCTTTCAGGCAGGACTTTCTTGGGAATGCGTTTTGAACAAGAGAGAAGCCTTCCGACTTGCATATGATAATTTTGATTTGGAAAAGATATGCTCTTATGACAGCAAGAAGATAAACGAGCTGTTGAATAACAAGGATATTATCCGAAACAAGCTCAAAATAAATGCAAGTATAAGCAACAGTAAAATTTTCAAGGCTATAATCAGCGAATACAGTTCTTTTTACGATTATTTAAAAACCTTTTGGACAGGCGAGATCATATACGAAACAGAAAAAGTAACGAACGCTCTGTCCGATTCAATTTCAAAGGATCTGATGAGCAGAGGAATGAAGTTCGTAGGCTCTACGATAATTTATTCTTATTTGCAGGCAATAGGGATAATCTATTCCCACGGCAAGGAATGTTATTTATATAAGGCTGAGTCAAATTGACTCAGCCTTATGTCTTTACTGTTGCTTTTTAAAGTATCCTCTTTCCTCTTGACATACGGGACATATCTGAGGAGGCTCTTTGCCCTCAAAGATGTAGCCACAGTTCAGACATATCCATTTCGTGGATTGGCTGTCCGAGGTCAGCAGAGTTTTTTGCTCCAACGCATCGCTGTATTTCTGATACCTTTCCTCGTGCATCTTTTCAATAGACGCAACCCTCTCAAAAAGTCCCGCGATATAGTCAAATCCCTCTTCTCTTGCAACCTTGGCAAAATCCGAATACATACTTGACCACTCGTGATGCTCACCCTTGAGTGCGTCCTTCAGATTGTCCTGCGTGTCACTATCGCCTGCAAGATATCTGAACCATATCTCGGCGTGCTCCTTTTCGTTGTCGGCCGTTTCGGCAAATATCTGCGACACCTCGACAAGCCCCTGGTCTCTCGCCTTCTTTTCGTACCATCGGTATTTAAGGTACGCTCTCGACTCTCCCGACAACGCTGTGTTCAGGTTGTCCTCGGTGCGAGTTCCCTTCAAGGCTTCAATTCCTTTTCCGTCTTTTGTGTAAAGCTCCATAATTATCTCCTTTTCGTTAGAATGGTATTTGATTATAACCCCAACGCCGAGATGTTATTCATTTAAGGACAAAAACTTGACAAGTGAGAAAATAAGTATTATAATTATTGCAGTAACACTAAAGGAGAATGTGAATGAACAGAATTGCCAGTTTTTCGGTTGACCACGATTATATAAAAAAGGACGTCTATATTTCAAGAATTGACGGAGATATTACCACCTACGACCTACGTACAAGAATTCCCAACGCGGGAGATTATATGGACAACGTGACTATGCACTCACTTGAGCATATGTTCGCCACCTACGTTCGCAACTCGTCGATAGGCGGTGACGTTATATATTTCGGCCCTATGGGCTGTCGCACGGGATTTTATCTTCTGGTTAGAAATCAATCTCCCGAAACCGTTCTTGAGGTCATAATATCCACTCTTGAAAAGATCGTCGCACACGACGGTGAAATGTTTGGTGCCACCCGTAAGGAATGCGGAAACTATAAGGAGCTTGACCTTGCCTTGGCTAAAAAAGAAGCCGCGGCATATCTTACCGAGCTAAAAGGGAAAGTCCATAGCTTTGAATATCCCCAATCATAACAAAAGAGGCTGAGTCAGTTAATGACTCAGCCTCTTCATATATCAGTTATCAAGCACAAGGTCGTCTATCTGCTGCTTTGCGAAAGCGGTGAAGTCGGCAACGGACATAAGTCCCATATCGCCCTTCTTTCTGGAACGGACGGAAACCGTACCGTCTGCCATCTCCTTTTCTCCGATAACAAGCATATAGGGTATCTTTTCCAGCTGTGCGGCTCTTATCTTGTATCCTATCTTCTCATTTCTCTCGTCAACGGACACACGCATTCCAAGCTTTTCAAGGTCACGTGCGATTCCTCTTGCATACTCAGCCTGCTCGTCGCCGATAGGCATAAGTCTTACCTGCTCGGGAGCTATCCACATAGGAAGTGCACCCGCATACTTTTCAAGCAACAAAACAAGTGTACGCTCGTAGCATCCGAGAGAGGTTCTGTGAATGATATAAGGTGTTACTCTCTTGTCGTTGGAATCGGTATACTCCATACCGAACTTCTTCGCAAGAAGCATATCTATCTGAATGGTGATAAGCGTGTCTTCCTTGCCGTGTACGTTCTTTATCTGAATGTCAAGCTTAGGACCGTAGAACGCTGCCTCGTCAATACCTATCTTGTATTCAAGTCCGATGTTGTCAAGTATTTCCTTCATAACTCTCTGTGCCTCATCCCACTGCTCGGGCGTACCCTCGTACTTGTCGGTACGGTTGGGATCCCACTGAGAGAATCTGAAGGAGCAGTCCTCACGCAAACCAAGTGCGTCAAGCATATAAAGGGCAAGGTCAAGACAACCTCTGAACTCCTCCTCCAGCTGTTCGGGAGTGAGGATAAGGTGACCCTCGGAAATGGTAAACTGACGAACACGGATAAGTCCGTGCATCTCGCCCGACTCCTCGTTACGGAACAAGGTCGAGGTTTCACCCAATCTCATAGGCAGGTCACGGTAGGAACGCTTTTTGTTGAGAAATACCTGATACTGGAAGGGACAGGTCATAGGACGGAGTGCAAAGCATTCCTTTGTTTCGTCATCAGGATCACCCAAAATGAACATTCCGTCACGGTAGTGATCCCAGTGTCCCGAGATCTTATAAAGATCGGACTTTGCCATAAGAGGAGTCTTGGTAAGCAGATATCCTCTTCTTCTCTCCTCGTCCTCAACGAATCTCTGAAGATTCTGAATGGTTCTTGCACCCTTGGGAAGCATAATGGGAAGTCCCTGACCGATGCTGTCAACCGTGGTGAAGTATTCAAGCTCACGACCTATCTTGTTGTGATCTCTCTTCTTTGCTTCCTCCACCATTTCAAGGTAAGCCTTAAGCTCGTCCTTGGTGGGGAATGCAGTTCCGTATATTCTCTGAAGCATCTTATTGTTCTGGTCGCCCTTCCAATAAGCTCCCGTACACTGCGTCAGCTTAAGTGCCTTGACAGCACCCGTCGCAAAAAGGTGAGGACCTGCACAAAGGTCAACGAACTCGCCCTGACGGTAGAAGCTGATAACCTCTCCCTCGGGAAGCTCCTCTATAAGCTGTACCTTGTAAGGCTCGTTCTTCTCGGTCATAAGTGCGATAGCCTCGTCGCGAGGAAGCTCAAATCTCTCTATCTTGAGATTTTCCTTAACTATTTTCTTCATCTCGGCTTCAAGTGCCGCAAGTACCTCGGGGGTAATTGACACATCACTGTCAACGTCATAGTAAAATCCGTTATCGATAGCAGGGCCTATGGTCAGCTTCGTTTCGGGATAAAGTCTTTTTACCGCCTGTGCGAGTATGTGAGATGCCGTATGACGGAACACCTGCTTTCCCTCGTCGTCAGCAAAGGTAAGAAGCTGAACGTCAGCGTCCTCCTTTATCTGCTCGGTAAGAGCAGAAACCTTACCGTTAACCTTTGCCGCAACCACCGCACGGCTGATTATTCCCGCCTCCGCAGCCGCGTCATATACGGTTATCGGCTCGGACTTCTCGATAATCTGTTCTCCAAAATTGATCTTCATAATATCCTCCATAAATTTTTAACTTTAAATATAAAAACACCCCGAACGGCAAATGCCGTTCGGGGTGCTAAATTCTCATTAGCACGGTTCCACCCGAATTTTTCTCTTATCGAAAGTATTCAAATGTACACGCAAAGTGGTATCCTTCCCGTCGTCACCAAAGGTATTTCAGCCGTGTACCTTCTCTCTGTGGGTTCGTTTCAAAAAGAACTTGTCCTTGCGGTTTCCGTCTTATTTTTTATTAAGCTCGGAACGGGGATTTACTATTTCACGCCAATCCAGATCGCCTCTGTCAAGTGCGGTTATAATGACCTCCGCCGTAGCTATATTAGTAGCAACGGGAATGTTATAAATGTCACACATACGGAGAAGCTCGTGACCTACGGTGTCGTTTGCCGCACCGGGACGCGTATCTCTGAAATACAGAAGCACATCTATCTCGTTATAGGAGATTCTGGAGGCTATCTGCTGCTCTCCTCCCTGCTCTCCCGACATAAGTTTATCTATCTCAAGTCCCGTAGCCTCGGAAATATATTTGGCGGTAATTGCCGTAGCACAAATATGGTGTTTGCTAAGTATTCCGCAGTATGCTATACAGAACTGTGCCATCAGTTCTTTTTTCAAGTCGTGTGCGATTATTGCTATTTCCAATTCCAACTACCTCCATACGTCAAAATGCTCTTTATAGTTTACAATTCAAATACACATCAAATAAGTATACCCAATTTGTTTCTATTATTATAACATTATTTTGTACCTTTTGTCAATGACATTGATAAATTATTTTGTAAAAAAATTTCATATACGTATTGTTTTTTGGAGTGTTTTGGTTTATAATATATCTAATATTTATTTTGGAGGACTAAAATGATTGATGAGATGATCGCAAAGGTTGCCGCTACCGACAAAGAAATTGCGGATGCGATAAAAGCGGAGTTTGACAGACAGCAAGACGGTCTTGAGCTTATTGCTTCGGAAAACGTAGTTTCTGAAGCCGTTATGTGTGCTATGGGCTCTGTTCTTACCAACAAATACGCCGAGGGTTATCCCGGAAAAAGATATTACGGCGGTTGCTCCTGCGTTGACGTAGCAGAAACCATCGCTATTGAACGTGCAAAGAAGCTCTTTGGAGCAGCATACGCAAACGTACAGCCCCACAGCGGAGCACAGGCAAATACAGCCGTTTACTTCGCACTTCTTCAGCCCGGTGACACCGTTATGGGAATGAGCCTTGCTCACGGCGGACACCTTACTCACGGAAGTCCCGTGAATATTTCGGGTATGTACTACAACTTTATCCCCTATGAGCTTAACCCCGAAACCGAGTACATTGATATGGAGCAGTATGAAAAGCTGGCTAAGGAGCACAGACCTAAGCTCATCGTAGCTGGTGCGTCCGCATATCCCAGAACCATTGATTTTAAGAAAATGGCAGAGATCGCTCACTCCGTAGGTGCGTACTTTATGGTAGATATGGCTCACATAGCAGGTCTTGTTGCCGCAGGTGAGCATCCCTCCCCTGTTCCCTATGCTGACGTAGTTACCACCACTACGCACAAGACACTTCGCGGTCCTCGCGGCGGTCTTATACTTACCAATGACGAGGAACTGGCAAAGAAGATAAACAAGGCTATATTCCCCGGTATTCAGGGCGGTCCTCTTATGCACGTTATCGCGGCTATGGCGGTTTGCTTCGGTGAGGCTCTCACCCCCGAATTCAAGGCTTACCAGCACAGAATCGTTGAGAACGCAAGCGTTCTCGCAAAGGGACTGCTTGAGGAGGGCTTTGACCTTGTTTCGGGCGGTACGGACAACCACCTTATGCTGGTTGACCTTCGTCCTATGGGTATTACGGGTAAGGAATTCGAGGCAAGACTGGATGCGGTTCACATCACCGTAAACAAGAACGCTATCCCCAACGACCCCGAAAAGCCTTTCGTCACATCAGGCGTTCGCGTTGGTACTCCCGCAGTCACATCCCGCGGTCTTGTGGCTGAGGATATGAAGACCATCGCAAAACTCTTCGGTAAGGTTGCAAAGGATTTCGAGGGTACCGCCGACGAGGTAAGAGCCACCGTGGCAGAGCTTTGCAAAAAGTATCCCCTTTACAGATAATCAAAAAGAGTTGCGGCTGGGTCAAAAATGACCCAGCCGTTTTTATGTATTCGGAATTATGACAAACAACCGCGTATTTTTCCATATTTATGGATATTTTTCCACTTTTTTCCAAAAAACCTATTGACATTTCATTTTTCTTGTTGTATAATTATATTGTAATATAAAACGACAAAAACAAGGAGGAATTTTTATGAAATCTACAGGTGTTGTACGCAAGGTTGACGAGTTGGGAAGAATAGTGCTTCCGGCGGAAATAAGAAAGATACTCGACATAAATCCCAAGGATGCGGTTGAGTTCTTTATGGACGACGACAGAATAGTTATACAAAAATATCAGCCGTCCTGCATTTTCTGTAACAACAGTGATGACTTGGTTTATTTCAACGGTAAGCGTGTTTGCAAAAGCTGTGTAAACACTCTTAAGGACCAGCTTTGATACAATTGGACAAAACAAGAAGAGCGACCTTGGGGTACCTGCGATAAAGCAGGTGGAGCGGTATAACTGTAAAAACACGGTTATACCGTTCTGCTTTTTGTTAAATCCAACTCAAGGTTGAGTTTTATTTGTTCGAAATATCTTTTTGATATGTTGGAAGCTGTAAAAAAATATGATATAATAATTACAGCGATCGCGAAAAACTTTTAAGGAGATACTTTTATGAATATTGGTACGAACATATATACCCTCCGCAAGGAAAAGAAAACCACACAGATGCAACTTGCAGAAAAAATCGGGGTATCCGAACAGGCTATTTCCAAATGGGAGAATAATCAATGCGCTCCCGATGTAAGCCTTTTTCCGATAATTGCAGACTATTTCGGAGTTTCTATTGATCGTCTGTTTGGATATCACATGAATAGTTACGCCAATGAAGTAAAATCAATTATAAAAGCTGCAGATGAAAGTATGGATACCTATAAGGAAATAGAAATTATTGGCGAAGGCTTAAAAAAATTTCCCAACAGTCCCGATTTGAAGATCTACCTTGCTTTCTCCCTGTCAATGGTCAACCGCATGTCAAACGATGAGAACGAGAAAAAAGAGGCTATCCAAAAGGCCATTCAGCTTTGCACCGAGGTTGTTGACACTTGTGGAGAGAACAAGCAGATTGATAGAGCACTAAATATGATCGCGCGCATATACGGTGAAATCGGTGAATATCAAAAAGCATTCGATGTCACTGAAAAATTAAGCGGAGAAAGTTATTTTTTTAGAATTGTCGGTATTGCTCGCACTTTGGGATATTCAAAAAATGACAAAGAGTTAATGAGCTTTGTTGAGAAAAATCTTTTTGATTGTTGGTTGGCGATGGATCTTAATCTTCAAGTATTAACGTCGAGACTGAGTGAACTGGGAAGGTTTGACGAAGTTATTTCATTCTGTAAAGCACATTTAAATTTGCTGTCTGTTTTCGATAACGGTTGTTCTGATTTTTATGCAACTCATAAATTTTTTGCAACACATATGCTTGCACACGCATATAGAAAAATCCAAAATCGTGAGTTATGTCTTGAAACGTTATATGAGCTCAGCAAGTTGGTTTCACAGGTTAAAAGTGTTGAAAAGTGTAACAGCTTTTGTGTTTCTGATCGAAATCCAATGTATTTTTCAAATCTTAACGATGACAGTCAAGAAGAATATATATCTGCATTTAGTATAGGAAATATGTTATCGGCATTTGATAAATTTTTTGGAGATGACGAGTCATATCTCCGGTTTAAAAATTCTATAACTCAATGATCTTCCCACTTGACATGGGGCTTCACTTTTGTGTCCTCAAAAGCAGTGCTTGTCAGGAAAAGCAGATGGACTTTCGGGGCAAACAAAACAAAGGCTCCCTCCGGGAGGGAGCTCCCGACGAAGTCGGGTGAGGGAGAGCGCGTTACAATAAAATTTATGCAAACCTAAAGTCGCGCGGGCTCCTTCCGTCACGCTTCGCGTGCCACCCTCCTCCCGGAGGAAGGCTTATCTGCCGCCCGACAGTACACCTAAAAGGTGTAACACACTATACCTTGCGGGGCAAGGTGTGTGAAAAGGAGTACGAACTAAAAAGTCCGTACTCCTGTTGTTTTTTCGTCAGGTAAAACCTGCTTTATGGTAGGTGTACCTTACGGTCGCTCTTCTTGTTTTGTTAAGCTTTTATCTAAAAGTTTCCACAAGGGAAACTTTATCCCCAATCTTGTCTTATTTCACAAAATCAGGATCGGAGAATTGTTCATTAAGCCATGTGATACGTTTGATAAGCCACTGATACCCTTTCGCCGCCTCTGTGATACGGTCAGACACCTCCGCGGGGAGGTCACTGCCACGGTTCCACATATCCGCATCAACACGGAAATCGCTCTCATAGTTTCTCGTAATTTGAAGCATCATATCCAGTGCCGAGTCAAATCCGTTTGTGCCACCGTAAACTTCTTTCCAGACCTCTGCGATGCGTTCGCGGATAAAATCGTGGTTGAGGAGCATAACGTACCACACGTTGCGACGCACGGCAAAGTATTCCTCGGTGTTGGCATATGTATAGTATTTCCAGCGATAGAAGGCGTGGTCAAAATCCCACGGACAGGCAAAAGTGAAAAGTCCCGTCCCTCCCTTGGAAAAATCCACATATGTATAGTAGCTCTTCTGTCTGTCGTCCCAGTTGCAGGTCAGCTCGCTGTGGATATATTTACGTGCCAAAGAATCAACGTCGATCAAAGCACGAATAGCCTCCTCGGCGGTCTTTGCATCAGACGGGACAAGATCTCCGTTTTTATCAATCGCCATATAGCGTCCCTCATACGTCGCCATATAGATCGCATCGAACACGTTTTTAAAATACTTTCTTGCAAACGCCTCCTGTGTAGGCGTGGTATCGTCATTTTTCAGTTCATAATGAAATTCCTTAACGTGAGGAACGTATTCCTCTCCCAAAAAATTGGTATATTTGTAGGATTGAACGTTGATGGTCAAAAACGGATCCTCTGAACCGTTCTCCTGCTCAAAGAGATAACCCGAACGAGTATTCTTGGTGTCCGCTCCCGCTTCCTCAATATCTACGCGATGCTCGTTGATCTGGCTCTGCTCGGCAAGTAAATATACGCCTTGATAAACACCGTCGAGATATACGTTAACGTATCGCCAGTCCGAGGTGTATTCGGTGAGTATCACCGATGCAAGACTAAGCGAGGTGGAGTTATGGAGCATGGAAGCATCAAACCACTCGGCAAGCAACACCCAACTCTTGCACTTCGCACCTTCGTTCATTCCAAGCATATTACGCTTAGAATCAAACTTAATGCGATATGGCTTCTTGGGTTTTGTCATGGTGGAATTTCCGCGAAGTCGAATACCCGCCGTTGCGTTTTTAAAGCAATAATCTTCATTTGAGGTGCTCAAGGATACACTGCAGTCCACATACTCTTCTTTGGAAGTTATGGCTGCCCCTCCCACGTCAAGATTCAAAATGGGGAGAGTTTTGGGCAAGACCCGAACAACACAGGTGCTGTTTCCTCCGCCCGACACAACTGAATAACCTTCATTTTTTGCATAAACTCTTCCATTCTCAACAGTTACGCAATCGTGCGAGGAACTCCAACTGACAGTTCCTTTGGCATCCTCGGGAGTATAAACGCTGAAATTTAGCAGACGCGTTTCACCTTCAAACATATAAAAAACGCCGTCCTTGATCTCTGCAACAGGACACGGATGATCCCCTTCTTGCACAGGCAACTGCTCGGTGGTAGACTCAGGCGTAGATGTTGTTTCGATTGGATCATTTGTAAGCTGACGGTTACAAGCAACAAGCGGTATAAGCATCAAAATACATAAAAGCAAACATAATATCCGTTTCATATAACATCTCCTTTTTGTGTTTCTATTCTCATTATACAATATAGCGGTGTACTTTGTCAACATCATTTTTAACCGTATAATTCCAATAAAATCCCACAGTGGTGGTATTCAAGCAAAAAACAACGGCAATCAGCTACAAGCGGATTGCCGTTGTTTTTATTTTAAACAGATGCAGTCATCATTTCCTTTGACTTGTCCGCATCGGCGTTTATCTCTTCGGGTGTACGGAAGGTCGGTACTACCTTATGAAGAGCTTCCTTGACTATAATGTCATCTCCGGTTTCCACCGCACGGCGAAGGCACTCCAGTCTTTCCTCAAGCTCCTCCATCGCAAGAGCCGCATCCGTTTCTGTGAAGATAAGCTCGTTAGCAGTTTTACCAAGATTTTCTCCCCTTACAAGCAATTCCTCGTAAAGCTTTTCGCCCGGACGTAAGCCCATCTCGACTATATCAATGTCCTTGTATGGCTCAAATCCTGACATTCTTATCATATTTTCCGCAAGATCAAGTATTTTGATAGGCTTGCCCATATCAAGCACGAACAGCTCTCCGTTTTTCGCCATCGCACCCGACTGAAGCACAAGCTGACTTGCCTCGGGAATGGTCATAAAATAACGGATTATTCGTTTATCCGTAAGCGTGATCGGACCGCCTGTTGCTATTTGACGTCGGAACAAAGGTATAACGCTTCCCGCACTTCCGAGAACGTTGCCAAATCTTGTTGCACTGTATACCGTTTCCGATCCCTTCGTTGCGTAGCTTTGTACGATCATCTCGCACATTCTCTTCGTCGCACCCATAACATTCGTGGGGTTAACAGCCTTGTCCGTCGACACCATAATGAAACGCTCAACTCCGTATTTTTCGGATACTTCAACGGTATTAAGCGTGCCGAACACATTGTTTTCAACTGCCTCGCAGCAATTATGCTCCATAAGAGGAACGTGCTTATGTGCCGCCGCATTGAGAACTATATTCGGTCTATATGTATTAAATACTTTGTCAAGTGCCTTTCTATTACAAACAGAAAGTATCTCAACACGTATATCAAGCTTGTTTCCATATGCTATTTTCAGCTCCTGCTGAACGTCGTATGCTCCATTCTCGTATACGTCAAGAATCACCAACTGCTTAGGTGACATAGTTGCGATCTGTCGGCAAAGCTCACTTCCGATAGATCCGCCGCCACCCGTTATAAGTATAACCTTGTCCTTGTAATATGCGGCAGGTTGAGCATCGGATATAGTTACAGGCTTTCTGAACAAAAGCTCCTCTATGTCAAATTCACGAAGAGAACGCTTTGTTCCCGCCGAGTGCATAATGGGGTAATCGTATACCTTTACCTTAAAGCCTGCCTGCTTGTAGTAATCAAACAGTCTTTTCTTTTTCTCCGTACTCAATTCGGGAATGGCAAATACTACCTCCTGTATTTCGTATTCGGAGAGTGTTCCAAGCGTGGCTTTTTCTTCCGAAATTACGGGAATACCGTGTATTTGTCTTCCTATTTTTTCTGCTTTTATATCGATAAAGCATCGGGGGGTATACGCTGATGCCGCATTGTTGAACAGATCCTCGGCAAGTGCAACGCCAACGCGTCCCGCTCCTACAATAGCTATCTTTATCTTCTGTCTTTCGCTGTCAAGATGTGCGTTATCAACACGGCGTCCCGTAAAGATCAAAACGATAAAGCACAACGTCTTTCCAAGTAACGTGGTACGATTGCACTTGTAAGCATATCGGTATGCCATTCTCATAGCGAGTGCCCCGAGAAGATTTACACAGCATATCGCGGTTATACGTGCAAAGCTTACCCTTTCAATCGGCAACAACACGGAAAGTGCAAAACAAATCAAAAATCCAACGCCGTCCGATAAAAGCAATCTTATGTAGGACTGTATTCCTCCGTAACGCCATATCAATCCGTATATATTGAATACAAAACGCAACGTGATGATACAAACTATCCAAAGGAGTCCGTGTACTATAACACCCTGAAGAGAAAGCCTTTTCTCCCCCGTGTACAATACCAAAAAGATCATCTCGGAGATCAAAAGCCATACAAGATCGTACAAAACCAGCATCCATCTGACCTTGAATTTTCGTGGATGCTTTACTTCGCTTGCAGTGGAACAACTTTCGTCATTATAACTGTTTAGCATAAATATTCCTCTCATATATTAAAATTACACACTTATACTCATAACATTTTATCACATATTGTGTAATTTGTCAATAGATAAAATATAAAAGTGGTATTTTATTGTTCACTTTTTCTTTCGACGAACACGATTGAGGTGTCGCTCAAAATCTCCTTCCCTTATAAATTCGGCAAGAACGTGCTGCTCCATCACGGGAACTGTACAGGAAAACTTGCCCAATTTTTCCTCGTAAACCTGCAAAAGCTCCTCGGGTAATATCATATATCCCAAGCGAATAGCGGGGGATAGACTTTTGGAAAAGGTATTCATATATATCACCGAACCACTTCCGTCTAGAGAATAAAGCGACTCTATCGGCTGTCCCGGAAGAAAAAACTCACTGTCGAAATCGTCCTCTATGATATATCTTCCCTTTTTTATCCAATTAAGATATTTGTATCTTTTGGAGATCGTAGCGGTAACTCCCGAAGGATAACTGTGAAACGGAGTAACGTGCAATATATCAAACCCGCCATTGTCAAGACAACCGTCTTCTATTCCGTCACTTCCCATTTTCAATCTTTTTATCCCTACACCCATTTCCCCATATACCTGAGGTATTCGCTCGTAGCAAGGATCTTCAACACCGAATATCTTGTCCCTTCCGAGTATTTTTACCGCAATTTCATAAAGCTGCTCCGCACCCGAGCCTATTATTATTCTGTTGGCATCAACTGCCATTTCTCTGTATCTCCACAAATAGTCGGCGATGGAATTTCTCAACACTGCACAGCCCTTTGAGGGGGCTTTGACAAAAAGCTTTTTGCCTCCCTCCGCCATAACGCGTCTTACCGTTTTGAACCATACGGAATACTCAAAATCCCCCCACTCTCCCGACTCATCATCGGGGGCGTATACCACCGACGTATCAGATGAACGTCGCTCAATAAGAGATGCCCCCTTAAGAGGTAAAACGAAATATCCGCTTCGCTCTCTTGCCTCCGCGTATCCCTCATCCACTAACATACCGTAAGCCGTCTGAACGGTTATAATACTGTACCCCGTCATCTCCGACATAACTCTCTTGGACGGCAGCTTTTCTCCTGCTTTATATTCTCCGTTCAATATTTTATTTTTGATCTTGGTATACAGACCGTAATATTTTTTCTCCATAATCTGGTATTATAAAAAACTCCTTATCTGATTATTTAAATAATATCACAATATCATTATAATATAAAAAAAACGTTTTGTAAATATGAAAGGAAAAAAATATGTCGGATAACAAAATAAAATACAGACACTCGGTACTGAACATATGTTTTTGTGCTGTTTTTGCAGCACTAGTGTGCGTGTGTACGTTTATCTCCATTCCGTTGCCCTTCGGTTACTTCAATCTTGGTGACTTTATGATACTTCTCTGTGCTTGGACAATGGGACCTCTGTACGGTGCCGTTTCCGCTGCGGTCGGTGCGGGACTTGCCGACCTTCTTATGGCTTTTACTCTGTATATACCCGCAACAGTCGTAATAAAAGCACTTATGGCTGTATGTGCCTATTTTACGCTGAAAGCCTTTAAGCGGTTGCTTTCAGCACCCAAGCTTGATTTCATTCCGAGAATATTATCCGCTGTATGTGCCGAGGCTGTAATGATCACCGGATATTTCGCCTTTGAATATATCCTTTACGGTGGCGGAGCTGTTGCATCCGTTCCCGGCAACGTGCTTCAGGGTATTTGTGCCGTAATCGGTGGAGTGGCGTTGGGACGTTTTTTTGAGAAGCTGATAGGAGAAAGACTCTTATCAAGGAATCACGAATAAAATATGAAATGGGATGTCCTGACTTTTTAGTGTTGCGGACCTCCCTTTTCTTTTTCGAAAAGATGAGCTTTTTTGTCACACGTGATTGACAATCGGTGAATATTTGTGTATAATATATAGTTGGAGGATTTTTATCCTTAAAAACATTTATAACGGAGTGGAATTATGTCCGCAACTCATTACACTATGACAATCGCGGGACTTAGGAGAGCACTTCCTCTTTGTCCCATCAGCGACGAGCTTAAAATAGGTGCATTCGTTATTTTCGGTGACCCCGAGCTTACCACCGCCTGTGCTTCGGCTCTTCTTGAAAAAGCCCCCGAATACGACTATATGATCTCGGCTGAGGCTAAGGGGATTCCCCTTGTGCATGAAATGGCACGTCTTGCGGGAAATCAAAAATATTTTCTTGCAAGAAAAGCGCCCAAGCTCTATATGACGGGAGTATTCGAAGCAGACGTTCGATCGATAACCACGGCAAAGGAGCAGAAGCTGTATCTTGATACTGCGGATGCAGAGCTTATGAAGGGCAAAAAGATACTTATAATCGACGACGTTATATCCACGGGCGAGTCCCTTTCCGCTATTGAGAAACTCGTTGAGCTTGCAGGCGGTATAGTCTGCGGAAAGATGACCATTCTCGCAGAGGGTGATGCACAAAACAGAAAAGACATAATTTATCTCGAAAAGCTTCCGCTCTTTAACAAAGACGGACAACCAATATAAATCTTCGGAGGAATGAAAAATGGCAGAACTTTTAAGAGCTAACGATAAAAGAACCCATATGTGTGCTACGCTGACCGCCCAAAACGTAGGCGAGAGCGTTTGCGTTATGGGTTGGGTACAGAAGCAGAGAGATCTCGGTTCTCTTATCTTCATTGACCTTCGCGACCGCACCGGTATAGTACAGCTGGCGTTCGACGAAAAGACCGACAAGGATATATTTGACCGTGCATTCGGTATCAGAGCAGAATACGTTCTCTGTGCAAAGGGCGTGGTACGCCGCAGAGGCGAGGGAGCGATAAATAAAAATCTTCCCACTGGTGAGATAGAGATCGCCGTTGACGAGCTTCGTATACTTTCCGCATCCGAAACACCTCCCTTCGAGATAGTTGAGAACAGCAACGTTAACGCGGAGCTTCGTCTGCGTCACCGTTATCTCGATCTCCGCCGTCCCGATATGCAGAAGAACATTATCGCACGTTCACGCATTTCTAAAATTGCCCGTGACTACTATGCAGACAACGGCTTTATAGATATAGAAACACCCAATCTTTGTAAGCCTACTCCCGAGGGAGCACGTGACTATCTCGTTCCCTCCAGAGTTCACAGAGGAAAGTTCTATGCTCTCCCCCAGTCCCCCCAGCTTTACAAGCAGTTGCTTATGGTTTCGGGATTTGACCGTTACTTCCAGATCGCACGTTGCTTCCGTGACGAGGACCTGAGAGCTGACCGTCAGCCTGAGTTTACACAGATAGATACGGAGATGTCCTTCGTCACCGCAGACGACGTAATGAAGATGCACGAGGGTTTCCTCAAAAAGGTTATGAAGGAGTTTATCGGCACAGAGCTTACCGAGGACTTCATTCGTATGCCCTATGCCGAGGCTATGGACCGTTTCGGCTCGGACAAGCCCGATATTCGTTTTGGCTTCGAGCTTACCAATCTTTCCGAGTGCGTAAAGAACTGCGGATTCAAGGTGTTCGCAGGTGCAGTTGAGGCAGGAGGCTCGGTAAGAGGTATAAACGTTAAGGGCGGTGCTAAATTCTCCCGTAAGGAGATCGACTCCCTTGTTGAATTTGTTAAGTCTTACCGTGCAAAGGGTCTTGCTTGGCTCAAATGGGCGGAAAGCGGAGAGATCTCCTCTTCCTACGCAAAGTTCCTTACCGATGAGGAGAATGAGGCTATCAAGACAACTATGGGTGCTGAGGCAGGCGACCTTATCCTTATCGTTGCAGACAAGAACAAGGTAGTATTCGACTCTCTCGGTGCTTTGCGTTGCGAGTGTGCAAAGAGAATGAATATACTCGATCCCTTCGACTTCAAGTTCCTGTGGGTAACCGAGTTCCCTCTTCTCGAGTACAGCGAGGAGGATGAACGCTTCTACGCTATGCACCACCCCTTCACCTCTCCTATGGACGAGGACCTTCAGTATATTGACACAGACCCCGGCAGAGTTCGTGCAAAGGCTTACGATATAGTTCTTAACGGCACGGAGCTTGGCGGCGGTTCTATAAGAATACACGACTCCGAAATACAGAAGAAGATGTTCTCCGTTCTCGGTCTTTCCGAGGAGGAGGCAAAGGAGAAGTTCGGATACCTGCTTGACGCGTTCCGCTACGGAGTACCTCCTCACGGCGGACTTGCATTTGGATTCGACCGCTTGGTAACTCTGCTTCTCGGTCTTGAGGACATAAGGGACGTTATCGCCTTCCCCAAGGTTCAGAACGCTTCCGAGCTTATGACCAAGTGTCCCTCCGAGCCCGATCCCAAGGCTCTTGACGAGCTTGGACTTGCGGTTACTGCCGAGCAAGAATAATAAAGAAAAATTCCCACCCCTCAACACGGGTGGGAATTTTCACAGAAAGGATAATTATGTACAACTTTTTCGCTTATATGTCAAGAATGAAGCTCATTCGCCGTTGGAGTCTTATGAAGGCGGTGACCGAGGAAAATATTGCAGAGCATTCCGCACAGGTAGCACAGATAGCCCACGCACTTGCCGTTATCGGAAACAGAGTATACGGCAAAAATCTCAACGCGGACAGAATTGCCACTCTCGCTCTCTACCACGAAAGCAGCGAGGTAATAACAGGCGACCTGCCTACGCCTATAAAATACTACAATCCCGATATAAGAAAAGCATACAAAGAGATAGAAAGCGTGGCAAACGACAAGCTGTTGTCTATGCTTCCCGAAGAGCTCAAAGAGGATTATGCTCCTCTTATATCGCAGGACGAGAACGGATATGAGCATAGGCTGGTAAAGGCGGCTGACAAGCTGTCGGCGTATATCAAGTGCATTGAGGAAATGAAAAGCGGAAACAGAGAATTTGCAAAAGCAGAAATATCTCTCAAAGCCTCTGTGGAGGAGTATTTCGATCTCCCCGAGGTAAAATATTTTTGCGATAAATTTATTCCCTCTTTTGGCAAAACATTGGATGAGTTGGATTGAGAACATCAAAAGCGGATTGTACACTGATACAATCCGCTTATTTTTTAGTGTTGCTTCTTCCCACAAGATAATCCAAAGATACTCCGTAATAATCGGCAAGCTTTATAGCCGCCCACAACGGCAATTCTCTCTCGCCACGCTCATACCGTTGATAAACCGTAACGTGCATATTTAACAGCAAAGCTATATCTTTTTGAGTTTTATCGTTATCTTCCCGTAGGTCGCGTACTCTTTTATATACAAACATAATATTTTCCTGCTAATATTTTCTATTGACCATTATACACAAAAGGACTAAAATTAGTCCTTTTGTTGTTTCTTGGTATTCCTTACAATAAGCATCACGCAACGCTTGACGTATTTTTTTGACAGAGGGTCAAGTTCGTTCCAAGCCTTGATAAGCTTTAAGCGGTCGGAGTTAAGGTCGGTGAGAGTCTTTGCGTTGGTGGACGAAAGTATTTCGTAAAGAGAATCAAGAGTCTGCTTTCGCTCGTCCATAGACATTTCGTCAAGCCAAGTTTTAAGTCCCGTATCTATCCGTCGGCACTCATCTGTAACCGTATCCATTCTTACAAATCTGCCGCCCATCACTTCCCACGAAAATGCGTTGTGCTGGAGCAGACCGTTCATCGAGCTTTTTACCACGTCGTAGTTCTCCTCGTGTTCCAGCAACATTCCGACGATTGAGGTCTGCGGAACAAGAGTGCGAATACGTTCTCTCGTTCGGGCGTATTCCTCGCTTTCGATAAATTCCTTATTAAATCCCGGTCCGTCGTTGTTGTACACGGCTACTATTCTTGAATTGGTCAGCTCACTGCACTTCACCGCCCCATAGACGGCAAGATTCCCCCCCTTGCTGTGACCGCCAACGTATATACGTCGGTCAGGAAACGCCTCGGCTATTCTTTCGATATACTTCACCGCCTCGGTCTGTGCGGGAATAGGACACATAAAGCTCATATTAAAGCTTTCCTTCCAGCCAACGATAGTATCGTCCGTTCCTCTGAACGCCACAAAGCACTCGTCCTCTCCTATAAGAAAGGTTATCGCACTGAATTGCTTTTGGTCGATGTCCGATACCTTGTTTACGTAAGCAATAACAGACGTTTGAGAAAAACGCAGCGACCTTGCCGCCTTGACGGCTATATTCACCACCTCGGGGGGCATTATAGCTCCAAGATTTATAGCCTCCCCCTTGTGGGCGTTGACGTATCTTTTGATTGCAGAAACAAAGCCGACGGGCTTTGCCTTGGTGGATGCGGGAACCATTCCTTTGAAATCAATATAGCATATCTGGGAGAAGATCATATTATCCACCTCTCCAACGCCAACCGTGTCGAAGGATATATCCCCTCTCCAATCAATATAATCAAACAGCGTTCCCATAATCTAAATCAACTCCTTCAGATTTGTTTATGTACGCTCTTGTATTCGTCGTAAAAGCGGTAATAAGGACAGCCCTTGGTCGAGCCAGAAAGGAAGTTCGACATCTCGTCCTGATCAAGCTTTGCCATACATACGTATTCCTCGTACTCCTCGTCGTAGTCGTAAAACTCACAGCTCTCGCAGTTGGTTATTCTTTTTTTGCCGTTCATATACATTCCTCAATTCATATATTTGAGCCTATCAAGACAGTTCTGCAATATTATCTGAGCAGACAGCGTATCTATGACCTGCTTTCTTTTCTTCCCTCTCGTATTTGTTTCGTTAAGATACCGAGAGGCGGTCATTGTGGTCATTCGCTCGTCAAAGGTAGCGACCGCAATTTCCTCGCCCAAAAGCTGCTTTAACATATATGCGAACTTTTCACATCTCTGTGCCCGTCCGCCGTGACTGCCGTCCATATTGACGGGGAGTCCCACGATAACGGCGACAGCTCCGTTTTCCTTTGCCGCCTCGGCCACCGCCTCCACGGTCTTATCTATTCCGCCGGGACTTATGTATCCTATTCCCGAAGCTATAAATCTCGATACGTCGGACACGGCAAGTCCTGTACGGACGTCACCGAAATCCACGCTCATTATCTTCCCTTTGCTTTCCTTGACCCTCTGCAGGGTATCCAAGCCTTCCATCATTTGCCTTTCCTTTCGTCTATTATCCCGATTGCCATTTCCTTTAGCAACTCGCTGTCATTCTTGGTGGGATCATCTATGACCGCACTCATAAGTCGGTCAAGTATTTCTCCTATCGCCTTTCCCTTAACACCCATTTCCGCAAGGGTTTTTCCGTTTATTTTAAGCTCTTTTAAGCTACACGGCGTATCCGCTTGTTTTTGGGTCAGCTCATACGCCCCCTCTCCTGAGTTCCCGCAAAGCTCCGACGCTCTTGCGGCGGAGAGTGCATACACTCCCGTATCGGCAATAAGTCTACGGGCATCAGCAGAGTCGCTTACGCATCTTACGCTTCCTCGGGCAACCGCCATTGCTCCCGTTATCTGCTTGTTGGAGCAACGCAAGGAGTGTAATATATATCTCGCCTTTTCTTCGTCTGCCTCGCAAAGCAAAAATCCAAGCCTTGACGGTATGTCGTTCGGCATTTTTTCTATTTGAGAAACAACTCTGTCTGACGGTAAATAATCTCCCAAAACGTATTCAACAACTCCCGTTTCTATCATAAGGTTTATTGAATTTTGAGGCGAAGGACAGGTAATAAGCTTTAAAAACTCATTTCCCACACGCTCTCTCGCAATATATTCAAGACCGCCCTTGGTTTCGCTGATCCCGTCAAGCGTTCGTGCCTCTATATCGAAACCTAACTGTGCCGAAAACCTGAACGCCCTCATAATTCGCAAGGCGTCCTCGCGAAATCTCTCGCTCGGCTCTCTCACCGCACGAATCGTTCTGCGTTCTATATCCTCTCTTCCGCCAAACGGGTCAACAAGTCCGTCCCTTTGACTATACGCCATAGCGTTGACGGTAAAATCTCTTCTTGATAGGTCTGCCACTATATCCGACGTAAAGCTCACCGAGTCGGGGTGACGGGAATCGGTATAGCTTCCATCTATACGAAAGGTGGTTATCTCCACAGGCTCACCGTCCCACACCACCGTTACAGTTCCGTGCTTTATCCCCGTTTCTATAACGTGCTTGTCCGAAAATATCCGTGCCGTCACCTCAGGCAAAGCCGAGGTAGCTATATCGTAATCGTGAGGGGGAATACCTATGAGTATATCCCTGAGGCTTCCGCCAACTATATATGCCTTCTCACCGTTTTTCTCAAAACGTCCTATTATCTCGCCAATATAAGCAGGATACATCGCCTCTCCCCTCCCTTTAGTATATTTCCAACTGTATTTATTATACACTCTTTTTTGACGTATGTCAATGAAAAAGACCGCACATTCATCTTTAATCAAGAAAAAGCAGGGTTGAGTCGTTTTCGACTCAACCCTGTTGATTACGGTCGGTTAATATGGATACTCTTCCCCATAATTAGATCCGATCAAATCTTGGATCTTTTCAAACCACTTTTCGATATCCTCTTCGGTAATATCGGAAATTCGATCAAATTTATCGGGGGCAGCGGGAATATCATCCTTTTCGTCGATTATTATAGTAATATCCGCATCATAAGTATATGTTGTTTCGCTGCTGTCCTCCCAAGATTCATATCGTACAGTCAGCTTTTCGACAGTAATGGTAGTGGTATCCCCATCGGTTATATAGTCACCCTTAATGGTAATATATCCATCACCCAATGAAAGCTTGTAAGATTCGCCTTTCTTGTCTATGGATACTTTTATGACAGTTTCTCCATCGGCCTCAAGCTTAGCCTCGTACGTATCCTTGGTATTCTCGCTGATCACATAGGATAGCTCTTCTCCATCTATCTCTACGTTTATCTCGTTGGTCTTCTTAACTCCGTCTTTACCGAAATCAATAGAAAATACCGTATCTCCGTCAACCTCGATCTCAGCCTTCAGAAGCTTATGGCTCATCTTGGGCGTGATTATTTTTATCTCGGTGTCATCACACTGATCCTCAATTTCATCACAGATAACATCTATTCTATCCTCCATATCCTCGAGATACTCTTCATAAAGCTCACCCAAGGAATCGGAATCAAGCTTAAACAAATAATCTGCCAACGCAAGAGATGAACCGTGTTCATCAAGGAAATCGCCTATTGTTTTATCCTCGCAAAGGTATTCGTATATATCTCTTACGATATTGGCAATATCATCGCCATCCATTTTGATGGTTATAACTCTTACCTTTTCTCTTTGTCCGTTAAGTCTTACCTCATCGTTGTCGCTTTCAAACTCAACGTTATCACATATTATTTCATAAATGTTTTTGATATGCTCTTCCGCCAATTCCTCTGCATCCTTGCGAAGCTTCTCGTTATCAGTATCCTTCAAGGATTCTAACGTTTCCATAATAGCGTCGTACGTATCCTCGTCCTGAATAGCATAATCAGAGCCAGAGCCGTACGCAAATATGGAATCCTCAAAATCATTCGCCGCGTCCTTGTATACTATTCCATATTTTCCGTCAAATATTTCATCCTCGGATATATATATCATATCTGATGATGTATAAATGTCACCATCTATCTTTACACCAAAAAGATCTACTTTTATGTCCTCAGCCATAAATGCATCTTCAGAAAAATAGATCTTACCACTTACTTTTCCGCCTTTCAGCATATCGTAATCATCGGATTTAAACTCGTCAACCGATACAGATAAAGAACCACCGTGGAGCATATTCCATACAGGTGCGATCTCCTCTCTCTCCAACAGATCCTCTATAGCTCCCTGAACAGCACTGAAAGCCACCTTCTCAGGCTTATTGTATATTACAGCTGCAAATATTCCGGCACCAACACCGATAGCCAAAACAATAGCCAATAAAATTGCAATTACCTTTTTCATTTTTTCCTCCACTAAAAATGTAAATTAATTCGGTGTCAAATTATATTAAAATTTGATCACACACTCATTATACTTCTTTTCTCAGAAAATGTCAATACTCGATTTGCAAAAAAACAAGGCTAAGTCCCACAAAGACTCAGCCTTGATTTAGTTTAAAGAAAAGCAAGGGGAGTGACAGCCGCCATTAAATGAACCCTGTATTCCAGGGCGGTGTCCTATCTCCGCTTTACTGCTCCCAGCGTCCTCTGTACACCGTCGAGACAAGTCAATCGAGGGAGTATGAGGGAGGTCTGCAAACCACTTCGAAATGTATTTCGGACTCCTTTAAAGTGATGTGGTTCTTTATACACGACTGCCACTTCCCTTGCTTTTCTTTATTGAGTAAGATAAGCGACTTATGCGTCGTAATCTATCTCCTCAGAGAAAAACGTATCGAAGATGTCTGCTATCTTTTCGTACTCAGCGTCATCGTCAACGGAAACCAGCGAACCGCCTTCCTCGTCCTCTACGTACTTAACGACCACGTATTCCCACTCGTCACTCTCTATATCGGTATCTGCGGGAAGAAGTGCTACGTAGGTATTACCGTCCATCTGCTGCTGACCGATTATTTCAAACTCAACCTCTTTGCCGTCCTCGTCAACCAGCGTTATTATTCCAAGCTCCTCTTCCTCTTGAGCCATCATTTCTTTATTTTCATTCATTCTTCTATTCTCCTGACTACCTTTATTATACTTATATTTTATACTATTATCCGTCTATTGTCAATAAATTTTTAAATTTGTATTTGTAAATTTTGTATTCACAGTTCCATAAGGTCTGCAAGAACAACATTGCTCACAAGTATCCCCCTCTCGGTAAAGCTCATTCGTTCTCCGTCGAGCCTCAAAAAGCCTCCCTGAATGTAGTTTTTTACCGTTCCCGATGTTGTTGGAAAGGATTTGCCAAAACGCGACCTGTACTCGGACAGGTCGATACCTCTCTCCATTCTCATACCCAGCATAATATATTCTTTTCTGCGTTCCTCAGCATCGAGAGCATATCTTTCCTCCACAATATCCTCGCCTCTCAAAAACGCGTCAATATCCCTTGAATTTCCAAAACGCTCCCCATTAAAGCAAGAATGTGCGGCAACTCCAAATCCGATATAATCAAGTCCCGTCCAATAACGGGTATTATGCCTTGACTCTCTTCCCTCTTTTGAAAAATTGCTTATCTCATATCTGCGGTATCCGCGTCCCGAAAGATATTCGCACATCATACCGTACATACTCGCCTGCATATCGTCGTCCGCTATTTTCAGCTCGGAAAGATGTCTGTGAAAATACGTCCCCTCCTCGATGCTGAGCCCGTATGCGGATATATGCTCGGGTGCAAGATCGGAAAGAAATTCCAGCGAATAGCCGAAGCTTTCCATAGTCTGATCGGGAATACCGTACATAAGATCGGCACTTATATTGTCAAACCCCGATGCCCGTGCGTCCTCAAAGCAAGACACGAAATCCTTCACACCGTGTGCTCTGCCGAGCAGCTCAAGCTCGTTGTCCTTGGCACTTTGAAGCCCTATACTCAAGCGATTTACGCCCAAAGAACGGAGAGCCGAAAAATACTCTCTGTCTGCCGTGGCGGGATTGCACTCCATAGTTATCTCCGCACCGCTTGATATATTGTATTTATTCACTTCCTCAATAATACGCTCCACGCTCCTTTGAGGCAAAAGCGTAGGAGTTCCTCCGCCAAAATACACCGTATCGACCGTGTATTCCTTTGTCAGAGGAAGAAAATTTCTCATTCTTCTGCAAAGCTCTTCGGTGTACAACGACATATATTCGCTGTCCTTCCCCGCCACCGAGCAGAAATCACAGTACCCGCATTTTTTTATACAAAACGGAACGTGTATGTATATTCCAAGACTTTTCTTCATCAAAATTCTCCATTGTTTTATACCGTAATTATACCACTATAATCGGGCTTTGTAAATATGACAAATTAAAATAACCAAAAATCTTGATTTTTGGAAAAATATGTGATACAATATTATAAATACATTTTTGAAAAAGGGGGTAGCATATGTTCAAAAAGAACAACAGAAGCAAAGACGAAAATCTACCGTCGTTGTCTGCTTCGGGGAACGCATCATCGACTTTTTTTGTTCGGCTCGTATCTCTGAGTGCATTGATATATATATTAGTATGTGCCATTACCGAAAGAGGTGACTTTTCCAAGGCGTTTTTCATCGAAGGCTATGACTTCTTTATGGACTTTTTCAACTCCGTACGAGATGCCGCACAGGGTGTTGCCGTTTATACCGAGCGTCACGTGATTTACCCTCCCTTGGCAAATGTTTTGTATCTGATATTTGCAAAGCTCACTCCCGCAGCATACAACGATACGGCGTTTCACGAAAGATATACCTGGTATAATCACTCCTCTACGATAGCATTACTGGCAGCGTGGTGTGTAATATGCTCCCTGATACTCATCTTCGTTCTGACCTCGGTTCAGAAAAAAGGTCCTCTGTATCAAAGAATAATCATATCATCGCTTTTCGCATTGAGCCTTCCGATTCTCTATTTGTTGGAACGCGGAAATATAATAATTCTTGCGTTGTTAGCACTCGTGATTTATGCATTCACATATAACAGCAACAGCAAGATAAAAAGAGAAATAGGTCTTATTGCTCTTGCGTTTGCTTTTGCCATAAAGCTGTATCCCGTAGTTTTCGGTTGGTTTCTTATTGCCGACAAGCGTTTTAAGGAAGCTATAAGATGTGCAATATACGGTTTGCTTATGCTTATCCTTCCATCCTTCTTCTTTGGCGGACTGTCCTGCTTTTATCAAATATATCTGAACATTTTCAGCTTTTCCTCAGGCTCGGGCAGTACGCTGAGCGTTATCCTCAATTATATAGGAGCTCCATCCGTAGTACAAACGATAGTTACTTTGCTCGTATACCTGTGGGTGCTTATATGCGGCGTTTGCTTTGCCGTATCGCCATTTATCCGCAAGGATGCCCCCTACAAGACGTGGGCGTTGGGACTTGTAACCATTCTCTGCGTTCCCTCGCTGACTTCCATATACAGCTGGGCGTTTATGCTGATACCCTTGATAATGCTGTTCAATATGGAAAGCCTCACAAAAAAGCAGACCGTATCCTCGATTATGCTGACAATCCCTTTCGTATTCATTCCCTTCAGATTCAACTTCAACGTGTCGTGGAATATGGTTCTTGTATACGTTATGACGGCAGTTTTCTCCGTCTGGTGTGTACTTGATATGATAAAGGATACTAAAAATTATTTGAAAGAGCGTAAGGCTTGAATAAAAACAACCGCTATCCATAATGGATGGCGGTTGCTTTTTTAGTTTGCGACTTGTCGCAATTTAATATTACAATTTTCAGATAAGTGCCAAAAGAATGAAATTCAACACGAACAATGCTGTACAAACCCAAAGAAGCGGATTGATCTCCTTTGCTTTGCCTTTGCATATCTTAACAAGAATATAGAATACGAATCCCGCAGCGATACCGTAAGAAATGCTGTAGCAAAGTGCCATAAAGATTCCTGCGAAAAATGCGGGAACTGCTTCTTCAAAGTCGTTCCAGTCGATGTCCTTAAAGGAAGACATCATCATAATACCAACCACGACCAAAGCGGGAGCGGTAGCTGCCGAAGGAACTGCACTGATAAAGGTTGCAAAGAATGCGGATACGGCAAAGCAGAGTGCTACTACGACAGAAGTAAGACCTGTACGTCCGCCTGCTCCGATACCTGCCGAGCTTTCAACAAACGTGGTAGTGTTTGAAGTTCCAAAAAGTGCACCGACTGAGGTTGCCGTTGCGTCAGCAAACAGAGCCTTATCCATTTTGGACTTAAATCCTGCACCCGACTCCATTGCCTTTTCGTCTTCCTCGGAGAATATTCCGCTACGGCGTCCCGTACCGATAAACGTACCTATCGTATCAAACGTATCGGAAATACTGAAGGAGAAGATGGTTATAAGCACAAGAGGAAGCTTGGACATATCCGTAAACAGGCTTGTAATTCCGCCCTCCTTAAAAATCGCAAGGAAGGTAGTGGGAAGCTGAGCACAAGCGTCTGTAAAGCTGATAGAGTCACCGAGAGTGGTTACACCGAAAGGAATACCTATAACCGTGGTAGCGACGATCGCAATAAGGATTGCACCCTTCACCTTCAAAACCAACAATACAACGGTAAGAATAAGACCAATCAAGAACACCCAAAGAACAGGATTGTTCAACTTGGGAAGCTCGGGAACGATTCCGCTTGTAACTACGCTTCCGTCAGCGGCTACCGAGCCTCCTGTAAAGTTGACAAAATCAATGTTGAGGAATCCAATATAAGCAACGAAGATACCTATTCCGCCTCCAATCGCGTGCTGAAGGCTGAGAGGAATTGATTTTATAATATATTTGCGGATCTTGGTCACGGTAATAACAATATTCAGAATACCGCAAATAAACACCATGGAAAGTGCTTGTTGCCAAGTGAAACCAAGCGTGAAGCATACCGTGTAAACAAAGAACGCGTTAAGTCCCATACCGGGAGCCTGTGCATAAGGAACGTTTGCCACCAGACCCATAATGAGCGTTCCGACAACCGCGGAAATGATAGTAGCAAGGAATACTGCTCCCCATTCCATACCGGACTGCGAAAGAATGCTGGGGTTAACTACGATGATGTATGACATCGCAAAGAACGTAGTCAGACCGGCAATAATTTCTGTGGACACCTTTGTGCCACTTTCTTTTAGGCGAAAAAATTTTTCCATAAGAAACGTCTCCTTTTCAAAATATTAACACTATTATTATAACACATAATTTTACATTTTTCAAGTTATACAAATAATATTTACAAAACGAATAATTTTGTTTGTGCGAATCACAAATGAAAAAACCGAGAACAAAGTTCTCGGTTTTTTGGCCTACCCGACAGGATTCGAACCTGCGACCTCAAGAGTCGGAGTCTTGCGCGCTATCCAGCTGTGCCACGGGTAGATAATACTGATATTATACACCTTTTGCACTCTTTAGTCAAGTGATAGCGAAAAAATCTCTCCCGAAGTCACATATACGATAGATCCCAATTTGTATATAAACCTTATATTTTGTCCAACATCATTCCCGACATATAATATTCCGAAAAGGTTTGATCTGCTGAAAGCTCCAGCAACTCTGCCTTCTCGGCAAACTTATCCGCCACACCTCTTATCTCCGTATTGAGCAACATCATAGATGCCCCCGCAAGTGCCGAATTGCCCACAGCCTTTGAGTTTTTCGCAAGTCCTATGGGCAAAAGTCCTATTCTTGACGCACTGTGTACGTTCAGATAATTTCCAAATCCTCCCGCGATATAAAGAGTGGGAATATCCTTTGCCGTAAGTCCTTGTTTCTCAATAAGTGTCAAAAGTCCCGCACATATAGCACTTTTGGCAAGCTGGAGCATACGAACGTCCTGCTGTGTCAGAAGCACGGGAGGTTGGATAATAAATTTCTCGTCCTCAAGATACCCGCTTTTGTCAAGTATCTCCAAATCAAGCATGCAAGCAACTGCATCCACCAATCCGCTTCCGCATATTCCGACGGGTTTGCCTCCTCCGATAACGTGGGCATTAACACTACCGTTCAATACGGTGACCTTATCTATTGCTCCCGTGCTTCCACGCATACCCATTTCTATATTAACGCCCTCAAATGCAGGGCCTGCGGCGGTGGAGCAAACGGTAAGCCTTCCATCGTGCCACAATGCCATTTCTCCGTTCGTACCTATGTCCGCAAGCATTGCCGTTTCCCTCTCACACAATTGTGTGGCAATAACAGCACAGGTGGTATCAGCTCCGACAAACGCAGAGATACAACGCGGCAGGTATATGGAAGTGTCCTCATTCAAGCTTGAAAGTTCAAGAGTATTCGCTGTCAGCGACTCACCGAAAAGTCTATTGACCGAAAACGGTGCGTGAGAAAACGGTCGGACGTCTTCACACGTAAGTAAGGACAGCATAACGGTATTTCCCGTTATTACTGCTCCGTCTATTTCTTTTGTATCAATATCGGCAATACGGGCAAGGTCAAAAATTATACCGTCCAATGCCTCTCTTATGGCTTTTGCCAACAAATCGGCTTTGCCGCCAAGTGACGCTTCAATTCTTGACACAACGTCCGCCCCCCATTCCTGTTGAGGATTGAGTAGCGACGCATGAGCAATCATTCTTCCCTTTACGTCGTAAAGTCTTGCCGCAAGGGTAGTCGTACCTATGTCGATTGCAACGCCGTATTTTTCAAAAGCAGGGTTCAACTCAAACTCGGGCAGGTAACCGTCAGTAACGATCTGTGATTTTTCAGTTGTGTCAAGTGTTTCTATTTCACAGTCCCCAAGGGCATAGGTAAGACAGGCAAGACGTACGCCGCTGCTAAGCTCATCGGCGGAAAGCACATTCAACTCCGCACCCGTAAGCTTTGAAAGCTCTCCTCTTGCAACGACCTTACACTTACCGCATTTTCCGTGCCCGCCACAAGGCTTTTCACCGTTTGTTATTTCGGACAGCACCATACCCGCACCGACAAGCATTCGCCTGCCGTTTACAGTTACGTTAATTTGCTTTTTTATCGGCATAATGAGTCATACCTCCCGACTTAATGGTTTTATTATATCACATTTTTCGATATCAAACAATATTTTTCGTAATTTTATCCTACAAAGATGTAGTGTTGGCACCCTGTTTGTTCGATTGTCAATAGACAACACGTTTTTGTGGCAACCAGAAGTATAAAATTCTTTTTAATAAACATTGACATTACCGTTGAAAAATGATACAATACATTATAAACACAAATAAAGGAGAACTATATGAAAAAATTATTTAGTTTTGCCCTCACAATATGTATATGCCTGAGTATGTTATTTACCCTTGTTTCTTGCGACGATCACGAGCATGAATTTGAAAGTGAATGGTCAAGCGACAGTGACTATCATTGGTATGCGTGTGTAAACCCTGATTGTGACATTACCAAGGATAAGGCGGCACATGACTTTGAGGTCAAGTATGACGAAAACGGTACTCCGTACAACAAATGTACTGTTTGCGGAAAAGAAAATACAAATGTCAACACCGCACCGACACACGATCATATTTTCGCTGATGAATTTTCGTCAAGTGAGAATTTCCACTGGAAAGAATGTAAGACAGAGGGATGCTTTGAGGCAATAGAAAAGAGTGAGCATCAGTATGCTAACCCCCAGGTTGAGTATGCTGATTCTTCCGTTACTATGACTTATATATGTGAGGTATGCAATTACAAGAAAGTGGAAACCAAAAAGGTAGACACCCAGTTGGATAACGCTACCGATTGGAATGAAACATTCGAAAATTTCGAGTTGACTAATTTCTCCATGTATGTATATATAAACGGTGTTGATGACGAAGACACAAGACACTGTATGGTTGACAGTGATACTGTGTATTATTGCATTCCCAACAGCCGTGAGTTTTATTCCCAGAAAAATTCCGACGGAACATACACCACATATGTTAAGAATTGGGAAAACGATAAATATGAAATACGTGACGATCATACGGAAGAATGGTTCGTTGCGGGAGCAACAGAACCCATTATAAGAGTTTCATTTGCCGATAATTTCGATAAGTTTACGTATGATGCGGAAACAGCATCGTATACATGTTCCGAAGCCATCGAGGCTGAATATACTAATTTTTCGGGAACGAGTTGGCAAAAGCTCTACTGTTATAACAGCGTCATAAAAGTAAACGACGGAAAAATAACATACATTGAATGCGATTATAACTTTAATCTGGATAGTACCGGCACAAAATCATCGTTTATCTATTACAACATAGGAATAACCGACTTTTCTGTTCCACCTCAGGTTGTTGCAGAGGCTGGAAAATAATATATCAATAACAAAACAGTAAATCGATACTTTTGTATCAATTTACTGTTTTTTGTTGCAAAGGTAGGATTTGAAGCTCACGACCTTAGACAGCCAGTCGCAAGTTATTCGCGAGGTCGTGAAACACAGCTCTCATTTTCGTAACCAACGCAAAAAGGACACCTTTTGGTGTCCTTTGCGTTGGTTGCGGAGGTGGGATTTGAACCTCACGACCTCCGGGTTATGAGGAGCTATATTGATGTTACTCCTGTTATCGATGTCCTTAACAGGACAGGCGTTGTAATCGCGAAACCGACCATCTCTCCGTAGAGGGCATCAAAAAACCGTCAAGTTAAAATTAGTTTCACGCTTTTTTGAGCATGATGTAATCAAGCTTTTCTGCCGCATCCATATCCATCTCGGGAAGCACGTGGGTATATGTGTTTAGCGTTATATTAACATCTGAATGACCTAACCTCTGTTGTACTACCCTTGGATTAACACCTGCCTGTATGAGTGCAGTTGCATTACTATGACGTAGATCGTGAAAACGGATAGATGGAAGCCTGTTGTCTTCAAGAAACCTTCTCCATTTCTGTGACATAGAGTCAGGACGTATCGGAGAGCCATCCTTCTGACGTATTACAAAGTTAAGATTTTGAAAATGACCTTGATAGAAAAATAAGTCAGATAGGTACTTTGCTCTCTCTTCTCTGAGAACTGCCATAACCTCACTACCAAGGCGGATATCTCTTACACCAGCCTCTGTCTTAGGGGATTTAATGATGAAATCTTCCTCACCCCTTACCATATTGCTTCGTACCTGTAAAATGCTGTTCTTGAAGTCTATATTATCCCACCTCAGAGCCAACAATTCACCACGCCTAAGACCTGCAGTAACGCAGAGAAGAATGGGGAGATACATATCTGTATCCTTGGCTACGTCAAGCAGCTTATGTATCATTTTTATGTCATATACCTTAGCCTTGTATCTCTTAAGCTTGGGAAGAACAACGCCCTCACAAGGATTAAAGGGTATCATACGGAGTATAACTGCCTTCTTCATAGCGGCATTGATGTTGTTGTAGGTGTCACGGATGCTCTTGGGGGATAGATTTCTTGCTATCATATCATTAACCATCTTCTGCACGTGTTCTGCACGGAGAGATTGAAGATATATATCCCCTATGGCTGGTTTAAGATAATTATTTATCTTAGTCTTGTAGCCTATCCTTGTGGTTTCCTGTATGTTAGGGAGGTATAGCTCCAACCACTCGTCAATCCATTCGGATATTTTCTTTGGACTCTTACGGACGGCTATACCACGTTCCATATCTACTATCATCTGCCTCATTACAACCTTAGCCTCTTTCATAGAGCCTACTGTCTTGTACATACGATTCCTTTTGCCTGTAAGCAAGTCACGCTCACCTTCAACAGTAATTTCGTATTTCTTCTCACCGTTACCACGGACTCTTTCAACGATATTTCCTGATGCCATATTTATTACTTCCTTTCAATCACTTGATATATAGGCTTTCTTCTCAAAGGTTGCTTTACTTTCTTTGGAGGGTATAGAAACGCATTAAGCATACTTTCAAGAACTCTGTACT
>JAZOUQ010000073.1:0-6257 GCA_045658185.1 Eubacteriales bacterium
CTGAAAACAGAACACAACCACAACAATCAAGCGTCTGTGAGCGTTTCGTCCGTCTGTCTTGAGCTTATGAGCGAGGGAACTTTCTTCGAGGCGGTAGACGACTATTTGGATCTCTGTCACGTCACCGCAGAGGACACTCCGCCCAAAGCAAGAGGCAGACCCCGAGGACGGTTTCCGAATATTGCGGGGCTTTGCCGTTATCTTGGAACGGGACTGTCCGACCTGAATCTTTTACGGGCGGAATATCCCGTGGAATACGACAGACTTCTTGCGATATTTGAGGACGAGGCTCTTAACTCCGAGGTGTCCCCCACCCTGCTGTCAGCCTATATGAAAAAGCGAATGCTCTACTCCCTGGGCGAGGGAACGACGCTTTCCTCCGAGGAGGTGAGATATTGCTTTGAGCACGACATATTTGCCGACGGAGAATAAGACCGCCGAGCGTATCCTTATACGCGGAAAGCCCAATCCCAAGCAACGTGCGTTCTTCGATTCCCGTGCCCGCTTCACCGCTTACGGCGGAGCAAGAGGAGGGGGAAAGTCCTGGGCTCTGAGGCGTAAGCTGACCGCTATGTGCCTCAGATACGCGGGGCTTCGGTGCTTACTCGTCAGGCGTACACTTCCCGAGCTGAAATCAAATCACGTAACTCCGTTTCTTAGTGAATACGGACATCTGGTGAGCTGGTCGGAAAGTGAAAAATGTCTTAAATTCGCCAACGGAAGCCGTATACTTCTCGGCTTCTGTGCCAGCGACCGTGATGCACTTCGGTATCAGGGACAGGAGTTTGACGTCATCGCCATCGACGAGGCAACACAGCTCAGTGAATACCGTTTCTCCATCTTCAAGGCGTGTCTTAGAGGTACGTCAAGCTTTCCGCGACGAATGTACCTTACCTGTAACCCCGGCGGTATCGGACATGCCTGGGTCAAGCGGCTGTTTATCGACCGCGACTTCCGTGCGGGAGAAAACCCCGACGATTACGCATTCGTTCAGGCGTTGGTATTCGACAACACCGTGCTGACCACCGCCGACCCCGACTACGTATCCTCTCTCAAAAGTCTGCCCGATCGAATGAGAGATGCTTGGCTGTGGGGCAAGTGGGACGTGTTTGAGGGGCAATTCTTTCCCGAATTTGACGAAAACAGACACGTTTGCACCCCCTCGGACGTTCCCCACAACGTAAAATATTTCGTCGCACTTGACTACGGCTTTGATATGCTGGCGGCACTGCTTATGGCAATAGACGGCGACGGAAACGTGTACGCCGTGGACGAGCGTTGTATTCCAAACCTGACGCTTACCGAAGCGGCACGCGTGGTTGCCCAGCTTTGCCGAGGCGTGAGAGCAGAGTTTGCCGTGGCGTCCCCCGATCTGTGGAACAGACGTCAGGACAGCGGTAAGAGCGGCTACGAAATAATGCAATTAGTCGAAGGAATGCCGCCTATGATAGCCGCCGACGACAGACGAATTGCGGGCTGGCGAGTGGTTCGCGAATACCTGAGTGAGAAAAACTCCCCCATGCTCAGGATATCGGGGAGGTGTACCGAGCTTATCCGCTGTATCCCCGCCCTGCTCTTCGATTCGGAAAAGACTGAGGACGCATCAAGTGAGCCACACTCCGTAACTCACGCCCCCGAGGCATTGCGTTACGCCCTGATGAGCCGCTGTCAGCCGCCCGTGCTTTCGATTGAGAATGACTTCATCATTCCAAGAAAGAAAAAAAGTATTTTTGACTGATCCTGTGACAAAAGAAAGTGAGGTGAAGATCATATCAAATATCGACAAAAAAAGCATTACCATCGACCAATTTAAAGGAATCGACTGCAGAACGGAAAATTCCGACGCGACAGGCTCGTCTTTTATAAAAAATTTCCGCTTCAAGCACGACGGTTCACTCCAAAAACGCGAAGGCTACACACAACTCGCCACCGTTCCGGGTACGATCCGTGCTGTCTGGACGGGTTTCCTCGATGGCGATCAGCGTTGCTACGTTCTTGCAGACAACAAAATATACGAAATATTCGAAACGGGGGAGATGAGAACGGTAACGACCGCCAATAGCCGTACAGGAGATGCGGATTTCTTTTACTACCGAGGAGATCTGTATCTTGTTGACGGAAAAGGCATCTGGATACTCAAAAATGATTATCTTACCCAACCAACGGGCTACGTGCCGTTGGTGGGCAATATGTGGTTTGACGGCGAGGTGGGGGATGTATACCAGCCGCGAAACCTTCTGACCGACAAAGCACGTTACAGCTACGTTATGGGAGGCAACGACTACAAGCTGATCTTTTTCGACCAGCCTATACAAAGTCTGGACTCCGTATATATCAACGGCGAAAAAATAGCAGAGGATCAGTATTATATGATCGGTGAAATGGCGGCAGGAATCTATCCGCTGAAAAGCTACGACCATTTGGTAGTAACCGTCACATATCCGCCCCAAACGAATCTTATCACCGCTTTTAAATGCACTCACGCAACGGTTTTCGGCGGTGCAAACAACAGCCGTCCGTTTTTCTGGGGAAATCCGATCGTCCCCTGTCATATGTTCACCTGTAACTACGTGTCCGATGCCGATCTTGATGAATGTCTGACGCTTTTCCCCACCAGCGACTCCTTCTATATGCCTTACGGCTCGATATTCACCGTAGGCGACGGACAGTTCCCCGTCAGAGCCGTCAGCAGACACTACGACCGTCTGCTCATATTCACCGAGGGCGGCACGTGGATGGCAGACAGTACGAACTGCTCCTTTGAAAATCAGCCGCTCATCAACATCAATATGAATGTGGGCGTATCCTCAAACGGTGCGGCAACTCCCGTAGAAAACCAGCCTTGTTGCGTAGGAAATAACGCTATCTGGCGGTGGAACTCTCACACCGACGAGCTGAACGACTGCAACGCATACTCCATATCCGACCCCATAACGCCCTATCTTCCCGCCGAATTTTTCAAGGACGCCACGGTGTTCGCCGACACCGCTCGCCGAGAGCTTCTGTTCACGAGCAGTGTCCTCGCGGGGAGGGTATGGATGTACTCCATAGAAAAGGACGCGTGGTCTTGCTTTGACGGAATATACGCCACCAAATTCTTCAATCTGTTCGGTAACGTGGGCTTCTATTATTTATCCGACGGCAAATCTCATATCTACTATTTAGACAAGTACGCTTACACCGATATGGGCGAAGAGATAGTAGCTACCTATGAATCCAATGCCTTAAGACCTAATTCCGACCCACCGTTCAGATCAAGTGACGTATACGTTAGTTACAGCGGTATAGAAGTTACGCTGTCAGTAGACACCGACACCTGTATCTCCAAGTTCTCCGCTGAGCTTCCCCCCTCGGAAAAATTATATCAAAAACGCCTCCGAGCCAACACAGGCAGAACAGAATCACTCAAGCTCAGGATAACAGCAGGTGGTACAGGCAGACAATCCCTACATTCAGTGGGAATAGAAATAAAATGAAAGAAAGGAAACAAATGAACAGCAAACCAACTAAAGCGTGGAGTCAGTACGAGGCGGGTAAGGCGTATAAAACGCGTATCGGTCTTTACGAAACCACACGCAGAAACGAATGCTTCTACCGAGGCGAACAATGGCAGTCGTCAGAGGCACAAGGGTTGCCAAAACCCGTTTTCAATATCATACGCCGAGTCATAGATTATCTGGTATGCTCGGTGGCCTCCGCCGATCTGTCCATAAGATTTTCGGACGACAATCTTCCCTTTTCCGCCCCGCAAGACGAGCAGTCCATACGCTCTCTGCTTGAAACACTGACTAAAAATGCGGCTTACAGATGGGAAAAGTGCGATATGGACGCAAAGCTTATCGAGCTGCTCACAGACGCAGCCATAAGCGGTGACGGAGCGTTGTATTGCTACTGGGACGAAACCGCAGCAGGTGCGGGAGAGTACACGGGCGACATAGTTACTATGGTGGCAGACGGCTCTTGCATCTATCCCGCAGACGTCAATTCAAGAGATATACAGTCCCAGGACTACGTTATCATCTCGGGCAGAAGCTCTGTATATTCTCTTCGCCGCGAGGCCGAGAGCTTCGGCGTTCCGGCTGAAGACATAGCCAAGATAAGTGCCGACGGCGACACCGCTTACACCGCGGGAAATATGGGAAAATACGAGCTTGAGGGAGAGGACGAGGCAAAGGCAACCTTTATCGTCAAGTTCTGGAAGGAGGACGGCAAGGTATGCTTTGAAAAATCCACACGCGATTGCGTTATAAAACGTGCCAGAACCGACTGCTCTCTTTACCCCATAGCATTTTTCAACTGGATAAGCACCAAGAACAGCTTTCACGGTACGTCTCCCGTGAGCGGTATGATACCCAATCAGAAGTTTATCAACCGTGCCTACGCCATGGCAATGAAGCATATGACCGATTCCGCCTTTTCCAAGGTCATCTATGACAAGTCAAAGATACCCGAATGGACCAACGAGGTGGGCGAGGCTATTGCCGCCGTAGGCGGAGGCAACATCTCCGACGCCGTATCGGTGGTCGGCACGGGACATATGCAAAGCGACTTTATGGACGTGCTTGACAGTGCCGTTTCGCTGACCAAGGAGCTTATGGGTGCTACCGAGTCGGCACTCGGAAATTTGGAGGCAAGTAACACCAGTGCGATACTTGCCCTTCAGGAAACCTCCCGAATTACGCTTGATAACGTCCGAGTGGCATTTTACAGATGCGTTGAGGATATGGCGAGTATCTGGGCGGATATGATGTGTGCCTACTACCCCTCCGACAGACTTATCCCCTGCCGCGAAGGTGACGGTGTGGTCGCAAGACAGCTTGACACCTCACTTCTCCGCCGCTCGATGCTCAACGCACATATCGACGTAGCAGAGATAACCCGTTACAGTGCGGTCAACGCACAAAATATGTTGGACAAGCTGCTTGACGGCGGTCATATCACCCCCGCCGAGTACATAAAAAGACTTCCCGCAGGACTGCTTATGGACCGTCAGGCACTTATCGACGAGATAGAAACGAGAACAGCAAAGGAGGAATATAATGGACAACCAAGAGCTTGAACTGATACCAAACGATGAGCAACCGCTTACACAAGAAGTCCCTCCCACCGAGGAGGCGACAGCGGATACCGAGCTTGAAAATCTTCGCAACGAGGTAAAAACGCTTCGTGCGGAGCTTGAAGAAAAGAAGGCGGTCGCCGAAAGAATTTCGGCACAGCTGGGTGAACTTGCAGAGCTTTTCCCCGACGTAGCCCCCACCGCAGTACCCGAGGAGGTATGGGAGGAGGTCAGAAACGGAACTTCCCTTGCCGCCGCCTACGCACTTTACGAAAGACGTGTCTATATGAAAAATAAACACGCAAACGAGATCAACCAAAAAAACGCCCGACTTTCCTCGGGCAAGGCAGGAGCATCTGCCGCAAAGGAGTATTTCTCCCCCGACGAGGTCAAGGCTATGTCACGCTCAGAGGTGAGAGCAAACTACTCAAAAATAATCGAATCCATGAAAAAATGGAACTAACTTCAAAAATTTATTAAAAAAGAAAGGAAAAATTTATTATGGCAATTACTAACTTTATACCTACCGTTTGGAGCGAAAATCTTCACAAGGCACTTGAGAGAAAATACGTGGGCATTGCTAACTGTAACAGAGAGTTCGAGGGCGACATCAAAAACCTCGGCTCTGTTGTAAAGATCTGCGGAGTTGGTAACGTACTCGTTTCCGACTACACCAAGAACACCGATATGTCGAGTCCCCAGACTCTTGACGACACCGTTAAGGAGCTGAAGATCGATAAGGCAAAGTACTTCAACTTCCAGATCGACGACATTGACCGTGCACAGAGCACTCCCAAGCTTATGGACGCGGCTATGTCCGTGGCGGCCGAGGCACTTGCTGCCGAGGCAGACCGTTACGTTTACAGGGTTTGCTCCTTCGCTGAGATAACCAATATCCACACCATTTCCACCCCCGAGAAGCTTCTCGATTTCTTCATTGAAAATCTGGAGTTCGTATTCAAGAACGGAGCAATCGATGCGGGTAACGTGGTTATCGAGGTATCCCCCTATATAGCTACCCAGCTTTTCAAAGCAAAGGCAAGCCTCCTTACAGACAACGCAAATATGCTCGAAACCGGTTGTATCGGCAATATTGCAGGCTGCAAGGTATTCGTAAGCAACAACCTGCCCACATCACAGGGGGACACGGATATCTCAACCGTCTGCTTTATCCGAACCACCCGTGCAGTAGCATTTGCAG
>JAZOUQ010000074.1:0-2790 GCA_045658185.1 Eubacteriales bacterium
CCGTACTTGGGGTAATCAAGCACATTTTTGGGGAGTATCTTGCCGTAAGCTACTACAACGATAATATCGGGGTCAAGCTCCGAGAGAAGCTTTGCAAAATCCTCGTCCTTAAGTGTGTTCGGCTGGTAGACGGGAAGTCCCTGCTCCAAGGCGTACACCTTTACGGGAGGCGGCGTGAGCGTATAACCTCTGCCCTTGGGCTTGTCGGGCTGTGTTACCACACCTATTACGCTGTGAGCAGATTCGTTTATTGCTTTGAGAGAGAACAGAGCAAAATCGGGTGTTCCCATAAAAAGTATCCTCATAAGGCTCACCTCAGTTGTCTATCATTTTTGCAATGTCGATATAGAGCTTTCCGTCAAGATGGTCTATCTCGTGGCAAAAAGCTTTAGCGAGAAGTCCCGAGCCGTTTATGTCAACGGTTTCGCCCTTTCTGTTAAGAGCTCTTACCGTTACGTGCATAGGACGTTTTGTAACGCCCCATCTTCCTGGAACGGAAAGACAGCCTTCTTCTGACTCCTGTTCGCCTGCAAAGGCGATTATCTTGGGATTGATAAGCTCGATAAGTCCCTCGTTGGGAGTTTCTATCACCACAACTCTGCGAAGCACACCCACCTGAGGTGCGGCAAGTCCAACGCCGTCAGCCGCACGCATAGTTTCTATCATATCGTCAAGCAGACGGATTATTCTGGGGGTTATTGCATCAACGGGACGGCACACCTTACGAAGTGTTTCGTCGCCTACCTTAAGTATTTTCAATTTTGCCATGGTTTATCTCCTGAAATTTATTTTTTACAGATTTGTGGGATTTATGTCAACGGAAAGAGAAAGCTTGTTAGCCTTTGCCGAACCGAAGTGCTTGAGTATATCGGAAAGCATAGCACGGCATCTCTTGTTGGCTCTGCATTTGAGTACCATTCTCATGCGGTATTTGTTTTCCACCTTGTATACGGGGGCTTCAAACGGACCGAAGACAACGAGGGGAACGTCGGAATATTCACCCTTGACAAGCTCGGACAGCTTTGAAGAAAGTATCCCCGACGCTTTGACCAATTCCTTTTCGTCGGAGGAGGTAAGCGTCAGCAGAGCAATATCGCAGAACGGAGGGAAAACGAGCAATTTACGGAGCTTTATCTCGCTTTGATAAAACGCCTTGTAATCCTGCTCACAAGCAAGTCTTATACATTCGTTGTCGGGGTTGTTGGTTTGTATCACCGCAACGCCTTCCTTTTTAGCTCGTCCTGCTCTGCCTATTACCTGAGTCAGCATAGCAAACGTACGCTCTGCCGCTCTGTAATCGTCAAGATATAGCGATGAGTCTGCCAAAAGGACGCCAACGAGCGTTACGTCGGGAAAGTCGTGTCCCTTGGTTACCATCTGCGTTCCCAAAAGCACGTCCGCCTCGTGTCTGCGGAATTTTCCGAGAAGCTCCTCGTAAGCGGATTTTTCACCCGTTGTGTCGGTATCCATTCGAAGGACTTCCGCGTCGGGGAGCAGAGTGCCAAGCTCCTGCTCGATACGTTGAGTACCGTAACCCATTTTCGCCAAATGCTCACTTGAACACGATGGGCAGGCGGAGGGAAGAGGCATTTTTCTGCCACACCAATGACAGGCGAGGTATCCGCTGTCATAGTTTTTGGTAGCGGTGTGATAGGTCATAGAAACGCTGCACTGAGGACACTTTATTGCCTCTCCGCAGCTACGGCAGCTTATAAAGTTATTATATCCTCTTCTATTTATGAAAAGAATGGATTGATTTTTTTCTTGTGTGTTATCAAAAAGCTTTTGTCGGAGAATTGCTCCCAATGGAGAGGTGTTACCCGCCGATATTTCGGGACGCATATCTGCGATTACGGCTTTCGGAAGCTTTGCTCCGCCGTATCTGTTTTTTAACTCGATAAGTGTATATTTTCCGTCAAGAGCCTTTTTGTAGCTTTCAAAGGACGGTGTTGCTGAAGCCAAAAGCATAACTCCACCGTGATATGCCGCACGAAAACGGGCAACGTCACGGGTATGGTATTTTGGATTCATATCCGACTTGTAGGTATGCTCCTGCTCCTCGTCTATGATTATAAGACCTAGATCCTGTATGGGAGCAAACACGGCAGAGCGAGTGCCGATGACCATATCCGCATCTCCGTTTTTGATGCGTCGGTAGGTATCGAAACGCTCACCCGCAGAAAGCCCCGAATGGATTATAGCAACTCTGTTGCCGTAACGGGAGCAAAATATTTCGAGTGATTGAGGGGTAAGAGCTATTTCGGGAAGTAAGACGATAACGCCCTTTCCCGACTCCAATACGTGGTCGATGGTCTTCATCATAACGCTGGTCTTACCGCTGCCAGTAACTCCGTGGAGCAAAGCTCCCGCGGCTTCTGGGGCATCACAAAGAGAGCAGAGCGTTTCGTAAGCATTCTGCTGTTCTTCGTTGAGTATTATTTCCTTGGGGTCGTACTCGTATGAGAGCAGCTCCAAGCCTCTGTCTACCGATTTCTTTTGAGCGGCTACAAGTCCCTTGTCACACAAAGCCTTTATTTGTGACGAGGTCACGCCAAGCTCGTCGGTTATCTGCTTTGCACCAACGGGTGCGGCTTGGTCACGAAGATATTCGAGTATTCGTGCGTGAGCTTGTGAGCGAAGACGAATATCCGTTTCTCCGAGAACGATAGGCTTTACGTCTTCGGGAGAAATGGCAAGAGAGAACATCTCCACCTGCTTTTCCGAAGCGGATACGACACGCACGTCTTTTCTCAAAAAGCCCACATTCAAAAGTGACTTGACCGCAGGCTC
>JAZOUQ010000075.1:0-3810 GCA_045658185.1 Eubacteriales bacterium
TTTCAGAGCCTTTTGCTTTGCGTCCTTATCGCTGTCGCGGGGTATCATCTCTATTTTTTTCTTCGCTGTTGCCATAATAATCTCCTTGTTTACGTCTGTTATGGGAACATTATACACCATATCCGCCCCTTTGTCAATACCCTTTTTAAATTTTTATTCCGATTTTGGAATTTTTATCTTTGTGTATCTGTCTTGGCTTTTGAAGTGTAATTTTTAACTTCCGTTTTTGGAAAATAAGACTTTCAAAATGCATTAAAAAAAGGCAATATCAGACCGTTTCGGAATGATATTGCCTTTTTCATGCCATATTTTTCGTAGGGGCGAACTGTGTTCGCCCGCGGCGTTCGCAGAACGCCCCTACGGTGTTGGGGGGGAGTTTTGCACGTCCGAGGGTCGCAAGTCTTAAATGATTTGACACTTCGTGTCATGAATTGATGCTTTCGCATCATGATTTCTCGTGCTTCGCACTCCGTGAATTGAATTGCCTACATCATTTTACGTGCGTCAGCACAATTCATGACGAAGTCAATTCATGAAGCCTTGCTTCAATTCATGCCGCAGGCAATTCATTGCGAGTCATCTGACTCGCAGTCAGCATATTTTCAATAAAAATTCCATATCCCGCGGTGGGGTCGTTTACAAGGACGTGGGTGACAGCTCCAACCAGCTTACCGTTCTGAATGATAGGTGAGCCTGACATTCCCTGAACTATACCGCCCGATTTTTCAAGCAACGCTTTGTCGGTAACCTTTACGTTAAAGCATTTGTTTGAGGTGGAATCCTTGCGTATCTCGGAAATTTCAATTTCATATTTCACGGGTGTTGTGCCATCTAGTGTGCAGTAAATATACGCCTTCCCTGCTCTTATTTCATTTCTCGAGCCAACGGCGATAGGCTTTGTGGGAAGTCCCTCGGGGAGCGATGCAAATATGCCGAAAACTCCGTTGTCGGTGTTTTGGAGCAGCGATCCCGTCTTGCCCGAGCTGAAATATCCTCTGACCTCACCCGGTGTTCCCGAAAGACCCTTGACTACTCCGTTGATGGTAACGCCCACCACCGAGCCTCGTTGCATGGGTATCAGCTTGCCCGTTTCACCGTCGCAAATTCCGTGTCCAAGACCGCCAAAGCTCAAGGTGTCGGGCATAATATAGGTGACCGTTCCGATACCAGCACCGCTGTCGCGAACGTAAAGTCCCGTCTTGTATTTTCCCTCGCCGTCGCAGTATTTTGGCGTTATCGAGGTGGTTTTGGTTTCACCGTTTCGTGTATAGGTTACGGACAACGCGTGACCTCCGCTGTTTTCGGCAAGAGAGGAGAGCATCTGTGCGTCAAGCACCGTTTCTCCGCCCACGGAAACTATCACGTCATTCAGACGCAGTCCCGCATCGGCGGCGGGGCAACACCGTCCGCTGCTTGTGACCACCTCGGAAATTCCCGTGACTATCACGCCCTCGGTCAAAAATTTCACACCGAACGGAATTCCACCCACATAAAGCTTGAGGGAGGACAAGTCAAGTCTTGACTTCCCGACACGCAACGCAGATGGGAGCAGAGAAATATTCACGGAGCGTGTTGCATTTCCAAATCCCGAAAGGCAAGGAAGGGTCGTACTGTCCCTTACACCCGTCGCACCCGCCACCACCGAACCAAGGAGAGCAAGTACCAAGGCTACCGTCAAAAAAAGCTTTAAAAAATTTTTTGACATAAAATTTCCTTTCTTATTTTTTTATATTTTGCGACTGTTGCCGCAATAATATAATATGTTAACTTTGCTCTCACAATACTTGCAATATTGCCGTGAACAGTTAATTTTTTCGATTTTAAGAAAATAATTTGGAATTTATTTTTGTTTGACATAGCATTTATGACCTATATAAATTGGGATTTGTCGAGCCCTCTCCGTCACCTAACGGTGCCACCTCTCCCAAAGGGCGAGGCTTTTGATATGTTTGCAGTATGCTTAAAAAGGCTCTCCTTTTAGGAGAGCTGTCAGCGTGAGCTGACTGAGAGGTCAACTCCCCGATAAATCAAAATTTCTCAAAATCCGTTCTTTTTACCTCTCAAACGCCAGATGGTTCGTCGGATAAATTCAAAGGGAATGACCGAGAGCGACAGCAAAAGAGTATAGCCAAGCTCCGAGGCGGCGAGAGGAATAGTCCTCAGTACGCTTCCGCCAAGGTAGACAAACACAAGCTGAACTATGAGAATGAGCAGCATTATGAATATAAACGTAGGATTTCCTCCTATTCCGTTCAGCATATTCATTCGGTCACAACGGCAGTTGAAGCAATTAAGCACCGAAGTGAATATAAACAGGGCAAAGAAAGCCGTCAGAAGATAGATATTATCGGAAGAATAACGGAAGTGCGAGATAACCGTGGGCGACAGCAAAAAGAAAAGACAGAGTGCCACGGTAAAGCCGCCCAAAAGCACGATTTGATTGACCATATAGCGGTTCAGTATAGGCTCGTCACGGCGTTTGGGTCGCTCCTTCATACAAAGAGGGGACGGAGCTTCACCCGCAAAGGCAAGACCGCCAAGGGTGTCCATTATAATATTTATCCACAGCATCTGCACCACCGTCACGGGAGCATCAATGCCGATAAACGGCCCTATCATTGAAACGCCCACGGCACAGAAGTTCATAGTCAGCTGGAGCGTGATAAATTTTCTTATGCTCTTGAAGATATTTCTGCCGTAAAGCACCGCCTTTACGATGGACGCAAGGTCATTGTCAAGTATTATTATATCCCCCGCATCCTTTGCCACGTCCGTGCCGCCGCCCATAGCAAAGCCAATGTCCGCAAGTTTCAGGGCGGGGGCATCGTTTATTCCGTCACCCGTCATTCCCACCACCAATTCAAGTCCTTGAGCTATCCTTACAAGACGGCTCTTATCCGTTGGCAAGGCACGGCATACGACGGCAAGGCGGGGGAGAATATCAGCCAATTCGGAATCGGAAAGCAAGGACATCTCAGCTCCCTCAAGCACCACGTCCCTCTCTCCTCCTATTATTCCACAGCCCTTAGCGATAGCGGAGGCTGTTGCTTTTGCATCTCCCGTTATCATTACCACACCTATCCCCGCTTGTCTTAACGCACGGACGGACGCGGGGGCGGAGCGACGCATAGGGTCGCCAAGGCAGACGGCACAAACGAGGGTAAGCTGGGGTATGCGACCGTAGGTCACCGTGTCCTCCGACACAGCCACGATAAGTACTCTCTTCCCCTCTCCGCCAAGCGTGGATATGCGACTGACAAAGTCCGAGCGAAGCGGAGCAAAATCCGCCACGTTTCCGTTGGGCAGAACGCATTTTTTTACGTGCGGCAACAGCTTCTCTGCCGCTCCTTTGATTAAATTAAGGCTGCTCCTCCCCTCTCTTATCCGTGCGGCGGAAAATTTATAGGCACTGTCAAAGGGGAGCTTCGCCTCCGCTGTGGCGGGATACTGCGGCAGTCCCCTCGCTGAAAGAAGTATTGCTCTGTCCGTTCCGTTTCCGCCCACCGCCCCCTCGCCCGACATATCCGAGGCGGTGTTAAGCCGTGCGGACAGAGTGTAAAGCTTACATATTTCGGGATAACGCTTGGCTAAAACATTCAGGTCGTTCACCGTCTGCCCGTCGCACAGCACGGCGGAGCAGACCGTCATTTTTCCCTCGGTAAGCGTTCCCGTCTTATCCGTAAAAAGTATGTTCATACTCCCCGCCGCCTCTATTCCCACAGGCTTCCTGACAAGCACCTGATCTCTCACCATTCGCTTTATATTTGACGAAAGCACCACCGCGATCATCATAGGAAGTCCTTCGGGGAC
>JAZOUQ010000076.1:0-7336 GCA_045658185.1 Eubacteriales bacterium
CGTTTCGCAGCACTTATGGTAGTAGGCGACGGCAACGGACACGTTGGAGTAGGACTTGGAAAGGCAGCAGAAGTTCCTGAGGCAATCCGCAAGGGAATTGAAGATGCAAAGAAAAATATGATTACCGTATCTCTTAAGGGAACAACCATTCCTCACGAGGTAGTAGGTGTATTCGGAGCAGGAAAGGTTCTTCTTAAGCCCGCTGCTCCCGGTACCGGTATAATCGCAGGTGGAAAGGTAAGAGCAGTTCTTGAGTTGGTTGGTATTTCTAACATTCGTGCGAAGTGCCTCCGCTCTAACAATCCTACGAACGTTGTTAAGGCAACTATCGCAGGACTTGAGCAGCTCCGTTCCGCAGAAGAGGTCGCTAAGATCCGCGATATCACCGTAGATCAGGTTAAGGGTTAAGGAGGGGAACGAAATGAAAAAAGTAACTCTCGTAAAGAGCCTTATCGGCACAAAGCCCAACCAGAAGGCAACAGCAAAGTCTTTGGGACTTGTAAAGATCGGTGACAGTATCGTACACGAGGACAACGCAGTTCTCGCAGGTAAGGTCAAGGTAATTTCCCACCTCGTCAAGGTCGAAAACGTATAAGGAGGTAGCGACAATGAAACTTAATGAACTTTCACCCGCACAGGGTTCTGCTAAGGCAGGATACCGCAAGGGAAGAGGTCCCGGCTCCGGAAACGGTAAGACTGCAGGAAAGGGACATAAGGGTCAGAACGCCCGCTCCGGCGGTGGCGTACGTCCCGGATTTGAGGGAGGTCAGCTTCCTCTTTACAGAAAGCTTCCTAAGAGAGGCTTTAACAACAGATTCGCAGTTAACTATGCGATCGTAAACGTTGCAGCTCTCAACAAGTTTGAGGACGGTGCGGTAGTTGATATGGATGCACTCGTTGCAGCAAAGATAGTTCGCAAGCCCCTTGATGGACTTAAGGTTCTCGGCAACGGCGAGCTTACCAAGAAATTAACCGTCAAAGCAACAGTCTTTTCGGCAACCGCTAAGGAAAAGATAGAAGCAGCAGGTGGAAAGACCGAGGAGGTATAAGGATGTTCAAGACGCTAAAAAACGCTTGGAGAATACCTGAGCTTAAGAAAAAGCTCCTCTTCACACTTCTTATCATCGTCCTTTATCGTCTTGGTGCAAACATTCCTGTACCTTTTGTAAATCCTGAGGCGATCAAGTCGTCAACGGATATTTTCGGCGGAACCATACTTCAGTATCTTAACATACTGTCAGGTGAAGCTCTTTCCAAAGCAACGCTTTTGGCACTCGGTGTATCGCCTTACATTACGGCGTCCATCGTTATGCAGCTTCTTACCATTGCGATCCCTCCCCTTGAAAGACTTTCCAAGGACGGAGAGAACGGAAGAAAGAAGATCACGGCTATTACCCGTGTAGTAACTGTCGCTCTCGCACTCGTAACGAGTATCGGTTATGCGATATTCCTCGCAAATACCACCAACGAGCTCGGTCAGCCTATGCTTTTGGTAGCTGATCCCAACTTCTTCCAGTACGCAATTATCGTATCCTGCTACTGTGCAGGTGCGGCTTTGGTTATGTGGCTCGCTGAGAAGATCAACGACCACGGTATCGGAAACGGTATCTCTATGATACTCTTTGCGAACATTATCGCAGGCTTCTACTCCATGGCTCAGTCCATTTGGATGCTTGCAACCAATGACTCGCTCCATCTCGTAGTAGGTATTGCACTTGCTGTATTTGAGGCGTTGCTCATTCTCGGAATCATCGTTATCATCGTTCGTATGAATGATGCTGAGAGAAGAATTCCGATCCAGTACGCAAAGCGTGTTGTAGGAAGAAAGATGTATGGCGGACAGAATACTAACCTTCCTATCAAGGTTAATATGTCCGGAGTTATGCCTATCATCTTTGCAAACTCTATAGTTTCTATCCCCGCGACTATCGTAAGCTTTATGAGCGGAAATAACGGCTTCAAGACATTTGTTGAAAAGTTCTTTAACTACAACACTTGGCTTTATGTCGCAGTATTCCTCGTATTGCTTATAGCATTTGCTTACTTCTACGTGGCAATTTCCTTCAATCCCGTAGAGGTTGCGAACAATATCAAGAGCAACGGTGGTGCGATTCCCGGAATTCGTTCGGGCAGACCTACCGTAGAGTTTATCAAGAAGGTTCTTAACAGAATTACTCTCGTTGGAGCTTTGTTGGTAGCTGTTATCGCAGTGTTCCCGTTGATAGTAAATATCGTTACGGGTTACTTCCAGGCAACTGCAGGACTGTTTACAGCCCTCGCATTCAGCGGATCTTCAATGATGATCGTTGTTGGTGTTGCACTTGAAACGGTTCGTGAGCTTGAAGCTCAGATGTCGCTCAGAAACTACAAGGGCTTCCTTGATTGATCGCTAAATCCATTTGGAGGAAATATTATGAATTTGATTCTTATGGGTGCCCCCGGTGCGGGAAAAGGCACGCAGTCAGCAAAGATTTCGGAAAAATGGAATATTCCGGCAGTATCTACGGGTGATATGCTCCGTGCAGCCGTAAAGGAAGGAACACCTATGGGTGTTACCGCAAAATCCTATATGGACGCAGGTAAGCTTGTTCCCGATGAGGTAGTTATCGGAATTATAAAAGATTATCTATCTTCAGACAAATGCAGTAACGGATTTATACTCGACGGATTTCCTCGCTCCATTCCCCAGGCTGAGGCTTTGGACGCAATGGGCGTGAGAATCGACGCGGCTCTCAGTATTGAGGTTGCTGACGAGAAGATCGTAGAGAGAATGAGCGGACGCAGAATCTGCTCAGGCTGCGGTGCTTCTTATCACGTCGTTTATAACCCTCCCAAGACCGCTGACGTCTGTGACGTATGCTCTGCATCTCTTTACACGAGAGATGACGATGCTGCGGAAACGGTTCTTAACCGACTCAAGACCTTCCACGAGATAACCGAGCCGCTTAAAGATTATTACGCGGCAAAGGGATTGCTCATTTGTGTTGAGGGACAGGAGAAGGTAGAGGATACGACCGCTGCCGTTATGAATTCTCTCGCAAAATTTGAGGCGTAAGGCAAATGATCCAACTAAAAAATTCAGCTCAGATCTCTGCGATGATCGAAGCGGGACGCATTACGGGTGAGGCGTTGCTCAAAGCCCGTGAGTGTGTACGCGAGGGCGTAAGCACTAAAGAGCTGGATACGGTTATCCGAGAATATATCGAGAAATGTGGGGCAAAGCTCTCGTTTCTCGGATACTCGGGATTTCCCGCATCCGCTTGTATAAGTGTTAACGACGAGGTTATCCACGGTATTCCGTCTAAGAACAGAATACTTAAGGAGGGCGACATCGTAAAGATCGACGTAGGTGCATTTTACAAGGGGTTCCACGGAGATAGTGCAAGAACGATTGCCGTCGGGAACGTAAGCGAGGAGGCAGCAAGACTCATAGAGGTCACACGCAAAAGCTTCTTCGAGGGCGTTGCGGCTGTAAAGACGGGAAATCGTATAGGCGACGTCGGAAGTGCGATCCAAAAATGCGTAGAGAACGGCGGATTTTCTGTGGTAAAGAGATATATCGGCCACGGAATAGGACGCGAGCTTCACGAATCCCCCGACGTTCCGAACTTCGGTACGGCAGGACGGGGAGTAAGAATATGTACGGGTATGACACTGGCAATCGAGCCTATGGTGAACGTAGGAACGGAGGAAGTGTACGAGATGCCCGACGGTTGGACGGTAAAGACCAAGGACGGCTCTTTATCAGCACATTATGAAAATACCGTAGCACTTACCGCAGACGGAGTTATAATAACTACGCTTGTGGATAAGGAATGGTAAGTCACAGAATTGGCACAGGAGGAGAAGTTATGCCTAAGGATGACGTTATAGAGTTTGAGGGCGTGGTTGTGGAGGCTCTCCCCAACGCGACCTTTAAGGTAAAGCTTCCCAATGAGCATATAGTAACGGCTCATATTTCGGGAAAGCTTAGAATGAATTATATCAGAATTCTGCCCGGTGACCGCGTAACCATTGAGGTATCGGTATACGACCTCAACAAGGGACGAATCACTTGGCGTGCAAAGTAAGAAAGAAAGGGTTGGTATAATAAAATGAAGGTTAAACCATCCGTAAAGAAGATTTGCGAAAAGTGCAAAATCATCAAGAGAAAAGGCAAAGTAATGGTTATCTGCGAGAACCCCAAGCACAAGCAGAAGCAGGGCTGATTGCCGAAAAATCTAACAGAGAGGTGAATAAACAGAATGGCTCGTATAGCAGGTGTTGATATTCCTAATAACAAGCGCGTTGAGATCGCTTTGACTTACATCTACGGCATAGGCCGCAAGAGTGCAAACGATATTCTGGCAAAGACCGGAATCAATCCCGATACCCGCGCAAAGGATCTTACCGAGGAAGAAGTTGCAAAGCTTCGTGACGAGATCGAAAATTCCTACACTGTGGAAGGTGACCTCCGCCGTGAGGTTGCTCTCAATATCAAGAGAATGGTTGAGATCAACTGCTACCGCGGAATCAGACACAGAAAGGGTCTGCCCGTAAGAGGACAGAGAACCAAGACAAATGCAAGAACTCGCAAGGGTCCTGCAAAGACAATCGCAAATAAGAAGAAGTAAGGAGGATGCATTAAGATGGCTAAAGTTGCAAAGAAAGTTACCAAAACACGCCGCGAGAAAAAGAATATTGAAAAAGGCGCGGTACACATCAGTGCAACGTTTAACAATACTATTGTTACCGTTACCGATGTTGCGGGAAATGCTATTTCTTGGGCATCCGCAGGTGAGCTCGGATTTAAGGCCTCCAGAAAGTCTACTCCCTTCGCAGCACAGATGGCTTCCGAGACTCCAGCAAAGGCAGCTATGGAGCACGGTCTGAAGACTGTTGAAGTATACGTAAAGGGTCCCGGTTCGGGACGTGAGTCCGCAATCCGTGCACTTGAAACGGTAGGTCTTCAGATCACTATGATCAAGGACGTTACTCCCGTTCCTCACAACGGATGCAGACCGCCTAAGCGTAGACGTGTTTAATTTTAACAGGAGGTAAAAGAACAATGGCAAGATATACAGGACCTTCATGTAAGCTTTGCCGCAGAGAGGGAACAAAGCTTTTCCTCAAGGGCGACAGATGCACATCAGGTAAGTGCGCAATTGACCGCAGAGCTTCTGCACCCGGTCAGCACGGTGCAGCTAACAAGAAGCAGAGAGAGTACGGTATGCAGCTTCGTGAGAAGCAGAAGACCAAGAGATACTACGGCGTTCTCGAGAAGCAGTTCAAGAACTACTTCGAGGAGGCAGACCGCAGAGAGGGTATGACGGGTGAGAACCTGCTCAAGCTCATCGAGCGTAGACTTGATAACGTAGTATACAGAATGGGTATGGCAGAGAGCCGTAAGGAAGCTCGCCAGCTCGTACTCCACGAGCACTTTGAGCTTAACGGTAAGAAGGTAAACATTCCTTCCATTATCGTAAGTGCAGGTGACGAGATAAAGGTAAGAGAGAACTTCCGTTCTTCCGCAAAGTGCAAGGCACTTGCAGAGGGACTCGAGTCCAAGATCGCTCCCAAGTGGCTTAGCGTTGATAAGGCAGGCTTGTCTGCAAAGGTCGTTGCACTTCCCGCAAGAGATGACATCGACTTCGATTTCAACGAGCAGCTTATCGTCGAGCTTTACTCCAAGTAAGATACCTTTCGTTTGTGCTGTTCGAAGGTCTTACAAAAAGTTCGCTTCGTTTTTTGACAGCACAAATGGGACGGTGTCAGACACGCGTAGTGCGTGTTTGACGGGAACTTTTGGTTTCACAAAAATTATTATCAGGAGGGTTTATTTGGAATGATCGAGATAGAGAAGCCTAATATAACAACGGTTAATCTCAATGAGGACGGAACACACGGAAGATTCGTGGTAGAGCCTTTGGAGAGAGGATTTGGAATGACTCTGGGCAATTCCTTGCGTAGAATCATGCTCAGCTCCTTGCTCCCCGGATATGCTGTAACCAGCGTAAAGATCGAGCATATTCTTCATGAATTTGACTCGGTACCCGGCGTAAAAGAGGACGTACCCGAAATCATTCTTAACGTTAAAGGAATCATTGCAAAGCTTCACTGCCACGGCCCCAAGACAGTTGTAATTGACGTAATTGGAGAGCAGGAAGTGACGGCTGGCGACATAAAGTTGGATTCTGACATCGAAATACTCAACCCCGAACATCATATCGCAACCGTGAGCGAAGGCGAGAGATTCTATATGGAGCTTACCTTCGATCAGGGCAGAGGATACGTATCTCAGGAACGCAACAAGCAGCTTGATGCACAGATGAGAGCGTCTAACCTTTCCGCACCTATCGGAACGATATTCACGGACTCTATATACACACCCGTATATAACGTGAACTTTGAGGTTGAAAATACCCGTGTTGGAAACATCACCGATCTTGACAAGCTCACGCTTGAGATCCTTACCAACGGAACAATGACCGCAAAGGAAGCGATTTCGTTTGCAGCCAAGATTCTCAACGAGCATCTCAACTTGTTTGTTGATTTGTCTGATGAGGCGAAGAACGTAGAGATTATGGTCGAGCGAGAAGAAACCAAGAAGGAAAAGGTTCTTGAGATGACCATTGAGGATCTTGATATGTCCGTAAGAAGCTTCAACTGTCTGAAGCGTGCGGGCATAGATACGGTAGAGGACTTGACAAACCGCACCGAGGAGGATATGATAAAGGTCCGCAACCTCGGAAAGAAGTCGCTTGAAGAAGTTATTCAGAAACTGCACTCTCTCGGACTTGACCTCCGCAAGGAAGAGGAATAATTCCTCGGTCAAGAGAGAAGTGCGAGATAAGATTTAATACGGCAAAAGGAGGGACAGACAATGCCCGGAACAAGAAAACTTGGCAGACCTACCGCACATAGAAAAGCTATGATGCGTGGAATGGTTACCTTATTGCTGGAGAATGGACAGGTTGAAACTACTCTCACCAGAGCAAAGGAAGTTCGTTCAATAGCAGAAAAGATGATCACACTTGGCAAGAAGAACACTCTTGCAAGTCGCCGTGCAGCATTGGCATACATCACCAAAGAGGAAGTTGTAACGAAGGTATTCGCAGAGCTTGCTCCCATGTATGCAGACCGCAACGGTGGATATACGCAGATCTTCAAGCTCGGACCCCGCAGAGGTGACGGAGCTGAGATGGCGATCGTTAAGCTTATCGACTACGTAAAGCCCACGGCTACGAAGAAGGATAAGAAGGAAAAGGCAGAGAAGAAGGTTGAGGCTCCCGCTATCGAGGCGTGAGTTGAACTTCACTCAAAAAAGGAGATGTCCCTCGGGACATCTCCTTTTGTC
>JAZOUQ010000077.1:0-13471 GCA_045658185.1 Eubacteriales bacterium
TTATCCCCTTATGAGCGAGATCAAGCAGATGTATATTAATGCTTACTACGGAAAGCACTTTGTTGAGGCAGATATGCCCGACAAGGACATCACCGTAGCACAGCCCGATGCAATCAAAACCCCTTACCGCAAGGGTAAAAAAGCTTAATTTGAGGAGGACGAGCATATGAAACTCAATAATGTTGTTGCAGTCAGAGATACGAAGGTCATCTACCGCGAGGACGATAAGACCGTAAAGGTATTTGACGCCGAGTATTCCAAGGCAGACGTTCTTAACGAGGCACTTAATCAGGCACGAGTTGAGGAAACGGGTCTTAACATTCCCAAGATTTTGGAGGTTACCAAGGTTGACGGTAAGTGGGCTATTGTTTCTGAATACATAAACGGTACTACTCTTGCACAGCTTATGGAAGAAAATCCCGATAAGCTTGACGAATATCTCGATATGTTTGTAGAGCTTCAGCTTAAGGTTCATTCTAAAAAATGCCCCATGCTCAATAAGCTTAAGGATAAGATGAACAGAAAGATTCACGAGGCTGACGTAAACGAAAATATCAGATACGAGCTTCACACCAGACTTGAGGGTATGCCCAAGCATACTAAGGTATGTCACGGTGACTTCAATCCTACAAACATAATCATTACCGAGTCGGGAATTCCTTATATAATCGACTGGGCTCATGCAACGCAGGGTAACGCATCTGCTGACGTTGCAAGAACGTATCTTTTGTTCTCGCTTGAGGGCAAGAAGGACATTGCTGAAAAGTATCTTGATCTGTTCTGCCAGAAGAGTAAAACAGAGAAGAAGTACGTTCAGAAATGGCTTCCTATCGTTGCCGCTTCTCAGTCCGTAAAGGGAAAGCCTGAGGAGAGAGATTTCCTCCACGGTTGGATCGACGTAGTTGATTACGAATAATAAAAAATAACAAATTGTCACAAACAATATTGTATAAAATGCCGTATTTTTCGAAATACGGCATTTTATATTGACAAAAAAATTCATTTGGAGTATAATTACAAGGTAAACCTATGATTAAGAGTAGTAGTTAGCGAAAAATCATTTACAGAGAGCCGACGTTGGTGGAAGTTCGGTATTGAAACGCTTGCGAATGGACTTATGAGGGCGGTCGAAAGCATTGTGTAAGTAGTAACCGACGGAGCCGAATCCGTTACTGTTCGGAGTCGCTGAATGGCGATGCAAAGTGGGTGCGTAAGCACCAATCACGGGTGGTACCGCAGGAATTTCCTGTCCCTGAGCAAGGGGCAGTTTTTGTTTTTTATTAGGAAAATAAGTAAAATCAAAGGAGAAATATTATGAACAAGTACAGAGATTTTGACAACTATTTAAAGGAATTTCCGGATGAAAAGGGATACTTCGGTGAGTACGGCGGAGCTTATCTTCCCCCTGAGCTTATTCCTGCGTTTGAGGAGGCAAAGAACTCTTACGAGGCTATCTGTCAATCGGCACAGTTTATCAATGAGCTTAGACGTATACGCAAGGATTTTCAAGGCAGACCTACTCCCGTATATCACTGTGAAAGACTTTCAAAGCTGTTTGGTAACTGTCAGATATACGTAAAAAGAGAAGACCTCAACCATACGGGTGCACATAAGCTGAACCACTGTATGGGAGAAGGCTTGCTTGCAAAATATATGGGCAAGAAGAAGCTGATTGCCGAAACGGGAGCGGGACAGCACGGAGTGGCACTGGCAACTGCGGCGGCGTATTTCGGTATGGAATGTGACATATATATGGGCGAGGTGGATATTGAGAAGCAGAAGCCTAACGTTATCCGTATGAAGATGCTCGGTGCAAACGTTATTCCCGTAACCAAGGGGCTTAAGACACTTAAAGAGGCGGTGGACGCTGCATTTGAGGCGTATATGAACGAGTATGAGGACGCGATATACTGTATCGGCTCTTGTCTTGGACCGCATCCGTTCCCTATGATGGTCAGAGATTTTCAGGCTGTCATTGGAAACGAGGCAAGAGAGCAGTTCCTTGATATGACGGGACACCTGCCCGATGCTATTACCGCTTGTGTGGGCGGTGGCTCTAACTCTCTTGGAATGTTTACTCCTTTCTTGGCAGACCCCGTTGAGATCTACGGTGTAGAGCCTCTCGGAAAAGGACCTAAGATAGGCGATCACGCTGCAACTATGCAGTTCGGAACGAAGGGAAGACTTCACGGCTTTGACAGTTATTTGTTGCAGGACGAAAACGGAGAGCCTCTCCCCGTTTACTCTATCGCAAGCGGACTTGACTATCCCGGTGTAGGACCTGAGCACGCACATCTTCGTGACCTTGGCAGAATTCACTATGAAACTGCAACCGACGAGGAAGCAATGGAGGCATTCTTCCTGCTTTGCCGTTACGAGGGAATTATACCCGCGATCGAAAGCTCTCACGCACTTGCATATGCAATAAAATACGCAAAGGAGCATAAGTCAGGCTCTATTCTTGTATGTCTGTCGGGCAGAGGAGATAAGGATATAGATTACGTATACGAAAACTACGGCTGCGGAGAGAAATTTTTCAACAAATAATTACTAATTACATTGTGGCTTTTCTCAAAAATGGGAGAAGCCACATCTTTGTATTTTGTTGTTGAATAAAAATAAATAAAAGCATAAAAAATTTACTGTCGATAAACTATATTTTTTGTTGACTTTACGGTTAGTATATGATATAATAGTAAAGTAAAAGGGCTGATAGCCTTTGCTGGGTTTTTTGCGACCGGCGGATAAGTAGAATTAACTACGTGGGAGCAAGAAATAATATAGCCGACCGCCTGGGCAGTCCTTTATTCTATGGGGAGGACTGCCCATATTTGTTTTTTGGAGGTATGATGATGAAAAAAGTCGGAATTATTATGGGAAGTGACAGCGATCTGCCTGTTGTTCAGAAGGCAATCGACACACTCAAGGATTACGGTGTTCCTTTTGAGGTACATGTATTTTCTGCACACAGAACGCCTGTTGAAGCGAAGGAGTTTTCTTCAAATGCAAGAGCAAATGGTTTTGGTGCTATAATCGCCGCTGCGGGAATGGCAGCACACCTTGCGGGAGCTATTGCGGCAAACACGACTTTGCCCGTAATCGGAATACCTGTAAAATCAAAGAATTTTGACGGTATGGACGCACTTCTTTCTACTGTTCAGATGCCTACGGGAATCCCTGTTGCGACTGTTGCCGTTGACGGAGCTGCAAATGCTGCTTTGTTGGCAATTCAGATACTTGCGGTTGCCGATGCTGATCTTGCAGATAAGCTTGACGGTGCAAGAGCTGCGGGAGCGGCAAAGGTACTTGCTAAGAATGCCGAAATAGAGGCAAAGTACAATCTTGCTTGAACTTGATTAAGGAGGCTTTATGGGCGGCTTTTTTGGTGTTGTAAGCAAACGTGACGCAATATCCGACGTGTTTTTCGGAACGGACTATCATTCTCACCTCGGAACTAAAAGAGCGGGAATGTCGGCGTACGATAAAGAAATCGGACTTCAGCGTGATATTCATAATATAGAAAATTCCCCCTTCAGAACCAAGTTTGAAAAAATATTTGAGGAAATGAAAGGGAATTCTGCGATCGGTTGTATCAGTGACAGTCACCCACAGCCGTTGCTTATACGTTCGAACGTGGGAACGTATGCTATCAGTGTGATAGGATGTGTAAATAATTCCGAAGAGCTTATCGAAAAATATCTTCTCACCAACGGCGGTCACTTTGGCGTTATGACGGGTGGAAAGGTCAATTCGGTTGAGCTTGTAGCATCGTTGATAAATCATAAAAATGACTTCTGCGAGGGAATAAAATTCGCACAGGAGGTCATAGACGGAACGGCATCTATACTTATTTTGAAGGATGACGGCTCGCTGATAGCCGCAAGAGATAAGCTGGGAAGGTTGCCGATAATCATCGGTAAAAATGAAGACGGTTACAGCGTATCTTTTGAATCATATGCCTTTGAAAAGTTGGGTTATGAAAAGGAGCGGGAGCTTGGTCCTGCGGAAATAGTTCTTATTACTCCCGAGGAGATAACTCAATTGTCGCCTCCCGGAGAAGAGATGCGGATATGTGCGTTTCTTTGGTCGTATTACGGTTATTCCACGTCCACCTATGAGGATGTTAACGTGGAGGTAATGAGATACAGAAACGGACACCTGCTGGCGAAACAGGATAAGGAGAACGGAACTGCACAGGACGTTGACTATGTATGCGGTGTACCCGATTCGGGAACTCCCCACGCAATCGGATATGCAAATGAAAGCGGTCACGATTTTGCACGTCCCTTTATTAAATACACTCCTGCATGGTCGAGAAGCTTTACGCCTTCCAGCCAAAAGGAGCGTAACAGAATAGCAAAGATGAAGCAGATCCCCGTCAAGGAGCTTATAAAGGACAAGAAGCTGCTCTTTGTAGACGATTCAATAGTCAGAGGTACGCAGCTTAAGGGAACGGTTGACTTTCTGTACGAAAACGGAGCAAAAGCAGTTCATATGCGTTCGGCTTGTCCGCCTATTATGTATAGCTGTAAATACCTTAATTTTTCAAGAGCTACCGACCCGCTTGAATTGATAGCGAGAAGAACGATACTTGAGCTTGAGGGCGAGGAAGGGTTCAACTACATCGAGGAATACAGTGCTCCAAATACCGAAAGAGGTAAAAAACTCCGTCTTGCTATTGCTGATAAGTTCCACTTCAATTCGTTGGAATTTCAATCCTTGGAGGGACTTATAGAGGCTATTGGCATTGACGAATGTAAATTATGTACGTATTGCTGGAACGGCAAAGAATAATTATATATTTTATAAACGAAAGGAATATTAGAGATGTCTAAGAGTTACAGTGAGAGTTATAAGGCGGCAGGTGTTGATATTACCGCCGGTTACAAAGCAGTTGAGCTTATGAAATCCCATATTGCAAGAACAATGACCAGCGGAGTTGTATCCGACATCGGAGGCTTTGGAGGTCTTTTCGAGCTTGACATCGAAAACATTCGCAGACCTGTTTTGGTAAGCGGAACTGACGGTGTTGGAACAAAGCTTAAGATAGCGTTTATTATGGACAAGCACGATACGGTTGGTATCGACTGCGTTGCAATGTGTGTAAACGATATAGTTTGTGCAGGTGCAAAGCCTCTGTTCTTCCTTGACTATATCGCGTGTGGAAAGAACGTTCCCGAGAGAATCGCTGCGATAGTTTCGGGTGTTGCTGAGGGTTGCGTTCAGTCAGGATGTGCTTTGATAGGCGGAGAAACCGCGGAAATGCCCGGCTTCTATCCCGAGGACGAGTATGACCTTGCAGGTTATTCCACAGGTGTGGTTGACAAGGATAAGATAATCAACAACAAGACGATGAAAGAGGGCGACGTTATAATCGCACTTCCTTCCAGCGGTGTTCACTCCAACGGATTTTCTCTTGTTCGTAAGGTGTTCAATATCGGTTCTTCCGATATAACCGTTCCCGTAGCTGAGCTTGGCGGTAAGTCTGTCGGTGAGGTTCTTCTTACACCTACCAAGATATACGTTAAGCCTATGCTTAATTTGTTTGATAAGGTTACCGTAAAGGCTATCTCTCACATCACGGGCGGCGGATTCTATGAGAATATTCCGAGAAGCTTTGCAAAGGGTTACTCCGCAAAGATAGAGAAGAGTGCGGTAAGAGTTCTTCCTATATTCGACCTTATTGAGAAGACAGGTAAGATCGACAACCGCGATATGTTCAACACATTCAATATGGGTGTTGGTATGAGCGTTGTTGTTGACAAGAACGACGTTGATAAGTCTATTTCATCTCTCCGTGAGAGCGGAATAGACGCTTACGTTATCGGTGAGGTCGTTGCTTCCGACGAGGGAGTTATTATCTGCTGATCTGCTCTATCAAACAAGTGAAAGGGGTATACATATGAAGGTTGCAGAGAAAACAAAGATAGCCGTTATGGTTTCCGGCGGTGGAACAAATCTTCAGGCATTGATAGATGCCCAGAAGAGCGGCATAATAAAAAGCGGAAAAATAAGCTTGGTTATTTCAAATAATCCCAATGCGTATGCAATAACTCGTGCAGAGCTTGCGAATATTCCTTCTGTTGTTATAACCAAAAAGGAATACGGTACGCAGGAAGCGTTTGAAAATAAAATAGTCCAGACACTTGAAGAGAACGGAATACAGCTTATCGTACTTGCAGGATTTATGAGTATTCTGAGTGAATCCTTTACTTCAAGATACCCCAAAAGAATTATTAATGTTCACCCCTCCCTCATACCTTCCTTCTGTGGAAAGGGCTTTTATGGATTAAAGGTTCACGAGGCGGCACTTGCATACGGAGTAAAGGTGACGGGAGCAACCGTTCATTTCGTTAACGAGGTTCCCGACGGAGGCGAGATAATTCTTCAAAAGAGCGTTTCTATAAAGAAAAACGAAACCCCCGAAAGTCTTCAGCAGAAGGTTATGCGACAGGCCGAATGGGTAATACTCCCCAAGGCGGTGGAGCTTGTATCTGCCGAGATGATGTCAAAATGAAAGGAATTTAAAGAAATGAGTATCAGCGGAATAAATAAGATAGCCGATCTGCTCTCGGCAAACACCTATCCCGGACGAGGAATTATGATAGGTCAGTCAAAGGACGGCAAAAACGCAATGATTGCGTACTTCATTATGGGACGCAGTGCAAACAGCCGCAACAGAATATTCGAAAGATATGACGGCGGAATGAGAACCAAGGCTTTTGACGAGTCGAAGCTCGAGGATCCCAGCTTGATAATCTACAATCCTTACTTGAAGCTTGGTTGCAGCGATATAGTTACCAACGGTGACCAGACGGATACCGTGTACAATTACATAAAGGAAAACGGAGATGACGGTTTTTCTTTTGAAAAGTCCTTGCACACCAGAGAGTTCGAGCCCGACTGTCCTAACTACACTCCCAGAATATCAGGTATGCTTAACTACGCGTTTGAGGGCAATACGTTCAACTATAAGATGTCTATACTTAAGAGCAGCAACGGCAATCCCGAGGTATGTAACAGATATTTTTACAGCTACACACCCCTTAAGGGACTCGGTCACTTTATCCATACCTACGAGTGCGACGGCAATCCCATACCTTCCTTCTACGGTGAGCCTGAGATGGTAGAGCTTCCCAATACGGCAGAGGAGCTTGCTGACGTTGTATGGAATAATCTTAACGCTGATAATAAGGTTTCTTTGTTCGTTCGTGCTGTTCCGCTTGACGGAAGTGAGCCTACAGAAATAATTATCAATAAAAACGTTTAAGGAGAACGATATGAAAGAATTTGAACTGAAATACGGTTGTAACCCCAATCAGAAGCCTTCTCGTATTTTTATGAAGGACGGAAACGAGCTTCCCATAAAGGTGCTTAACGGACGCCCCGGTTATATCAATTTCCTTGACGCATTCAATAGTTGGCAGCTTGTTAAGGAGCTTAAGGAGGCACTGGGTGTTCCTGCTGCAACCTCATTTAAGCACGTTTCTCCCACCTCTGCGGCAATCGGTCTTCCTCTTGATATAGCATTGAAGAAGGCTTGCTTTGTTGAGGATGTTGAGGGACTTGACGAATCTCCCCTCGCTTGTGCGTACGTTCGTGCAAGAGGAACTGACCGTCTTTGCTCCTTCGGTGACTGGGTAGCACTTTCCGACGTTTGCGACGTTACTACCGCAAAGCTTATTGCCCGTGAGGTTTCCGACGGAATTATTGCTCCCGGCTATGAGCCTGAGGCTCTTGAGATACTCAAGGGTAAGAGAAAGGGCAACTACAACGTAGTTGAGATAGACCCCAATTACATTCCCGCACCCATTGAAACCAAGGACGTATTCGGCATCACCTTTGAGCAGGGAAGAAACGAGTTCAAGATAGGAGAGTATCTTCTTGAGAATATCGTAACCGAGAAAAAGGAGCTTCCCGCAAGTGCAAAGCGTGACCTTATAGTTGCACTTATCACACTTAAATATACCCAGTCAAACTCCGTATGCTATGCCGTTGACGGTCAGGCAATCGGTGTTGGAGCTGGTCAGCAGTCGCGTATTCACTGCACAAGACTTGCAGGAACAAAGGCTGATACATGGCTTATGCGTCAGCATCCCAAGGTACTTGCACTTCCTTTCCTTCCCACTATGGGACGCCCCGAACGTGATAACGTTATCGACGGCTACATCAACGGAAATGAAGAGGACGTTTGTGCTGACGGAATTTGGCAGGGATACTTCACCGAGCAGCCCGAGCCTATTACCGAGGCTGAACGCCGCGAATGGCTGGACGGCTTTAAGGGAATTGCCCTTGCTTCCGACGCATTCTTCCCGTTTGCTGATAACGTTAAGCGTGCATATGCAAGTGGCGTAAGCTATATTGCAGAGCCGGGCGGATCTATCCGTGACGATCTCGTTATAGACGAGTGCAACAAGAATGGCATTACAATGGCATTCACAGGCATGAGATTGTTCCACCATTGATCGTTTAAGGAGAATACAGAGTAATGAAGATAATGGTTGTTGGTGGCGGTGGAAGAGAACACGCCATTATAAAGAAAATAAAAGAAAGCCCCCTTGCCGAGGTAATCTATGCGTTGCCGGGTAACGGAGGCATTGCAAAGGATGCGATATGCGTTAATATCGGAGCAAAGGATATTGACGGAATCGTGAACTTTGCAGTTGAAAATAAAATCGATTACGCAATCGTTGCTCCCGATGACCCGTTGGTCCTCGGAGCAGTTGATGCACTGAATAAGGTAGGAGTTCCTTGCTTCGGTCCTGCGGCTAATGCGGCGATCATAGAGGGAAGTAAGATATTTTCAAAAAATCTTATGAAGAAATACGGAATTCCCACAGCGGCTTACGAGGTGTTTACCGATGCCGCAGAGGCGGTGAAATATCTCCAAACCGCACCTATTCCTACGGTCATAAAGGCTGACGGACTTGCCCTCGGTAAGGGTGTCGTAATAGCAATGACCAGAGATGAGGCAATAGATGCCGTATACTCAATGATGGAGGACAAGGTATTCGGTGCGAGCGGAAGCAAGATAGTTATCGAGGAATTTCTCACAGGCCCCGAGGTATCCGTTCTTTCCTTTACCGACGGTAAGGTGGTAGTTCCTATGGTTTCTTCTATGGACCATAAGAGAGCATTGGATAACGATTGCGGCTTGAACACCGGAGGAATGGGAACTATCGCTCCCAATCCCTATTACACCAAGGATATTGCTGAGGAGTGTATGGAAAAGATATTCCTTCCTACCGTCAACGCAATGAATGCAGAGGGAAGAACCTTTAAGGGCTGTCTGTACTTTGGACTTATGTTGACGCCCGACGGACCTAAGGTTATAGAATACAACTGCCGCTTCGGTGACCCCGAAACTCAGGTGGTGTTGCCCCTTCTTGACGGCGACCTTCTCAAAATAATGATGGCTTGTACCGACGGTACGTTGGCGGATACAGAGGTCAAATTCCTTGATAAGTCTGCTTGCTGTGTAATAATGGCATCAAACGGCTATCCCGGAAAGTATGAAAGCGGACTAGAGATAACCGTTGACGAGGATATTAAAGCAGAGGTGTACGTTGCAGGTGCAAAGCTTGACGGTGATAAGCTGTTGAGTGCGGGCGGTCGTGTCCTTGGCGTTACTGCCACAGGTGACGGATTGGCTGATGCTATTGATAAGGCGTATGCAAACGTACCTAAGGTGCATTTTGCAAATGCTTTTTACCGTCACGATATTGGTGCGAAGGCACTTAAAGCAATTAAGTAAGGAGTTCTTTTAATGGTTTACAGAGTATACGTAGAAAAAAAGAAGGAGCTTGCCCACGAGGCGATGTCCCTTTTGAACGAGATAAGAAGTCTTGTTGGTATCAAGGAGCTTACCGATATTCGACTTTACAACAGATACGACGTTGAAAACATAGAAAAGTCTTTGTTTGACTACTCCGTTTCAACCGTATTTTCCGAGCCTCAGTTGGACATCGTTACTTACGATATTCCTGCGGAGTACGATACGATATTTGCAGTTGAGTATCTGCCCGGACAGTTTGACCAGAGAGCAGATTCTGCCGCTCAGTGTATTCAGATAATTTCCCGCGGAGAGCGTCCTACCGTTCGTACTGCAAAGGTATACTGCCTCTTTGGAAATCTTACCGAGGAGCAGATAGCAACTATAAAGAAGTACGTTATCAACCCCGTGGAGAGCAGAGAAGCGTCGCTTGAAACCGTGGATACGCTTAAGGCAGTTTACGAGATTCCTACCTCCGTTAAGGTGCTTGACGGATTTATTGATTACGACGATGCGGCTCTTGCTGACTTTATCGGCAAGTACGGCTTGGCTATGGACCTTGACGACATTCGTTTTTGCCGTGATTACTTCCGTACCGAGAACAGAAATCCCACTATCACCGAAATAAGAATGATAGATACTTACTGGTCTGACCACTGTCGTCATACCACCTTCCTCACAACTATCGATAACGTTAAGTTTGAGGACGAGCTTCTTGCAAAGGCTTATGACGAGTATATTGCCGTAAGAAAGCAGCTTGGAAGAACCAAGCCTATCAATCTTATGGATATTGCAACCATTGCAACAAGATACCTCAAGGCAGAGGGCAAGTTGCCCAAGCTTGACGAGTCCGAGGAGATACACGCTTGTACCGTCAAGATAAAGGTAAACGTTGAGGGCGAGGAGCAGGATTGGCTGTTGCTCTTCAAGAACGAAACGCATAACCATCCTACCGAGATCGAGCCTTTCGGAGGTGCGGCTACTTGTATCGGCGGAGCTATCCGTGACCCGCTTTCGGGAAGATCCTACGTTTATGCGGCAATGCGTGTAACGGGTGCGGCTGACCCCAGAAAGCCCGTTTCCGAAACGCTTGAGGGTAAGCTTCCTCAGAGAAAGATAGTAACTACCGCGGCGGCAGGATATTCCTCTTACGGTAACCAGATAGGTCTTGCGACAGGTCAGGTTGACGAGGTTTACCACGACGGATACGTAGCAAAGAGAATGGAGATAGGTGCTGTTATCGCAGCAGCTCCCGCAGAGAACGTTCGCAGAGAAGTTCCTTGTGACGGAGATATTATAATTCTTCTCGGTGGAAGAACGGGTAGAGATGGCTGTGGCGGAGCTACGGGTTCGTCCAAGTCACACACACTTGAATCCCTTGAATCCTGCGGAGCAGAGGTTCAGAAGGGTAATGCCCCCGAGGAAAGAAAGCTTCAGCGTTTGTTCCGTAATCCCGAGGCGTCCAAGCTCATTAAGAGATGTAACGACTTCGGTGCAGGCGGTGTTTCCGTTGCTATCGGTGAGTTGGCTGACGGAGTTGATATTAACCTTAACGCAGTTCCCAAGAAGTACGAAGGACTTGACGGTACTGAACTTGCGATAAGTGAATCTCAGGAGAGAATGGCAGTCGTAGTTGAAAGCAAGGATGCGGATAAATTTATCGAACTTGCAGGAAAGGAAAACCTTGAGGCTACGATAGTTGCCCGTGTTACCGAGCTGCCAAGACTTGTAATGCATTGGAATGATAAGGTTATCGTTGACCTGTCACGTGAATTCCTTAACTCCAACGGTGCTGAAAAGCATATAAATATCGTTGCAAAAGAGCCCGCTAAGTTTGACAAGAAGCTTGACGGTACTTTTGCAGAGCGTATGACGGCGGTTGCTACCGACCTTAATATCTGCTCCAAGAGAGGACTTTCCGAGAGATTTGACTCTACCATCGGTGCGGGAACTGTAATGATGCCCTTCGGCGGTAAGAATCAAAGCACACCTTCTCAGGTTATGGTAAATAAGATCTCCGTTGAGGCGGCTGACACAGATACTTGCTCATATATGGCTTGGGGATACAACCCCTTCATATCCGAGAAGAGCCCCTACCACGGTGCATACCTTGCCGTTGTCGAGTCTGTTTCCAAGATGATAGCGGGTGGAGCATCCTTTGAGGACGTTTACCTGACCTTCCAGGAATATTTTGAAAAGCCCAGAAAAGATGCAGAGAGATGGGGTAAGCCTATGTCTGCGTTGCTTGGTGCATTTATGGCACAGAAGGATCTTGGCATCGCATCTATCGGCGGTAAGGACTCAATGAGTGGATCTTTTGAGGATATTGACGTTCCTCCCACGCTCGTTTCCTTTGCTGTTACTACTGGAAAGACGTCTGAGGTTGTTACTCCCGAATTCAAGAAGGCGGGAAGCGGAGTATATTGGCTTCGTCCCGAGTATGACGCAAACGGTCTGCCCGTAGCGGAATCTCTTATCAAGCTTTACGATAAGGTAAGAAAGCTTAACGAAGAGGGAAGTATTCTTGCGGCATACACCCCCACCTTGGGCGGTGTCGCTGAGGGTATAATGAAGATGACCTTCGGTAACGGCATTGGATTTAGCTTTGCTGACGGCGTAGCTCTTGACGACTTGTTTGCTTACAATTACGGTTCTTTTGTAATCGAAGTTGCTGACGGCGTTGAGATAGACGGCTTAAAGCTTGGTTGTACCACTGCTGACAACACTATCGTTTACGGCGACGAAACGGTAGATATGGCAAAGCTCTATGCAGACTATGAGGCAGTTCTTGAAAAGGTATATCCCACCCACGCCAAAGAGGCAGAGGGAGAGATCCCCGCATACAGCTATAACGCTGAAAAGAGAGCTCCTTCCGTTATTAAGTGTGCAAAGCCTAAGGTACTTATTCCCGTATTCCCCGGCACTAACTGTGAGTACGATTCAGCAAAGGCGTTCCTCAGAGCAGGAGCAGACCCTGAGATATTTGTGATCAATAACCTTTCTTCCAAGGGTATTTCCGACTCGGTTGAAGAGTTTGCGAAGCTTGCGGCTCAGTCGCAGATAATCTTCGTTCCCGGCGGATTCTCGGGCGGAGATGAGCCTGACGGATCGGGTAAATTCATTACCGCATTCTTCCGTAACGGTGTTGTTAAGGAAGAGGTAAATAAGCTCTTGAAGGTAAGAGGTGGACTTATGTGCGGAATCTGTAACGGATTCCAGGCTATTATCAAGCTGGGACTTGTTCCTTACGGAGAGATAATAGATACCGATGCAGATTGTCCTACCTTGACGTTCAACTCTATCGGACGCCACCAGTCGAGAATAGTTCGCACGAGAATAGCGTCTAACCTTTCTCCTTGGCTTGCAAAGGCTAAGGTTGGTGACGTTTACAACGTGCCGATCTCTCACGGTGAAGGACGTTTCCTCGCATCCGATGCTCTTATTGCAGAACTTGCGGCAAAGGGACAGATCGCAACTCAGTACGTAGACCTTTCCGGCAAGCCCACGTCAGATATTCTTTACAATCCCAACAATTCCTGTGCGGCAATCGAGGGAATTACTTCTCCCGACGGACACGTATTCGGTAAGATGGGACACTCTGAAAGAATCGGCGGCGGACTTTATAAGAACGTAGAAGGTAACTACGATATGATGATGTTCGAATCCGCAGTAGAATATTTCAAGTAATAATAAAAAATG
>JAZOUQ010000078.1:0-2376 GCA_045658185.1 Eubacteriales bacterium
TGGGAAGAACATGCGCGATAATTGCGTGACCTGCCTCGTGGTAAGCCGTGTTCTTCTTTTCTCTTTCCTTCATAGCACGGGACTTCTTCTTAGGACCTGCGATTACCTTAATAAACGCGTCCTCAATATCGTCCATACCAATGAGAGATTTACCGCGTCTTGCGGCGAGAAGAGCCGCCTCATTCAAGAGGTTAGCAAGATCAGCACCCGTAAATCCTGCGGTGGTCTTTGCTATCTTTGCAAGGTCAACAGCCTCCTCAAGGGGCTTATTTCTTGCGTGGACTTTAAGAATTGCCTCACGTCCGTTAATGTCGGGGTAGTTGACGGTAACCTGTCTGTCGAAACGACCGGGACGGAGAAGTGCGGGGTCAAGAATGTCGGGACGGTTGGTAGCCGCTATCACGATTATACCGTCGTGAGAGCCAAAGCCGTCCATTTCAACGAGAAGCTGGTTGAGTGTCTGCTCACGCTCGTCGTGACCGCCGCCAAGACCCGCACCTCTGTGACGTCCCACCGCGTCTATCTCGTCTATAAATATAATTGAAGCGGGATGCTTTCTTGCGTTCTCAAAAAGGTCACGCACACGGGACGCACCCACACCCACGTACATCTCAACAAAGTCAGAGCCTGAAATGGAGAAGAAGGGAACTCCCGCTTCTCCCGCAACTGCCTTGGCAAGAAGGGTCTTACCCGTACCGGGAGGGCCTACGAGAAGCACACCGTGGGGTATTTTTGCACCCAAGTGAGTGAACTTAGAGGGGTCTTTCAGAAATTCAACCACCTCCTGAAGCTCTTCCTTTTCCTCGTCTGCACCTGCAACGTCGGTAAACAAAACTCTGTTCTTGTCATTCTGCGGTGTTTTAACTCTCGCCTTACCGAACGAGCCTATCTTACCTGCTCCGCCTGCACCGCCCGATGCCTGCTTCATTACTACTATCCACATAACTATCACGATAACGATAACTATGAGATAGGGAAGAAGTCCTACCCACCAGGGGGTAACGGGAACGGGCTTGATGTCATAGGACTGAATATTTTCATTTATGTCAACATAATACTGACCGCAGTCGTTTACGAACAGCTCAAGACTTTGGAGCTGATATTCCACAACGAAGGTGTCAAAGTCCTCAAGCTTGGGGGCTTCCTCTCCCTCGGGGACTTCCGCCTTGAGGGATTCAATATCCTCAAGCTCCCACACCTCAAGGGTGATATAATCGTTTTCATCCACCTCGAAGGATTTAACCTGATCGTTTTTGAAATAGTTGACTATTTCGCTGTATTTCGGTTCTTCCGCAGGTGCTTGGTCGTTGAACATCATCGCAACGGCAAGTATTATTGCGGCAATAAGAACGAAATAAAAGAGTAGTACCTTAAAATTGCATTTCTTTTTATTATTCATTGATCGATCTCCGTAACGTTATAAGTAAGTCTTACTCACAAAAGATTTATTTGTACGCAAAGGCGAGAGGTGACGTCAGTCTTTCCTTTATGCTCAGCACCGTCACGCACACAGCACAAGGGAACGGCAACCAGCCCCTCGTCGTCGAACAGAATGGGAAGTCTGTAACGAATATCAAGCGGAATTTTTTTGTCGCAAAGCAGTTTTTTTACGCTTTTGCTCATTCCGCCCGAGCGTATCTTATCACCCGCCCGTCGGTTTCTTGCTTTCAGACTACCACATATTTTATCAGAATCTAAATACAACAGTATTGATTTTTTGTAAATATTTTTCGCACTTTGTGAATTTCCTATGATAATTTCAGTATGAATATCTGAAATGAAATTTATTCCCTCGGAAAGGGAAAGCTGGAAATCTTCTGACGGCACACACGCCTCGGTGCGTTTTTCCAAGAAGAGGCGTCCTCTCTCTATTCTTGCGTCCACCTCGCAGGGGAGATTAAGAACGGAGTGGGGACGAGCCACACGGCACAGCTCAAGCATTGCATCAACGTGTACTGATTCAAGCGAACCGCCGCCCGAAGCTCTGTCGAAAAGAGTCATCAAAACTCTGTTTGCCACGGCAGAGGGCAAGGCTAAAAGCTTTTCGCACTCAAGAGAGGCGTCGCCATAAGCTTCATCAAGAAAGCGTTCGGTCAGCTCATCAAGACATTTCTCGTCGCTTCGCAAGGACGCTGAAAGCCTTGACGCGTTTTCAACGGCGTTGCCGTTTATTTTTTGGAGTGCGGGAATTACGGTTGCCCTTATCATATTTCGGGTGTAGTCGGTGTCTACGTTCGTGCTGTCGGTAACGTACTCGATGGCATTTTCCCGACAGTATTCAAGTATTTCACGGCGGCTCATATCCAAAATAGGCCGTATGACCGTTCCACTCTCGCACCGTCTTGTGGCGGGGATACCGCAAACACCTTTGAGTCC
>JAZOUQ010000079.1:0-6237 GCA_045658185.1 Eubacteriales bacterium
TGTTATATCCCGAATGCGACTTGCTTATCTTGACAGAGCAAAAAAATATATCGAAAGATTTTTCAGCGAGATGACAAGTGACGGTGAAAAGCCAGAGGTAATATATGACGGCTCGTCTGGTCAGGACGAAAGGGAATATGCCGACGAAAAAATCACCGAAAAAAGGTATCTTGAGCTTTTGTGTTCCTCTTATGACAGAGAAATAAGTGCAGGTGCTACGCTTTACGGTATTCACAAGGACGATATAGACATCAAGCTCAACGGAAAAAGTGCAAGGATATACGCGTCACAGGGACAGCAAAGATCGTTGGCACTTGCTATGAAGCTTGCCGAGGGTGAGATATGCCGTGAGGAATTTGGAGATTATCCCGTATTTTTATTTGACGACGTGCTGTCGGAGCTTGACGGAACAAGAAGAGATTATCTTATAAACCGAATGAGTGGTAAACAGGTTATAATAACTACTTGTGAGCCTGAAGCTCTTTCAAGCGTTATTGACGGAGTTAAAATAAAGGTTATCGACGGAAGATATGAATCTATTTGAGGTAGTTTTTATCATTTGCCTTGTAGGAGCTATTTGCTCTGCCGTGATAAAACAGAACGAAATGCCATCCGAAGAACAACAAAATTTATAACAGAAGATATGTACTTACACGTAGGAAACAATAAAAACATAAGAACGAGGACGATAATCGGTATCTTTGATATGGATAATACCACGGTTTCGTCCGTAACGAGAAAGTATCTCAACACAAAGCAGAAAAAAAATCTGGTTTTTTCCGCAAGTGATGAGGAAATTCCAAAATCCTTCGTCTTATTTGAAGAGGACGGAGAAAGAAAAATATGCTTTTCTCCCTTGTCTGTGTCTGCACTTAAGGGTAGAATTGAAGAAAATTCTTTGTAAAAGTTACATTTACGTCAGGTTTTCGCTACCTTTTTGAAAAAAGGTAGCACCAAAAACTTTATGGACTAAAATAGATTGGCTTTAAGGTATTACCCGCCGAGATTCCACAAGGTTAGATTTATGTTAGAACAAATAATGTAGCAAAATCCTGCTGCAAATGTAATTTAAAATTTTTATAATAAACAACGACTGAAAAGGAAAGGTAAAGAAATGGAAAACAACTCGCATCAGGTATATGATGAAAATCAAATACAGGTATTGGAGGGTCTTGAGGCTGTAAGAAAGCGTCCCGGTATGTATATCGGAACTACTTCTATACGCGGACTTCATCATCTTGTTTATGAGATAGTCGATAACTCTATCGACGAGGCACTGGCAGGATATTGCGACAAGATAACCGTTACCATAAACAAAGGAAACAGTATAACCGTAGAGGATAATGGTCGTGGAATTCCCGCGGCTATCCACCCGAAGCAGGGTATACCTACGCCTGAGGTCGTTTATACCATACTCCACGCAGGAGGAAAATTCGGCGGCGGCGGATATAAGATAGCGGGCGGACTTCACGGAGTTGGAGCATCTGTTGTTAACGCACTTTCCGAGTGGGTAGAGCTTGATGACTGCTACGAGGGAAGAAGATATACCGAAAGATTTGAGAGAGGAAAGGTAGCAAGACCCTTCCGTGATGAGGGAGAATATCCCGAAAGACCTCACGGTGTAAGGGTTACCTTCCAGCCTGACCCCACTATTTTTGAGGAAACGGTATTCCAGTACGATATTCTTGCAAACCGTATGAGAGAGCAGGCTTTCCTTAACGGCGGAATAAGAATAGTTCTCCGCGATGAAAGAGAAGACGAGGTCATTGAGAATGAATACCACTTTGAGGGCGGTATAAAGACCTTTGTAAGCTACCTTAACGAGAACAAGCACTGTGAGCTTATTCACCCCGAGGTCATTTATATGAAGGGTGAAAACGGCTCGAGCGTTGCCGAGATAGCATTGCAGTATAACGATTCCTACAATCCTTTGGTGCTTACCTTTGCTAACAATATGAACACTATTGAAGGCGGTACTCACGAAACGGGATTCAAGACGGGTCTTAGCAAGGTTCTCAACGATTATGCAAGAAAGAACGGCATACTCAAGGACAGCGACAAAAATCTTTCAAGCGACGACGTTCAGGAGGGTATTTGTGCCATAGTCAGCGTAAAGCTGGAGGACGCACAGTTTGAAAGCCAGACCAAGGCAAAGCTTGGTAACTCCGAGATAAGAACGTTGGTTGACAGCACGATAAAGACAAAGCTTGCCGAGTATTTTGAGGAAAATCCCTCTACGGCAAGAGCTATAATTGACAAGGCTCTGGCGGCATCAAGAGCAAGAGAGGCAGCGAGAAAGGCAAGAGAGCTTACAAGACGTAAGGGTTTGCTCGGAAGCACCACTCTTCCCGGAAAGCTCCGTGACTGTAACGATAAGAGAGTAGAATTTACCGAGCTGTATCTTGTAGAGGGAGATTCCGCAGGAGGCTCTGCAACCCAGGGAAGAAATTCAAAATTCCAGGCAATTCTCCCCCTCAGAGGTAAGGTTCTTAACGTAGAAAAGAGCAGACTTGATAAAGTATACTCCAATCAGTCCCTCATTCCGATAATTCAGGCACTTGGTTGCGGTATCGGAGAGGATTTTGATATAAATAAATTGAGATACGGCAAGATAATCATTATGGCGGATGCGGACGTTGACGGTTCTCATATCAGAATACTTCTGCTTACCTTCTTCTTCCGTCATATGCGTCAGCTTATAGACGACGGACACATATATCTTGCACAGCCTCCGCTTTACCGAGTTTATAAGAGAAGCGGCAAAGGCCCCGAGTATTACGCGTTCTCCGATGCGGAGAGGGATAAGTATATCGCAGAGCTTGGTACTAACGGTGTTGAGGCAGACAGATATAAGGGTCTTGGTGAAATGGACGCAGAGCAGCTCTGGGAAACTACCATGGACCCCGAAAAGAGAACCCTTTTGAAGGTTACCACCGAGGATGCGGTTGCCTGCGACGAGATGTTCTCTCTGCTTATGGGCGACAGCGTTGAGCCGAGAAAGGAATTTATCGAGGCTAACGCAAAGTTTGCGGAAAATCTGGATATATAACGTTCTGACAAGGGAAAGTTAGTTTAAAAGTTTTGGTCAAGCTTATTTAAAAGCTTGCGGTGTCAAGAGGCGGAGCCTCTGCCGACCTCCGCAGAGGTCGGAATTTCCCTTGGCGTGACAAAACGCAGGAAAGGTGAATTTTTAAAATCGACTTGTCGATTTTAAAAAGAGGAAAACCCACGGAGATGGGGTTTTCCATAAAAAAAATATTTTAATAAACAATAAAGTTTTCCACAGGTTGTGGAAAAGAGTGTTAAAAACTTACACAAAAGTCGCGAAAATCAATAGATTTACAAGATGGTGCGGAAAAATTTGCATGTGGAAAAGCAGTAGAATGCTTGTTGAAAGAATTTTAATTCCGCACAAGAAAGGTTGGATACAGCATTGGAAAATGAAAATATTGAATTTAGAGATCAAAAAATAGTAGACGTGGATATGGAGAAGGAGGTCAAAAAATCCTTCATTGAATATTCTATGTCTGTTATTGCTGCCCGTGCTCTTCCCGACGTAAAGGACGGAATGAAGCCCGGTCAGAGAAGAATAATGTACGCAATGTATGAGGACCACCTCACAAGCGATAAGCCCTTCCGTAAGTCCGCTACCACCGTAGGTAACGTGCTTGGTAGATACCATCCTCACGGTGACAGTGCCGTTTACGGTACTATGGTAAGAATGGCTCAGGACTTCTCTTACCGCTATCCGCTGGCAGACGGACACGGTAACTTCGGTTCGGTGGACGGTGACAGTGCGGCTGCATACCGTTATACAGTGGCGAGAATGGCAAAGATCGCCGACGAGCTTATGAGAGATCTTGAGAAGGACGTTGTTGACTTCGTTCCTAACTTCGATAACAGACTTAAAGAGCCAAGAGTTCTCCCCTCCCGTTTCCCCAACCTCTTGGTAAACGGAGCTGTGGGTATCGCGGTGGGTATGGCGACAAATATTCCCCCTCACAATCTTGGAGAGGTAATTGACGCTACCATCTACCGTATGGAAAATCCCGAAAGCACGGTTATGGATCTTATGACTTATGTAAAGGGTCCCGATTTTCCAACCAGTGCAACGATTTACGGAGTGAACGGAATTATTCAGGCATACACCACCGGTCGCGGTAGGGTAATGGTAAGAGCAAAGGCAACGGTTGAGGAGGACAAGCACCGCATAATCGTTACCGAAATTCCTTACGGAGTAAACAAGAGCGTACTTTGTGAGTCTATTGCAAATCTGGCGACTGAAAAGAGAATAGAGGGTATTACCGAAATGCGTGACGAGTCGGGCAGAGACGGTATGCGTATCGTTATTGAGTACCGCAGAGATGCAAACGGTCAGGTAATACTTAATCAGCTTTATAAATATTCTCAGCTTCAGGACACCTGTGCTATCAATATGTTGGCACTCGTTAATAACGAGCCTAAGGTACTTTCGCTTCCCGAGATACTCGACCACTATATTGCCCACCAGAAGTCGGTAATATACAGAAGAACTCAGTTTGAGCTTGAAAAGGCAAAGGCAAGAGCACATATCTTTGAGGGTTACCATATTGCTATCGACAATATCGACAGAATTATCGAGATAATGAAGACCTCTATGTCTATACCCGAGGCAAAGCAGAGATTGATGGCTGAATTTTTCACCGTCACCTACAAGGACGGATACGAAAACGAGCTTGGAAATATCCGTCAGCTCTCCGAAGCTCAGGCTCAGGCAATAGTTGAAATGACCCTCGGTAAGCTTACTGGATTGGAAAGAGAGAAGATCGAGGAGGAGCTGGCAAGACTTCACGCGATAATCGTTGAGCTTGAGGGAATACTTGCTGATCCCGCCAAGATCGAGCAGATCATCAAGGACGAAATGAACGAGATCAAGAGAAAGTACGGCGACGAAAGACGTACCGAGATAGTCGCGGCTACCGACGATATTGAGATTGAGGACCTTATCGAAAAGCACGAGTGCGTTATCACTATGACCCATACGGGCTACATCAAGCGTCAGCCCGCAGACACCTACTCCGCACAAAGACGTGGCGGTAAGGGAATTATCGGTATGACCACCAAGGAAAACGACTTTATCGAGAAGGTTATAGGCGTTCACAGCCATTCCTACCTTATGCTGTTTACCAGCAAGGGAAGAGTTCATACCCGTAAAGCATATCAGATACCCGAGGCGTCAAGAACCGCCAAGGGAACTAATATCGTAAACGTTCTTGAGCTGTTCCCCGAGGAGAAGATAACCTCTATGATAAGCGTTGAGGGCTTCAACGAGGGTGAATACCTGACTATGGTTACCAAGAAGGGCGTTATCAAGAGAACGTTGCTTTCCGAGTACGAGTATCAGAGAAAGAACGGTAAGATCGCACTCCGACTTGACGAGGACGACGAGCTTGTATTCGTAATGCATACCAAGGGAGATGGCGAAATAATACTTGCAACCCGAAACGGTAATGCAGTAAGATACGCTGAATCTAACGTTCGTTCTATGGGTAGAACGGCAAGAGGCGTTAGAGGAATCTCTCTCCGCGGTGACGACTACGTAACGGGTGTTGCTATTGTTGACGAAAGCAAGAAGCTTGTTACCGTTACCGAGAACGGATTTGGAAAGAGAACCGACTTTGAGGACTTCAGAATGATGAAGAACAGAGGCGGATTCGGAGTTGTTTGTCATAAGATCTCCGATAAGACGGGTGCACTTTGCGGTATAGCCACTGTCAGCGACGAGGACGACCTTATGATGATAACCGACAGCGGAACGATAATCCGTACTCCCGTTGCAGATATTCCCACCTACTCCAGAGGTGCGGGAGGAGTTATTATGATGAGATTGAACGAGGGTCAGTCCCTTGTAAACTTCACCTGCGTACCTCACGAAGAGCCTGAGGAAGAGGAAGTCCAAGTAGAGGAAGCTATCGAAACAGCTGCACAAACACCCCAAGAGGCTGGACAGACAGAGGAATAATCGACACCTAAAGGGGAAATCTCTAAAATGAGATTTCCCCTAAAAACCAACGCTTATATATGGTATAATCATATTAAAAGGAAATTATTTATGGCAAAAAGAATTATAATAATTTTAGTAGTGGTTGCGATACTTGTGACCACGGTGGTGTTTGTATTATGTACCACACCGCCAAAGTATGAAGAAGTAGAGGAAAGATTCAAGGAGCTTATCGAAGCGTCTTACGATATAAATAC
>JAZOUQ010000080.1:0-5115 GCA_045658185.1 Eubacteriales bacterium
TTTCCGTAATCGAGGTGATACGGTGGGTGATCGTTACCTGTGTTGTGTAAACATAGCGAAATGTCAGCACATCTCCTACCTCTAAGCTACGATAAAACTCGGTAGCCTCGGCTGGATCGTCGGGCATTACCTTGACGAACAGCATACAACGAATCGGGATATCCTTGATCTCAAAATCGGATACGTCGGTAAATTCACTCTTTGACATTGAATCAGAAGTGACTACACGAATCTGGTATCCGAAGACCTCGGCGGCACCATCCGAATCCCTTTTCGATAGCACGGTAACGAACACCGAAAAAATGCAAATTGCAAGAAATATGTAAAGAAGTACGTTAAGAGCTATTTTGCCTATCTTTTTTACTATTGCTTTATTCATAAATTACCTCACTCATTACTTGCTGTAAGAAGCAGTTCAAAAAACGCCTCAGCATTCTTTGCTTCATTACCGACTTCAATAGGAAGATAATACACGATCTTCAGCTCCGTGTTTTTTTCCTCGTCAAAGTCAACGGGTAAGACGATTTTTTCGTTTTCAAAGGCATCTGCAAGTAACTCGTCGCATATCACCTCTTCGTTCGCGATGATTTTTACGTAAGCAAAATTCTTCAAGGTCTTTTCTTGGTCGGTGTCAACGAAATCAAGACTAAGATCATATTTCTTTGCGTTATCGCCTTTCAGCTTAACGACGTACTCACAAGACTCCCCCGGCACAAGACTTAAATTCTCAAATTGGATAGTTTCTGTCATTCCTTCGGACAAAAAAACATCAACATTATTGCGGTCGTCCTCTGTGATGAGCATCCACGTCATTAGCGAAACGCCTATCAATACCAGCACACTCGCCCCAATCAGTGCGATTCGCATAAATTTAATTTTTGACATCGTTGTCCTCCTCTCCTAAAATAGCATATGTATCGAGATCATTGTTGATCCGTATTTTTTAAACGCATAAACATTTCCCTGCAACGAGTGCAAAGAGATATTTCGTTTTCTTGCAATATGGCATCGCAAATGGTACACCTTGAAAAGTTCAATACCTTTTCACATTCCATGCAAACGAGCATACCCTCGGGTATCTCTCTGCCGCAGGCAATACAAGTGTTGATATTTTCAAGAAAACAAGATTTTCCGCTTTCCTGCGGCTTTGTTTTTTCTGCGATTTTCTTTTTGTTTTTCAATAATTATCTCCTACGCAATCTACGATGCTTTTGCCGAATCCTTGAGGTAGGTCGCCATCATACAGTATAGCACGTTGAAGATATGTAGTCTGTTAATATCACTATCCTCAAGCTCCCCGTTATACACGCGAATCGCAAAATCAAACAATGCAGTAAAAACGCTGTGTAATATAGCTTCGACATACGCCTCATCTTTGAAGATGGGAGTTATCTCGGCTACCATTCCCTCAAAAAGCTTCTTATGAGCCTCGCTGGACTTTCCTTTGAAATAAATCGAATAGTAATATCTGACGTAACAACGGCAACGTTCTTCGTTGCCCAAGATAAACTGCCAAGCCATAGTGAAAAAATCACGCAGCTTATTAGTACCGTCTTCCTCAAAGCCGCCGACTAATTCAACGCCTTGCTTAAAGGCGTAAACAAGCTCGGTATCCAAACAAACGAAAGCCGATTCATACAGGTGTTCCTTACTACCGAAAAAACGATAGATATAGACCTCGTTCATTTTGAAATCAGGCAAATTTCCTCTACAATGAGTCAGTTCCTTGGTTGTCGCTTTTTCAAAGCCGCCTTCGGCAATTAGATGTATGGCATTTTCAATCAGAAGCTCTTTTATTTCCGATTCGTAACGCATTCGGCTCTTCCCTCCATTCCATCGAAACCGATTTTTATAAAAAATTGAAAAACTCAAAGGCAATTAGTAAACGCTACAACGTTCCCCTAAAAAAATTCCCATTCGAGCAGGAACCTTCTTTTTAGTCATTTTTGCTGTTCACAAGGAGCGATAAAGCGACATAACGAGAGTTATGTCGCCTTGAAAATAAACATAACGAGAGTTATGTGATATTAAGTATCCGATATTTTCCAGATACACGAGTGATTATACCACAAAGCGATTGAAAAATCAAGGCATTAAAAAAATTTCGTTATAAATCATAAAAAAATTGCATAGCAAAAACGCCTTTCGTATAATTTTTTTGGAAAAATACGTCGAAAGGCTTTTTGTCGTGCCCTTTTTTGCTTTACATTAAAGCCTTTTGGTAAAGATTTCCACTTTTTTATCACATAACTCTCGTTATGTTGCTGTAGATCTCGGTGTATTCGCATCGGGATTTTTTCCTTTTTTATATTATATTTTATATGACGAGTCTCATATGCTCCATTTTTCGCTTGTGTTCTACGCCTGATGTCACGATATAAATGCGAGTTGTATTGATACTTGCGTGTCCAAGTATATCTGCAAGCTTGGCAATATCCTTTTCAATGCCGTAAAAGGTACGTGCGAACAGATGGCGGAGATTGTGAGGAAAGACCTTGCTCGGTAATACGTTTGCCTGTTCGCACAGAGCTTTCATTTCCTTCCAGATATTGTGACGGCTTATAGGCTTTCCGCCCCTTGTAACAAATACCGTTCCGCTACTAATTCCCTGCTCGTTCACATAACGGAGCAGCTTTTTCTTTAATTCGTGGACGATAAATACCCGTCTGTTTTTACCCTTACAGTTTACGATAGCTTCACCGCTCTTCAATGCCTCTACGGTGATATATTGCAACTCGCTCACGCGGATTCCCGTACCGCATATCGTTTGGATGATCAGATTGAGCCTTTCATTGTGATTTGCATTCGCCGCCTCGAGCAGACGGACATACTCTGCACGGGTCAGCTCTTTTTCCTCGGAACAGTAAACTTCTCTTTGCATTTTGAATTGCTTGACGCACAGATCGTGCCATCCACAAAAACGTAAAAAGCAATTCATTGCCGCTATCATAGAATTGGCACTCGCCACAGCGTAACTTTCGCCAAGCCTACTCTTGTAATCAAGAACGGTTTGCTTGTCGATTTCAACATTTCCGACAAATGATGCAAAGAACCTTACGTCTCGCATATATTTTTCAATCGTTGCCGCACTCCTTTCTTCGTTTCTTAAATGGAATTCAAATTCCTGCATTTTCTTTGAGTCTAAAATTCTTTTCATAAAACACTCTCCTTGCGTTAGGTTGTTGGTATTATTATTTTACCAAATCTTTGCGAATAATCCCTAAACCGCAGATACAGACAGAGTTTTATACCACAGCTTATTTATGTATATCATTGTATAAAAATTCAGTCTTTGAACTTACAAAGCATAAAAACTTATACAAAGAAAAACACGGAACTCTTACGAATTACGTACTTTTAATATTGAATGCAAACAAGAAATCCGAAACCGTTGCCTATGGGCATTAGTTTCGGATAATTTTTGAATAAATTACCCCAAGAATTTTGAACCTTGTTGTCAAAAATTTATTTTTCTGTTTAGATTTCAGAATTATGAATCTACTGTCTTTCTCTTGCTAAACTCTTCGAGAAATCTTTCCCCTTCTTTCTTAAACCTTTCCGCAGCAATGCAAACATCTCCGTATCCAAGCTTGTGATTTCCCTTTATCATTAGCATTTGAAGCCGATTCTTTTTCTTAAAATATTGCTCCGGATCTTTCAGTTGGATATTCAAAAATCCTCCCTTTATGTATGCTCTTTCCATTTCAGACCAAGCAATTTTTCCCAATGAGATAGCAGACGAGTTGTCATAAAAATATTCGTCGCATATTTCGATAAGAGGTTCTTTTGAAAACATTTGTTTAAAGAGATAAATACCTCCTGCAGCCGCAAAAAAACAACCGACAAAACATAAAATCTTAAATCCCCAATATATAACCGAATTATCTAAAATAAAATTATAATCGTGAGGAAGTTTTCTCATATCAAAAATGACAAAACAAAAAAGTCCTACAACAGCTACAAAAGTAAATATCGTATATAACGCAGTTTGAAATTTGTTTTGCTTTATCGTCATAAACGACCCTCCTTAGTTTTATTCAAAGCATTTGTCAGCATCCTTTTCGTCAAAAGAATATCTCGGCTGTAACACACACTTTCATTTTTGTTATCTCCTAACATATCGGTTAAAATATTATATCACACAAATGTAAATATTTCAATACTTTCTTGTATCGAATATGAACAAGAAACCCGAAACCGTTGCCCACAGGCAAAAGTTTCGGATCATTCTTGAATGAGTTCACCCAACAGAATCGAACCTTAATCTTTTTGAATCTCTCAATAGATCAAGCTTGATTTTCATTAAGAAAATCTTTATATTCCACAAACTCATGTTGGTTCGGTATTGTCTGAAGTACAAAAGCTATTCGTCCCTTAAGTGACAGAATATATCTCTGCTTATCCGATATGCCCAACCTGTTCAGGTGCTCATCAAGTCCAAATTTTTTAATGTAGTAAATTTCTTGACGAATCTGCTTTTTATAATCTTTTGTAATATTGATTTTTTCGTTGACAACGATGCCTGTTACCGTTTGACGTTTAGTTGCGGAAACAACCGCTGTTTTACGATTTTTCAAAAACAAACCAAGCTTACAGAGCTCGTCCTTAACAAAGGAGATGATTTCTCTCTCGTCAAAATCTCCCGAAAAAGTCATATCATCGCAGTATCTTGTATATGCTATATTTTTCTTGTTACAAAACGCACCAACTGTTTCATCAAAATCAAACATAATGATATTGGTAATTGCGGGGGACGTCGGTGCTCCCTGCGGAAGCGAGTCATGATAATAGCAAAGCATGGTCAATAGTATTCGGATGGGTTCTGAATATTTTTCCTCGAAGAAAACAATCTCCTTAACCTGCGAATATAGAATGTTATCAAAAAAACCTTCTATATCCAATTTCAAAATCTTTTTCTTCCCAACGTGTGGCTGTGCATTCTGTCGGACGTTGCTTCCCACTTTGTATGCTTTTGCATATCTTGAAATCGGATATTGCACCAAGATATTATCAGCAATGGATTTCTGTACCCTTTTTAAGATCAAATCAGGTACGGAGAGTTTTCGTTTACTTCCGTCACTCTTCGGAATGAACACATTATGATAGTGCTTCTCA
>JAZOUQ010000081.1:0-4326 GCA_045658185.1 Eubacteriales bacterium
GAGGTAAAATAAAATGCAGAAAAATATACTTGAATATCTTGAAGCCACAGCAAATCGTTTGCCCGATAAGATCGCGTTTTCCACGGGCAAGGAGGGAATGACCTTCGGCGAGGTGCAGAGCGAGGCGTGGGCTGTTGGCTCATACATTGCAGACCTTGGCGTGAGTGGAGAGAGCGTCGTTATTTATATGGACAAGCACCCTCGCACGGTAACTGCATTCTGGGGGGTTATTTACTCAGGCTGCTTTTACGTCTGTCTTGACGAAAAAATGCCGAGAGCGAGAATGGATGCTATAATTGAAAACGTAAAGCCGAAAGTTGTTATCGCTGACAAAAAGAATCTTGCGGCGGCGAAAGAGCTTGGAATAGAAAATACTCTGCTTTACGACGATATTTGCGTTTATCAAAAGAATGAGAAAGCACTCCAAAAAATACGCAGAGAGCAGTGCGATACCGACCCTATATACGTTGTGTTTACATCAGGCTCTACGGGTGTTCCCAAGGGAGTTGTGGCGTGTCACCGCTCGGTAATTGATTATACCGAATCCTTGACTGATGCCCTTGGTTTTGACGAAAACACGGTGTTTGCAAACCAAACGCCTCTGTATTTCGATGCACCTCTCAAGGAGCTGATGCCTACGCTTAAAATGGGAGCGACTACGTATTTTGTTCCGAAAATGCTGTTTTCTTTCCCCGTAAAGCTTGTTGAATATCTTGATACCTATAAGATAAATACGGTGTGCTGGGTGGTTTCCGCACTTACACAGATATCCTCGTTGGGGGCACTTGAAGCACATACCCCAAAATATCTTACTACGGTTGCATTTGGAAGCGAGGTCTTTCCCAAAAAGCAATACGACTTATGGAGAAAGGCTTTGCCGAACGCCAGATTTTTCAATCTGTACGGCCCTACCGAGGCGACGGGAATGTCCTGCTATTGGTATGCTGACAGAGAGCTTGAAGAGGACGAGCCTATTCCCGTCGGACGTCCGTTTGATAATACGGACATACTTCTCCTTACTGATGAAAACAAACGGGCAGAGAAGGGGGCAGATGGCGAGATATGCATAAGAGGAACGTGCGTCACACTTGGGTATTACAACAATCCCGAGCGAACCGACGAGGCGTTTGTTGTAAATCCTTTGCGTACCGCTTACCGTGAGATAATATACAGAACGGGTGATATAGGACGCTACAACCAATACGGAGAGCTGGTGTTTGTTTGCCGTAAGGATAATCAGATAAAGCATATGGGACACCGTATTGAGCTTGGAGAGATAGAATCTGCCGCTATGAAGTGCAGTGACGTGGCGAGAGCCGTTTGCGTATATGCCAAGGAAAAGAAAGAAATAGTACTGTTTTACGCAGGGCAGACTGAGGAAAGAGAGCTTTTCGTAGGTCTTTCAAACGTACTGCCAAGATATATGTTACCTGCCCGTACTCAAAAGCTGACGGCAATTCCTCTTACGGACAACGGAAAGGTTGACCGAAGAAGGCTTTTGGAGATGGTAGAGAACAACTAATATACCGAAAGGAAAATAGAATGGAAAAGATAGTTGAGATACTCTCGGAGCTTCATCCCGAGGTTGATTTTAATACCGCAGAGGACCTTATAGACGACGGAATACTTGATTCCCTTGACGTAGTGTCTATCGTTGCGGCTGTGGATACCGAGTTTGGCGTGGTAATCCCCGCCGAGGAGATTGTTCCCGAAAACTTCAACTCCGCAAAGGCACTTTACGAGCTTGTAATTAAGCTTGACGAGGAATAATAAATAATGCTTTTTACCTCGTACGAATTTATCGCGTATCTTGCGATAATGTTTGCCGCATATTTTCTTACACCGTCAAGGTGGCAATGGGTCACCCTGCTTGTGGGAAGCTATGTTTTCTATGCCTTTGCAGGGCTTGAATGTCTGATATTTATACTGTTTACAACGGTTACTGCCTATATCGTTTCCATACTTATGAAGAGGGCGATAGACAGAGAAAACGAGTACATTGCGGCTAACAAGGAAAATATGTCCAAGGACGAGAGAAAGGCTTACCGCGGGGCAGCAAAGAAAAAAAGACTTGCAGTTCTGACGGTGGGGCTTGTGCTTAACTTTGGCGTGCTTGCCGTAATAAAATACTCTGCATTTGCGGTAAATAACGTAAATGCGATTATGGGGCTTTTCGGAAAGCAAGGCTTTGCGATACCGTCACTTTTGCTGCCGATGGGGATATCCTTTTACATATTTCAGACTATGGGATATCTTATCGACGTGTACAGAGCCAAAGTCGAGCCTGAGAGAAATCTCGCAAAGCTCGCACTTTTCGTATCCTTTTTCCCACAGCTGGTTCAAGGTCCTATATCCAGATTTGGCGACCTTGCCTCACAGCTTACAGCACCTCATAAATTCAACGCAAAAAGCTTCACCTTTGGATTGCAGAGAATACTCTGGGGATATTTCAAAAAGCTTGTTATAGCCGATAGAGTGCTTGTGGTTATGCGAACTCTTTTGGATACTCCCGAGCAGTATAACGGTGCGTACGTTCTTTTGCTTGTTCTTGTGTACTCCGTTCAGATCTACGCCGACTTTACAGGCGGTATAGATATTACCATAGGAATTGCCGAGGCAATGGGAATACGTCTTGCAGAGAACTTCAACAGACCCTTTTCGTCCAAGTCTACCAAGGAGTATTGGAAGAGATGGCATATAACCATGGGAACGTGGTTTGACGACTACATATTCAAGCCCACTCCCTCAACCCGCCCGATGCTGGCGTTGAATAAAAAGGTGAGTGCTAAATTTGGAAGAAAAGCGGGAGCAAGAACGATCGCGTATATAGGAATGACGCTGACTTGGTTGGCAACGGGAATATGGCACGGAGCAGGATGGAACTTTATCGTTTGGGGACTGCTTAACTGTGCGGTAATAATGGTATCCGAAATGCTTGAACCGATATATAAGAGGTTCAGAGAGCGTTTCCCCAAATTCACCGCTACGCGTGGCTACGGTTATTTTATGTCGGCAAGAACATTTCTCCTTATGGGCGTGATACGTTCGCTTGACTGTTACAGAAACGTAGGACTTACCTTTTCAAAATGGGGAAGTATGTTGACAATGAGAGGTCTTGGCGACATACTCAAAGGCGGAATTTTTGAGCTTGGTCTTGGAATTGCTGACGTTATCGTAGTTTGTGTCGGTATATTGGTGATGTTTGCAGTTAGTAAAATTTCCGCGAACGGAAGCATAAGAGAAAGACTTTACGGTCGCTACGCACTTTCTTGGACCGTCTTCGGTGCGTTGTTTGTGTGTATAATTATATTCGGTGCATACGGAATTGGCTATGATTCCAGTCAATTCATTTATAATCAATTCTGATAGGAATACAAATGAGAAAAAGAATTATAATCGGCGTGTGTGCATTGCTCGTTATAGCCCTTTGCCTTGGACTTTTACAGGCACTTGTCACACCCAAATACATAAACAATCCGGAAGGGTTGCTCACATCTGAATATTACGCCGAGGCGGGAGGTCACGACGTTATCTTCGTAGGCGACTGTGAGGTTTACGAGAGCTTCATTCCCGCTGTGCTGTGGGAGAAATATGGTATATCCTCATACGTCAGAGGAAGTGCACAGCAGCTTGCGTGGCAGTCGTATTATCTGTTGGAGGATACCTTTAAATATGAAACTCCCAAGGTGGTGGTGTTCAATGTACTTGCACTTAAATACGGTGAGCCTCAAAGCGAAGCGTTCAACAGAATGACTCTTGATGGAATGAAATGGTCGGGAGCAAAAATAGACGCCATTAAGGCATCTATGACCGAGGAAGAGAGCTTTATTGATTACGTATTTCCTCTGTTACGCTTCCACTCGCGAATAACAAGCCTTGAGAGTGAGGATTTCAAGTATATCTTCAGTTCAAAAAAGATGTCCCACAGCGGTTACCTTATGCAGAAGGGTATCGTGCCTATGACCAAAGCCTCCGAGGGGGGGAGAACGTTGAGAGATTACACGCTTCCCGAAACGGCGATGGAATATCTGGATAAAATGAGAGAGCTGTGTGCGGAAAAGGGAACGGAGCTTGTGCTTATAAAAGCACCCACCAATTCTTGGGCTTATTGGTGGTACGACCAATGGGACGAGCAGATAGTGGATTATGCTGACGAACACGGACTTGCCTACTATAATTTCATAAATCAAACCGAGAAAATAGGTATAGATTATACTACGGATACCTACGACGAGGGTGTACACCTTAACGTGTACGGAGCTGAAAAGATGACGGAGTATTTTGGTAATATACTTGTAGAACGTCACGGACTTTCAGAAACGGCAC
>JAZOUQ010000082.1:0-8891 GCA_045658185.1 Eubacteriales bacterium
ACTGATATTGGAGAGATCCGAATTTTTTCTCGTGATGAAAAGAAGCAGGACGATATGCGTCACGAATTTCAGGCAAAGATGCCCGAAGTTGCAGACAAAATCAGCTTTTACATCGGAGATGTGCGTGATCTCGCATCTGTTAAAAATGCTATGCACGGTGTAGATTACATATTCCACGCAGCCGCACTTAAGCAGGTTCCGTCCTGTGAGTTTTTCCCGATTGAAGCAGTCAAGACAAACGTGCTTGGTACTGAAAATGTACTGACCGCCGCTATCGAAGCAGGTGTCAAGAATGTTGTTTGCCTTTCCACCGACAAGGCTGCATACCCCGTCAATGCTATGGGTACGTCCAAGGCGATGATGGAAAAGGTTATCGTAGCGAAAGCTCGTACAACAAACACTACAAAAATTTGTTGCACACGTTACGGCAACGTTATGTGTTCTCGTGGCTCGGTTATTCCGCTTTGGATCGATCAGATCAGAAATGGAAATCCGATCACTCTTACAGAACCCACTATGACTCGCTTTATTATGTCTCTTGACGAAGCGGTTGACCTTGTTCTGTTTGCATTTGAACACGGTGAACCCGGCGACATCCTTGTTCAGAAAGCTCCCGCTTGTACTATTCAAACGCAGGCAGAAGCAGTATGCGAGCTGTTTGGGGGCAACAAGGACGATATTAAGGTGATTGGTATCCGTCACGGCGAGAAAATGTACGAAACACTTCTCACTAATGAAGAATGTGCTCACGCTATCGACATGGGCAATTTCTATCGTGTTCCTTGCGACAAGAGAGGTTTGAACTACGATAAGTATTTCAATAAGGGTGATACCGAGCGTAATACGCTGACTGAGTTTAATTCCAATAATACCGAGCTTCTTACAGTTGAGCAGACCAAGGCGAAGATTGCAAGCTTGCAGTACATCAAGGAAGAACTTGCAAAGGGAACAAAGTGATGACGAACATTCTTGTAACCGGAGCAAAGGGGTTTGTTGGAAAAAACCTTTGTGCTGCACTTAAAAATATTCGTGACGGCAAGGACAGAACACGTCCGGAGCTAACCATCGGTGAGATTTTTGAATATGATATAGACACTGCTCCTGCACTTTTGGACGAATACTGTGCAAAAGCTGATTTTGTGTTCAATCTCGCAGGGGTAAACCGTCCGCAAAATCCAGAAGAATTCATGCAAGGAAATTTTGGTTTTGCAAGTACGCTTCTTGATACCTTAAAGAAGTACAACAATACTTGTCCCGTTATGATCTCTTCGTCTATTCAGGCTACCTGTATCGGTCGTTATGACAGTGATTACGGACGGAGCAAAAAAGCGGGCGAAGAGCTTGTATTCAGTTATGCGGAAGAAACGGGGGCGAAGGTTCTCGTTTATCGTTTTCCAAATCTTTTTGGCAAGTGGTGCAGACCGAATTACAATTCTGCTGTTGCTACTTTCTGTAATAATATTGCAAATGATTTGCCGATTACTGTTACCGACAGAAACGTACAGCTTGAGCTTCTTTATATCGACGATCTGATTACCGAGATGCTTGACGCATTGGAGGGCAGGGAGCATTACTGTACCTTTGACGGCATTGATACCGTGCTGTGTGTTGATGGAAAATACTGTGCGGCTCCCGTTACTCACAAGGTGACGCTTGGTGAGATCGTTGATCTTCTCGACAGTTTTAAAACGCAGACAAGCACTCTTGTTATGCCCGAAATTCCCAACAATTCCTTTGCAAAGAAACTGTACAGTACATATCTCAGTTATCTTCCCAAGGAGAAGGTTTCATTCCCTTTGAAGATGAATGAGGATGCAAGGGGAAGCTTTACCGAGCTTTTGAAAACAGAGAAATGCGGACAGTTCAGCGTGAATATTTCCAAACCCGGTATTACAAAAGGACAGCATTGGCATAACACCAAATGGGAGTTTTTCATTGTTGTTGCCGGTCACGGACTTATCCAACAACGCAAGATCGGCACGGACGAGGTTTTGAACTTTGAGGTTTCGGGAGAAAAGATCGAAGCGATTCATATGCTCCCCGGATATACTCACAATATCATCAATCTGTCTGAAACAGATAATCTTGTGACGGTGATGTGGGCAAATGAGCAGTTTGACCCGAATCATCCCGATACATTCTTTGAGGTGGTAGAATAATGGAAATGAATATGAAACTTGATTACAGCGATATAAAATTCAAAGACAACGGCAAACTGAAACTGTTGATCATCGTGGGCACACGTCCCGAAATCATCCGTCTTGCGGCTGTTATCAATAAGTGCAGGACGTACTTTGACACGATTCTTGCACACACAGGACAGAACTATGACTATAACCTTAACGGCGTTTTCTTCAAGGATTTGAAGCTTGCCGATCCCGAGGTCTATATGGACGCGGTAGGTGACGATCTTGGTGCAACGGTTGGCAATATAATCAACTGTTCTTACAAGCTGATGAATGAAATAAAGCCTGACGCACTTCTTATTCTCGGTGATACTAATTCCTGTCTTTCTGCTATAGCGGCAAAGAGATTGCATATTCCGATCTTTCATATGGAAGCGGGAAATCGTTGCAAGGACGAGTGTTTGCCCGAGGAAACAAACAGACGTATTGTGGATATTATTTCAGATGTCAACCTTGCATACAGCGAACATGCACGCCGGTATCTCCACGAGTGCGGTTTGCCCAAGGAACGTACTTATGTAACGGGTTCTCCTATGGCTGAGGTTCTGCATCAGAATCTTGCAGAGATCGAAGCAAGTGACGTGCTTGACCGCCTTGGACTTGAACCTAAGAAGTACATTCTTTTGTCCGCTCACAGAGAAGAAAACATTGATACCGAAAAGAACTTTGTCAGTCTTTTCACGGCCATCAACAAGTTGGCTGAAAAATACGATATGCCCATTCTTTATTCCTGCCATCCCCGTTCAAGAAAGCGTCTTGAAGCGACAGGCTTCAAGCTTGATGAGCGTGTTCGCATGAATCAGCCTCTCGGTTTTCACGATTATAACAAGTTGCAGATGAACGCATATGCGGTTGTTTCGGATAGCGGTACGCTTCCTGAAGAATCCAGTTTCTTTACAAGTGTGGGTCATCCGTTCCCCGCGGTTTGCATCAGAACGTCAACGGAACGTCCCGAAGCACTTGACAAGGCTTGCTTTATTTTGGCGGGTATTGATGAACACAGTCTGCTCCAGGCTGTGACTACTGCGGTTGATATGAACGATGGCGGGGATTACGGTATTCCTGTGCCGAACTACGTAGAGGAAAACGTTTCTACTAAGGTTGTTAAGATCATTCAATCTTATACCGGAGTAGTTAACAAGATGGTTTGGAGAAAATAAATTTGAAGGAACTTGATATATGGATGAGAAGGAAGTTCAGCATATACTGATAGATATTCTTTATGCCACTGTGAATGAGTTGGATAATAACGATTCTATCAAACAAAAAATTACTCCCGATATTCTTACGTCTGTATATCGGTTGGCAAAAAAACACGATTTAGCTCACGTGGTTTCCAGATTTGTTTATTGCAATAAAATAGAGTGCGAACAAGAGTTGCAGACGCGATTGCAGCAAGAAGAACTTATGTCTTTTTACAGACATGAGCAAATGAAGTACGCATTTGAGGAAATATGCGGTGTTTTTGATGAAGTCGGAATTGCATATGTTCCCTTAAAAGGAGCGGTGATTCGTCCGTTCTATCCTTATGAAGGCATGAGAACAAGTTGTGACATTGATGTTTTGATTCACGAGAAGGATTTAGATATTGCAACAAACGGCTTGGCGGCAAAGGGATATACTTGCGGAGATAAAAATTATCATGATGTTTCGTTATATTCCCCAAATAATATTCATTTAGAATTGCATTTCAACGTATTGGAAAATATGGATGACTTGGATTCGGTATTGAAGGAAGCATGGGAATACGCTGTGCTAACCGAGAATAACCGATATGAGTTTTCAAAAGAATTTTTTGCTTTTCATATGTTCGCACATATGGCATATCATTTTGTTGTGGGTGGTTGCGGAATCCGTTCCTTGTTGGATATTTGGGTGATGGAGCATAAAATGGGACTTTCATATTCATGTGCCCAAAAATTATTGGAAAAAGCAGGTATATACAAATTTGCCTCGGAAATGAGTAAGCTCGCAGAGCAATGCTTTACTCACAACAGCAGAGATGCTTTTGAAGATTCAGTGCTCAAATACATTTTCCAAGGCGGAGTATATGGAAGTGCTGAAAACCATATCGCAGTGGATAAAACCAAGGCTAAGAGTTCTGTTGTTTATGCATTAAAAAGACTCTTCCTACCATACAAATACATGGTTGTATCGTATCCGCTTTTGAAAAAAGCTCCATATTTGCTTCCTTTTTGTTGGGTGGCAAGATGGATAAAAGCAATCTTTGGAGGAAAAACCAAGCGAATCGTTTCGGAAATGTCGCGTGTAAACAATATAGCTGACGAAAAGATAAAAGAAGTAACAGATATTCGTTCGCGGTTAGGATTGTGATTGCTCAAGATATGAATGAAAAAAGAGCGTAATAGACCATAATAAAAATTTCCACAGAACAACAAACGGTTTGTGGAAATTTTATTAGCGTATTAGTTGTGAGGAAATCAAGATGAACTGTTCTCATATTTTTGATATAATTGACGGGTTGAATACCGAGTACGTGGACGTTTGGGAGGACATATGCAATATAGAAAGTCCTTCAAGTTCTAAGTCGGGAGTAGACGCCGTAGGCGAATATATTGTCAAGTTTGCAGAGGCGAGAGGCTGGAGCTGGCAGCGTTTCCCTCAGGAGAAATTCGGGGACGTATTTTGCGTTACTATGAATCCCAAATCAGAAAAAGCTCCGGTAGCTCTATCGGGGCATATGGATACGGTACATCCTGTGGGGCTGTTGGGCACTCCCGCATCTCATCGCGAGGGGGATAGAATTTACGGACCGGGTGTGGTGGACTGCAAGGGCGGTATAGTTGCGGGATTTCTCGCAATGCACGCTCTCGATAAGTGCGGATATTGCGACCGTCCCGTTATGATGCTTCTTCAATCCAACGAGGAGGTAGGAAGCGGAATTGAAAACAAAGCCCCCATTCGCACCATATGTGAACAAGCGAAGGATTGCGTTGCTTTTTTGAATCTTGAAGGATTCGGTCTGGGCAAGATCTCTCTGGAAAGAAAAGGTATTGCGGGCTTTAAGTTTTATATCAGCGGAATTTCTGCTCATGCATCTGTTTGTGCAACGGCGGGTGCGAGTGCTATCCGTGAGGCGGCATACAAGATAATTGAGCTTGAAAAGAACAATGAGAAAGACGGACTTACCTTTAACTGCGGTGTCATTCGCGGCGGAAGTGTGAGAAATACCGTCCCAGCAGAGTGTGAATTTGAGTTGGACGTGCGTTTTTCAAGCGGGGAACAGCTGGAACGTGCAAAGCAGATAATACAGAAAATATCCGATACGGTTTACGTTGGCGGGTGTAGCTGCTGGGTGGAGATGACCAATCTCCGTGTGGCTATGGAGCGTTGCGACAGAAACGTGGAGCTGTTGCGTATTGCCAATGCCGCATTTGAAGAAAACGGACTGTCTGTCCTTGAAGCGGCGAAGGCAAGCGCTGGCTCGGATGCGGCAGATGTTACCGCGTATGGAATTCCGTGTCTGGACTCTTTAGGTGTAAGCGGAGGACGTATTCACTCAAAGGAGGAATTTGCAATCATTTCCTCTCTTGCGGAGGCTGCAAAAAGAATAGTCGCCATTTTGACGGCGGTTTGATAAAATGAAAAACGAACTTCCTGTGACAACGGGAAGTTCGTTTTTTTAGTTGAATTACCTCGGTTTGCTTTTAGTGATCAGAGCGGCGATGAGGGAAAAGGTCAGCACGGCGGTGATAACCGCCGCGGTGGCGGTGAGAGCACCGCTCAGTATCCCGATAGCTCCGTCCTCCTCGATTGCCGTTTTTACTCCGTGAGCTATTGCGTAGCCAAAGCCCGTGAGGGGAGTGGACGCACCCGCACCCGCAAATTCCATAAGAGGCTCGTAAAGTCCCACCGCTCCGAGAAAAACACCTGCCACCACGTAGCCGACGAGTATTCTTGCAGGTGTCAGCGATGTCTTATCTATGAGTATTTGGGCAATAGAGCAGAGAAGTCCGCCCACGATAAACGCCCATACAAAATCAAGTATAATATCCATTTTATTTCCCCCTGTGTTCAATGCAAACGAGATGTGCGACGGCGGGTATTGCCAAGCCTTGCTGAATACTTGACGGACTCATCATAGCACCCGTTCCCAAAAACAGCATTTTCTTAATACTGCCCGATGCCACCCGTCCAAGATAGTGAGCCGCCATTACAACCGCGGAGCAACCGCAACCCGAGCCGCCTGCGTGCATATCCTGACGCTCTCTGTCGTAGATCAGCATTCCGCAATCGTTGTACTGCGTCCGTATATCAAGTCCCTCGGAGAGCAAAAGCTCACAAAGGATAGAGCCGCCTTCGTATCCCAGATCTCCCGTGACTATTGCATCAAAATCGGAGGGGGAAGCCCCGCTTTCTGAAAAGTAGGCAAGTAGCGTGTCCGCGGCGGCGGGTGCCATTGCTGCCCCCATATTACTTGCGTCGTTGATTCCTTTTTCCACGACCACCCCGGGGACTGCTTCGGTTACTGCGGCACAGCCGTCACGGTCAATACAGAATGCTCCCGAGCCTGTAACCGTCCATTGAGCCGTGGGAGAGCGTTGAGAACCGTATTCTATGGGTGAGCGGTACTGTCTTTCTGCGGCAAGATAGTGAGAGGAGGTGACGGCAACGGCACGGTGGAAATAACCTGCCGATACGCTCATCGCTGAAAGCATAATACTCTCTGCGGCGGTTGAACACGCACCGTAAAGTCCGAAATAGGGAATATCGAAATCAAGAAGTCCGTAGGACGAGCCTACGCATTGATTTTGCAGATCTCCCGCAAATACGGCTCCTACGTCCCCAACGGTAATTCCTTTCTTTTGAAGCAATAGCTCCATAGCCTTTTTTTGCATTGCGTTTTCCGATTGCTCCCAGGTGTCAGCACCAAAGCTGTCCGAGCTGTCGCAGAAGTCAAAGCAGTTGCCCAGAGGCCCTTCTCCCTCGTGCCGTCCTACCGCCGACGTCCAACAGCTTAGTGTGGCGTCCGTTATTTTTATAATTCTTTTTGCCATATAGCACTCCAATAATTTTTTTGTTGTTACTATTATTTGCAAAAATAATTTTAATATGTCTTGAAATTTCGTTTTATTGTTGTTATAATAAAGTAAAGAATAAATAAAGTGAGGTTTGGTATGATCTACACGTTAAAGAATAGCGAATTGACAGTTGAAATATCCACCAAGGGCGGAGAGATACAGTCGGTAAAAAGAGGCGGCTGTGAGTATATTTGGCAGGGAAATCCCGAGTTTTGGGCAAGACACGCCCCCTTGATGTTCCCCATATGCGGCAGACTTTACGGCTCGAAGTATACCATTGAGGGCAAGGAATACGACAAGATGGGTATGCACGGCTTCCTGAGAGATACGGAGCTTACGGTGGTCAAGGCGACGGACACTTATATTGAGTTCTTGCTAAAAGCAGACGATAAAACGAAAGAGATGTATCCCTTTGACTTTGAGCTGATTCTCGGTTATACTCTTGATGGCAGTTCAGTTCGCACCGACGTTACTGTAAAGAACACGGGCGATAAGGTGCTTCCCGCTACCTTCGGGGCACACCCGGGATACAACGTTCCCCTTGATAACGGGTGCTTTGAGGATTGGTACGTTGAGTTTGCGGAGGACTGCACTCCCAACGAGATAATACAAACCGCCGACGGATTTAATGCGGGAAAGAAGAGAATAGTTAACTTGGTCAATTCAAGAATTATTCCTCTCCGACACAGCCTTTTTGCAATAGACTCCATATTTATGGACAGAGTTGCCCCCGCGGTAACTCTTAAGAGCGACAAATCGGACAGATATATTACTATGAAATACGAGGGTATGCCTTATCTCGGAATTTGGCACAAGCCCGCAAGTGAAGCTCCCTACGTTTGTATCGAGCCTTGGTGCGGTCTGCCGTCCTTTGACGGTCAGGTGGACGACCTAGCCAAAAAGACCGATATGTTCCACATACTTCCGAGTAAAAGTAAGAAGATAGGCTACGAAACTATATTCGGTTGATAACCAAGGAGGGTGTTATGCTCGACTCTAAAGAAAAACAGTATCATATAAACGTTGCGAAGGGTGAGGTTGGCAAGTATTGTATACTCCCCGGCGACCCTGCAAGATGTGAAAAGATAGCCGCTTATCTGGAAAATCCACACCACGTCAGCACAAACCGTGAGTATAATATATGGAACGGAACGCTGTGCGGTGAGGTGGTGACCGTATGCTCTACGGGTATCGGAGGGCCGTCCACGGCTATTGCCGTGGAGGAATTGGCTCTTTGCGGAGCTACCCATATGATACGAGTAGGAACGTGCGGCGGAATAGACGTAAAGGTAAAGGCAGGCGACGTGGTTATCGCCACGGGAGCTGTCAGACAGGACGGAACGTCAAGGGAATATGCACCAATCGAGTTTCCCGCCGTCAGCGGAGCTGACACGCTGTTTGCACTCGTGGGGGCGGCAAAGGAGCAGGGAATTGACTACCACACGGGCGTGGTACAGAGCAAGGACTCCTTTTACGGACAGCATTCGCCTCACCGTATGCCCGTTGCGGGTGAGCTTGAGGCAAAGTGGGAGGCGTGGAAGCGTCTTGGGGTACTTGCGAGTGAGATGGAGGCGTCAACTCTGTTCACCGTCGGTGCGTCCTTGGGACTTGAATGCGGAGCGGTATTCCTTTGCGTTTGGAATCAGGAGAGATACGCTCTCGG
>JAZOUQ010000083.1:0-1629 GCA_045658185.1 Eubacteriales bacterium
AAAATAATATTGTTCCACCGTAGGGGCGAACTGCGTTCGCCCGTAACGCACAAACATACGGCGACAGCCAATGTTTGCACAAACATTGTCGGTAGGGGAGGGGCTTGCTCCTCCCGTAAATAAAAGAAACAAATCCGTAAAAAACGGGCGTTCACAGAACGCCCCTACGCCAAAATAATATTGTTCCACCGTAGGGGCGAACTGCGTTCGCCCGCAACGCACAAACCCCACGGCAACAATCAATGTCCGCTCTTTATAATAGGCTCCCTTGTGTAAAGGGAGCTGTCACCGTGAGGTGACTGAGGGATTGTTCTCTGCGAAAATCTATCTTTTTTACAATCCCTCCGTCACGGCTTACGCCGTGCCACCTCCCTTTACACAAAGGAGGCTTGCAAAGAAAATGCGAACAAAGGTAACATCCATCGCCGGTAGGGGAGGAGTTGCTCCTCCCGCAAATAAAAGAAACAAATCCGTAAAAAACGGGCGTTCACAGAACGCCCCTACGCCAAAATAATATTGTTCCACCGTAGGGGCGAACTGCGTTCGCCCGTAACGCACAAACATACGGCGACAGCCAATGTTTGCACAAACATTGTCGGTAGGGGAGGAGTTGCTCCTCCCACAAATAAAAGAAACATTTACGTGATGCTGTTGCTCGGACTGTTGCCTTTTATGACTCTCAATAGCAGAAAAATTTCCTTAGACGGCAGAATTGTATCTTTTTTCTTGGTGTTAAAAAGAGTATAATTATATTGTAAAATATTGGGGAAAGATATATCCCCGAAAATTCAGGAGGAAAATAGAATGGATTATTCTAACAAAAAGATTCTGCTTATCGCAGGCGGCGGTACCCTCGGTACTCACGTTTCCAACGAGATCCTTCGTCTTGGTGGCTCGGTAGATATTATCTGCCCCGAGGAAAAGGTTTCTAACAACGAAAGATTGCGTTTCTTCCGCAGTCTTGTAAGCCGCGAGCTTCTCGACAGCATTTTCGCTGACAACTACTACGATGCAATCGTAGACTTCATTCACTATAAGGATCCCGAGGAATACAAGGCTATGTATTGCTACCTTATAGAGCATACCGATCACCTCGTATTCCTCTCCTCTTACCGTGTTTACGCAAACACCACGGAGAAGATCACCGAGGAATCCGCAAGACTTCTTGAAGTTGAAACCGACAAGGAGTTCCTTGCAAAGGAAAACTACGCTATTCCCAAGTCTATCTGTGAGGACTGGCTCAGAACCGAAAAGAAGGGTCAGAACTGGACTATCGTTCGTCCCGTTATCTCCTTCTCTCACACAAGACTTGACCTTCTTCTCTACTCGGGAACTGAGGTTCTGAAGTACGTTGACGCAAAGAAGCCTCTCCTTCTCCCCAAGACCGTTAAGGATAACGGTGCGGGAATTGACTGGGCAGGTAACTCCGGTAAGCTTATCGCAAACCTCTTGTTCAAGCCTCACACCTTCGGCGAGACCTACACCGTATACTCCAACCACGGTGCAACCTGGGGTGACGTTGCAAAGGCTTACGAAGAGGTTACGGGTGCTCAGATCATCTGGGGCGAAGAGGACGACTACGTTGCTACTCTTCCTTTCGACAAGAAGCCTTGGCTGGTTGATATGTGG
>JAZOUQ010000084.1:0-3243 GCA_045658185.1 Eubacteriales bacterium
GGCGGTATATTTTGCCGTTCGTCTTATCTCGGCACTGTCGGGAAGATCGTACCTAAAGCAGATTCGAGAAGATTAAAAGGTTAAAGGCACTGAAATTCAGTGCCTTTTTGTTATAGTTCAATTAAATTTTTGGGACTTTTCGTGAAATTAACTATCTTTCCGCTGTGGTCTATCGTGATCATATCCTCTATACGGCAACCGTATTTACCCTCTATGTATATACCCGGTTCAACGGTCACCACGTTGCCGCGGCGAAGAATGGAGGTTTCCTTGGCACGGGAGGAGAGGGAAGGGGATTCGTGAATGTAAAGTCCCACACCGTGACCGAGACCATGTCCGAAGCAATCGCCAAACCCCGCGGATTTTATGATATCACGGGCGATTTTGTCCGCGTCCGAGCAACGCATACCCTCACATATTGCCTCAAGCACCGCTTGTTGTGCGGAAAGAACGGTTTGATATATTTTTTTCATATTCTCGTCAGCCTTGCCGATAACCACCGTTCGGGTCATATCCGAGCAGTAGCCGTCAAGCTTTGCACCGAAATCCATCGTAAGAAAGCCACTTGAAAGCTTGTTGTGTGACGGAACTCCGTGGGGGAGAGAAGATGATTTACCCGATACGGCAATAGTGTCAAAGGCAACGCCCTCCGCACCCTGCCGACGCATAAACGTTTCCAATTCCAGAGCCACCTCGACCTCTGTGCGTTCGGGCGTGATAAATCCAAGTATATGCTCAAAGGCTTTGTCTGTAATGGCTTGAGCCTTTTTTATTTTATCAAGCTCCTCCTCACTCTTTATCTCTCGAAGCTCTCTGAGAATTTCGGTTGCTCCCGCAGAAAGTGTCACATTTGGAAGTGCTTCATTTAATCTTGAATACGCCGCCACGGTCAGACTGCCGTCCTCTATTGAGATTGCCGTGGCACTGTGTTCAGCACATATTTCGCCTATCTTTTTTAACATTCCGTCGGTAGGAACGACAACGTCAAAATTCGTTACGCACTGCTTTGCCGCTTCCGAATACCTCGGGTCGGTCAAAAGATAGTCGTTATCTTTTAATATCAATAAATATCCGTCTGTGAAATTAAATCCGCAAAGATAACGTATGTTTATCTCCGAGGATATCAATGCTCCGTCAACACCTGCATTTGCTAATTTGACTTTAAAGCGTTCCAAGGCTGTCATATCTTGCCTCCCGCCGCGAGCCACGCATTTTTCATATACAGTGCGTCATCGGACTGCGTTCCGTCGGATTCGCAAATTATTCTCGGACAAACGCCCTCGGCAATAATAGCCTCAGCCAAAGGCTCGAATTCAGGGCCGTAAACGGTGTCAGAGAAGGTAAGATGCTTTTTCTCGCCCTTGCCCGTGTATTCTATCTTGGAAAAATGGCAATGAAGGTTGTATGCGTATTCGTCCCCGAGAGTAGTTGCGATTTGGTCGAACACGCGACGGTAGCTGTCACGGTCGGTGAAATAATTTCCGATATGACGTGCGTTAAGGTGACCGAAGTCTACGACGGGGCAGTATTTGGGCGACAGCTTGCAAAGCGTCAGCACCTCGTCAAGTGTACCGAGCTGATTGACCTTGCCCATGGTTTCAAGTCCCATGCGAATATCAGTGTCGCCGTTGACATCAAGGTTTTTTATAAGTGTATCGGCAGCAAGCTTCATAGCTTCTTCACGGGTGATCGTAGCGGCACTTCCTGTGTGAATAACAATGGTGTCAGCACCCAAAAGCGATGCCGCGGAAAGAGAGCGGCTGATGTAGTCAATGCTTTTAAGACGTGTTTCCTCTGCAACACCCGAAAGTGAAATAAAGTAGGGGGTGTGCAAGGACATAAGAATACCGTGTTGCTTTGCCTGCTCGCCAATGCTTGACAGCACGGAGTCACTTGCGTTTACTCCGCGTCCTGCCTCGTATTCATATGCGTCAAGTCCTATGGAGTTTATCCAAGAGGGAGCTTGAACGGTGGATTTTTTACCTGCCGCCTTGAAAGCCTCGCTGTTGCCACCGGGACCAAAGGTAGGTCTGTCTATTCTTTTCATCTGTGCCTCCAGGTTTTATCGGAAAGGGAATCCTTTTCGGGAATTATACCGTTCGCACGGCGATACTTTCTTATGTAAGGACACTCCAGCTTCCGCTTGAATTTGAAAAATGCGTTTGATTTGTCCTTTATTGGCGGTACGATTATGGAGATAAGCCCGAGATTATGAGCCGCCAACGTGTCCGTAAGGAGCTGGTCGCCAAGTCCTGCCGTGTTTTCGGGTGTGCTACCCATTTTATCCATAGCGACCTTTAGCATTTTGCCCTTGGGCTTTCCGCTGTCGGGGTAGGCATCAAGTCCCAGATCTTTGTTGAAAAGCTCCACTCTCGGCGGGTGATTGTTTGAAATAAGCGATGCCTTTATGCCTCGTTCTTTCAGTGCGGCAAACCAATTTATTATTCTCTCGTCGGGAATGGGCTGCTCGTAGGGAGCGAGAGTGTTATCAATATCAATAAGCAGAGCCTTAATACCAAGGCTTTCAAGGAATTCGGGTGTAACGTCCGAAAAGCTGTCGAACATATAGTCGGGAGTGAGCTTTGCGGAAAGCGACTTGTATTTTTTCATACGTTCTCCTGAATATTATTAGTTACTTTAAAGTTATTATATCACAAACACGGTGCTTTTTCAACATATGTAAAGCAAAAAATCCTCGTTCGTAAGAACGAGGATTTTTCTGGCGTGCCTTAAGGGATTCGAACCCCCGACCTACTGCTTAGAAGGCAGTTGCTCTATCCGGCTGAGCTAAAGGCACAAACCTTACAAATGGCACACCGTGGTGCGCCATTTGATGGAGCGAGTGATGGGAATCGAACCCACGCGACCAGCTTGGAAGGCTGGGATTCTACCATTGAACTACACTCGCATATTCTATTGTCGGTTCTCAAAACCGCCCTAATATAATACCACAAAGAAATTGGTTTGTCAATACCTATTTTGAATTTTTTTGAAAAAATTTTTGGTTTTTGAAAAAACATCAGCTCGGTATTAAAAATAATAATTTTTTTGAAATTTCTATTGACAAACGAAAATGTTTGTGATATAATGTAGCACGTTGACCGCACGGTCACGGTAATATGGTGGGATTGGCGCAGTTGGTTAGCGCGTCAGGTTGTGGCCCTGAAGGCCGTGGGTTCGAATCCCATATCTCACCCCAAAAAAATCCTGCACGGAAGTGCAGGATTTTTTTACTTTTTACAT
>JAZOUQ010000085.1:0-6066 GCA_045658185.1 Eubacteriales bacterium
AAGAATTGAAAAGGTATATCAACCCGAGCGTGACGAGATAGTTTTGCAGATGAGAAGCTTTGAGGGAGGGCGGAGGCTGTGCATAAACGCAGGCTCTAACAATCCGAGGATCGGATTTACCACAACTCAGAGAGAAAACCCTCAAAATCCGCCCATGCTGTGTATGCTGCTCCGAAAATATCTTCAAGGAGCAAAGCTCACGGAGGTGTCGCAGGCGGGATTTGACAGAGTTGCATTTCTCGGATTTGATACGAGGGACGAGATGGGGTTTGATTGCAGACGCTATCTTGTTGTGGAGCTTATGGGCAAATACAGCAATCTGCTGTTTTGCGACGGTGACAAAAAAATAATTACGGCAATGAGAACGTCCGACCTCTCTCTTGACAGTCTGCGTCCTTTGATAGCGGGAATGACCTACGTTTTGCCCCCCGCACAGGACAAAAGCGACCCTTTGAAGACAGATGCCGAAGAATTCAGACGTATTTTTGCTTCTTTACCCGCTGAACGCCCTTGTGATAAGGCATTGGTGATGGCGTTTATGGGTATAGCACCCGTTGTGGCAAGAGAGATCGTTTTCAGGGCGACGGGACATACGGACACACCTGTAAGATATTGCTTTGCAGAGGACATTGAAAGAGAATTTTTCTCGGTGATAAACGCGGTGAAGAATGAGGAGTTTTCACCGAGCCTTGTTCTTGACGGTGACCGTCCCGTGGAGTATTCCTTTATACGCTTGACACAGTACGGCGGTTGCGAGGTGAGGGACGTTGAGAGTGCGGGAGCGTTGCTTGACAGCTATTTTGAAACCCGTGACAATATTCAAAGAGTTCATCAACGTGCCTCCGATATACTCCGATTGCTGACCAATGCCGAGGCGAGAATAAAGAAAAAGCTGGAGCTTCAACGCACAGAGCTTGTTGATTGCGAAAAGGGAGCTGAGTACAAAAAATGGGGCGACCTTATAACCGCAAATATCTGGCGGCTGTCGAGAGGTCAGACCTCTGCCGAGTTTGAGGACTACGATAATATGCACGAGGACGGTAGCTTTGACACCGTCAAGGTGGAACTGGATTCAAGACTTTCTCCGTCTGCCAATGCACAAAGATATTATAAGAGATACAATAAATCCAAGACGGCAAAAATCGAGCTGACGCGTCAGATCGAGATAGGCGAGAGGGAACTGGAATACGTATACAGCGTATTTGATGCACTCACTCACGCGGAAACGCCAACCGACCTGTCGGAGATAAGAGAGGAGCTTTACCGTTCGGGCTATGCTTCAAAAATGAAAGCCTACTCGTCGCATAAATCTCACGTCCCCGTGATAATGCAGTTTGAAACGCCTGACGGAATGAGGGTGCTGTGCGGTAAGAATAACGTACAAAACGAGATGGTTACTCACAAGCTGGCAGAGAAGCAGGACTATTGGTTTCATGTCAAGGGAACGGCAGGCTCACACGTTGTGCTTGTCACAGAGGGTAAAGAGCCTACCGACCTCGACTTTACAACTGCCGCGGAGATAGCCGCGTTTTATTCCAAGGCGGAGGGAGCAAATATCGGCGTTGATTACACCTTGGCTAAGAATGTAAAGAAGCCGTCGGGTGGAAAACCGGGATTCGTTATATACCATACGAACTGGACGGCTTACGTCACTCCCGACGGAGAAAAAATAGCCAAAATGAGAATAAAATAAGAAATATCTGATTTGATACAAGCGATTTTTTGTAAAAAGTTTCTTTTTTATAGCTTTTTTAGATATTTTTTTAACAAATACTACTTGATATATTTGGAAGTTTGTGGTATACTAATCTGTGGTAAATAATTTGAAAGGTGGATATAAACACATGACTTACAACAAGAAATCTGTTGAAGATATTGATGTTGCCGGCAAGCGAGTTCTCGTTCGTTGCGACTTCAATGTACCCCTCAAGGACGGCGTTATCACCTCTGACAAGAGAATCGTTGGTGCGCTTCCTACCATTAAGTACCTTCTCGAGAAGGGTGCAAAGGTAGTTCTTTGCTCTCACATGGGCAAGCCCCACAGCATCTTTACCGAGGGCTTTGGTCTTACCAAGAAAGAAAAGAAAAAGGTTGAGGCTCTTCCCGCTGAGGAGCAGGCAGCAGCTACCGCTGACCTCCTTGCAAAGGCTCTCGACGACAAGAAGAAGTTCACTCTTAAGCCCGTTGCTGACAGACTTAACGAGTATCTTGGCGGCAAGGTAACCTTCGCTGAGGATATTATCGGCGAGGATGCAAAGGCTAAGGTTGCAGCTCTTAAGGAAGGCGAGGCAGTTCTTATCGAGAACGTTCGTTTTGACGCAAGAGAAACCAAGAACGGTGCTGACTTTGCTAAGGAGCTTGCTTCTTACGCAGACATATTTGTAAACGACGCGTTCGGCTCTGCTCACAGAGCACACGCTTCTACCGCAGGTGTTGCTGATTACCTGCCCGCAGTTTGCGGTTACCTCATTCAGAAGGAGATCGAGGTTATGGGTAAGGCTCTTGCTGATCCTGCTCGTCCCTTCGTTGCTATCCTTGGCGGTGCAAAGGTATCCGACAAGATCGGCGTTATCAACAACCTTATCGACAAGGTTGATACCCTTATCATCGGTGGCGGTATGGCTTACACCTTCTTCAAGGCTGCAGGTCATAACATCGGTACATCTCTTTGCGAGGACGATAAGCTTGACCTTGCTAACGAGATGGTTGCTAAGGCAAAGGCTAAGGGAATCAACTTTATGATCCCCGTTGACAACGTACTTGGTAAGGAGTATGACGAGAACACCGAGCATAAGGTAGTTGATTCTACCGCTATGCCCGAGGGCTGGATGGGACTTGACATCGGTCCTAAGACCCGTGAGATGTTCGCAAATGCTATCAAGGGTGCAGGAACGGTTGTATGGAACGGACCTATGGGTGTTTCAGAGTGGAAGAATTTTGCAGGCGGTACTGAGGCAGTTGCTGCAGCAGTTGCTGAAAGCGGAGCTATTTCCATCATCGGCGGCGGTGACTCCGCAGCTGCAGTTGAAAAGCTTGGCTTTGCTGACAAGATGACACACATCTCCACCGGTGGCGGAGCTTCTCTCGAATTCCTCGAGGGCAAGGAGCTTCCCGGTATAGCTTGCCTTCTTGACAAGTAATTAGATAAAAAATGACACACCGTCGCTTTGGCGGCGGTGTGTTTGAATTTTTAAATAAAGTAAAGTGAGGACATAAAAATGAATCCTGCAAAGAGAAGAACAGTTATCGCAGGTAACTGGAAGATGAACTTCACCCCCGACGAGGCAACTGCTTTCATCAATGAGATCAAGCCTATGGTTGCGGGTAAGGACAACTGCGACGTTATATTCTGTGCACCCTACGTTACCATCGCTGCCGCTATGAAGGCTGCTGAGGGCTCTAACATAAAGATCGGTGCAGAGAACGTACACTATGAGGAAAAGGGAGCTTACACAGGTGAGGTTTCCGCAAATATGCTCAAGGCTATCGGCGTTGAGTACGTAATCATCGGTCACAGCGAAAGACGTCAGTACTTCGGCGAGACCGACACAACTGTAAATCTTCGCACCAAGGCGGCACTTGCAGCAGGTATGAAGGTTATCCTTTGCCTTGGTGAGGTTAAGGAGCAGAGACTTGCAGGCATTACCAACGAGGTAGTTGCAATGCAGACCAAGCTTGACCTTGCTGACGTAGATGCAGAGGCACTTAAGAACGTTATCATCGCGTACGAGCCTGTATGGGCTATCGGTACGGGACTTACCGCTACTCCCGAGCAGGCAGAGGAAACCTGCGGAGAGATCCGTAAGGTTCTTGCTGATATGTACGGTGCTGACGTAGCAGAAACCGTTACCATTCAGTACGGCGGTTCTATGAACGACGCAAACGCAGCAGAGCTTCTCGCAAAGCCCAACGTTGACGGCGGACTTATCGGCGGAGCATCTTTGGTTGCAAAGAAGTTTACCGCTATCGTAGACGCAGCTCAGTAAATAACAGCTAACAAAATCAAGCGATTTAAAGTTTTGCTCAAGCTTTTTCAAAAGCTTGCGGTTTCTTAAGGCAGAGCCTTAAGTCGTCCGTCGCAACGGACGAAATTCCCCTTTTGGCGTGTAAAATGACGCAGGAGAGGTGAATTTTAAAATCGCTTGTCGATTTTAAAAGAGGAGAACCCACGTAGATGGGGTTCTCCTTTTTTATGTTGAACAGTCCATTTTTATTATAATACTTGATTTATTTTAGAAAAGGTGATATAATAATCTTAATGAAAGAATTTTGATTTTGTGAGGATTATATGGCTAATTACAGACGCGGAAGAATAAATGACGAAATGCAGAAGGAGCTTGCGATGATACTCCGTGAGGTCAAGGACCCGCGAGTAAAGGACGCTTTTATCAGTATCACGGCAGTTGAAGCTACGGGTGACCTTAAGTTTGCAAAGGTGTACTATTCTGCAATGATGGGGGACAAAAAAGAGGTTGCAAAGGGACTAAAATCCTGTGCGGGATATATCCGTAAGCAGCTTGCACAAAGACTTAATTTGCGAATGACCCCCGAGCTTTCCTTTTATGAGGATAATTCTATTGCTCACGGCGCACACATTTCCAAGCTTTTGAGCGGAATAGAGATTTCCGAGCCTGACGAGGAGGATACAGACGGCGATGAGCTTTAAGACTTTGGATATAGATCAGCTTTGCGAAAAACTTTGCGAGAACAAGACTACGTTGATAGTTTATCACGTTCGCTCCGATGCGGATGCGGTAGGCTCGGCATTTGCTCTTAAGGAGCTTCTTCGACTTATGGGTATTCAGGCAATATGCGTTTGTTCGGACGAAGTACCCGAAAGATTGAGATTTTTGTCGGAGGATATGCAGGGAAGCGTAGTAGTCGAGGAAGGAATGGACTTCGGACACGAAAGAGTTATAAGCGTTGACTCCGCATCACCCTCCCAGCTTGGCTCTATGTTTGAAAGGCTTCGCAAGGATATTGATATTATGATAGACCACCACGGTGTGGGTACGGTGTATGCGGATAATTATATTGATTCCACGGCATCTGCTACGGGAGAGATAATATTTACTATTGCCAAAAAGCTTTTGGCTGACGGAAAAATCCCCTTTATCACGCCGAGAGTAGTGGATTGCGTTTATGCGGCAATAAGCTCGGATACGGGCGGATTCAGATTTGCAAACGTTACTCCTACCACCCATAGAATAGCGGCTGAGCTGTTGGAGATGGGTGCAAATGCAGACCAAATAAACCACCGTCTGTTTTCTTCCAAGACGGCAAAGCAAATGGCGGCCGAGGGAGAGGCGGCAAGAAGGCTCAAGCTTCACAACAACGGCAGAATAGCTTCGGTTACGATACCTTATTCGTCAATAGATAGACTTGAGCTTGATGACCAAAATATGGAAACGGTTATAGACGTTCCTCGCTCTGTTGCAGGTGTCGAGGTGGCGTTTGCTGTAAGACAGTCGGAGAATAAGCCTTCCTTCCGTGTTTCAATGCGTTCGGCGGTAGATGTTGACGTTGCGGATATATGCCGTAAATTCGGCGGCGGCGGTCACGTGAGAGCGGCGGGTTGCAGTGTTGAAGCAAGGGACGTGGACGAAGCAGAGGCAATAATCGTCAATGCGATAACCAAATATATGGAAAAAATGTGATAAAAAAAGTTGAGTCAATTGACTCAACTTTTTTATTTAACTCAATCAGGCAGATTTACAAATTTAATAGACTCTATAACCACCTTTGAAAGGGGCTTGTCATTTGAGTCGGTATTCACCTTTGCGATCTTGTCTACGACCTCAACACCGTTGATTACAAAGCCAAAGGTTGCGTAATTTCCGTCAAGATTTATAACACTTGCGGTATTCTTATGGCAGATAAAGAATTGAGAGGAAGCGGAATTGGGGTCGTTGGCTCTTGCCATGAACAGAACGCCACGCTTGTGTGCAAGGTTGTTTTCAAATCCGTTGGATGCAAATTCCCCATAGATGCTTTCGTCCGAGCCGCCCGTTCCGTTGCCTTGGGGATCTCCGCCCTGTATCATAAATCCGCTTATTACTCTGTGGA
>JAZOUQ010000086.1:0-2830 GCA_045658185.1 Eubacteriales bacterium
TGATATTCACCGAAAGAAGTTAATATGACGTCTTTAGGCGAAACGCAAGAAAAAAGCAAGAGAGTCATCGCTAAAAGTATAGTAAGAAAAGCAACATGTTTTTTCATTAATTATTCTCCTTTGCGGTTTTACAAGAGGCAATCAACATAACTCGCAACGAGGTGCATTTTGAGGATAGTATTTTGAAGGTTTGTTCGTCAATATATTTTGTACGACAAAGCAATTCAAGCCAATATCCTGTTTCACTTGCTTCTTTAAGGGCAATTTCAAATTTTGATATAAAATCTTTTGTTCATTGCGCATATCATCGCCTGCGGCGATATGATGCATTTGCTTCGCAAATATGATGTTGCTCCACTTCGTTCCGCAATGATGCGATGTTTGCCATAAAATGTGGCGAAGCCACACATCATTCGCGAAGCGAACATCATTAGGCGAAGCCGTCATCATTTGCCGAAGGCAAACATCATTCAAAAAACGCACCTTTGTCGGTAGACAAAAGTGCGTTTTTTGTTGGTGGGGGATGGTGGATTCGGACCACCGAAGTCAGTGACAACAGATTTACAGTCTGCCCCCTTTGGCCGCTCGGGAAATCCCCCATATTTCGGTTGCCGGCAATGCCTCAACCGAATGGAGCTGGTGAACGGAGTCGAACCATCAACCTGCTGATTACAAATCAGCTGCTCTGCCATTGAGCCACACCAGCGTGTGTGTCCGCTCTCACGGAACGAAATATATTATACCATACCAATATTCGTTTGTCAAGCATATTTTTTAAAAAAATTTTTTTTATATCTCTTTACTTTTTTTGCCTTTTGTTATACAATATATATGGTCATTTCGACCAAATTTTTTGTGTTTTCAGGATGTGTAAAATGAAATTAAAGTATATTCCGCTCGTCGCCCTCTTTCTTTTCGTGGTGGCGGTAGTGGCAGTTTTGGTGTTCAAGCCCGCCGATATGGAGCTTGAGCTTAACGTAAAAAAATATCATACCGCCCAGGCTGACGGCAAGGAATTTATATTCTACGGCTCTTTCGGTAAGGTGGGAAGCGTTACCGTAAAGGAAAACGGCAAAAAAATCGCAAGGCTTGACGTTAATGCCCACGCGGATATTTACGGCGAAGCTTTTTCCGCTGTCGAAATTTGCGATATTAATGCGGACGGTAAGAATGACCTGCTCGTTGCCAACTCACAAGACGAGGACGGCGACGTTCACCGCTCCCTCTTTTTGGCGGCAGACGGTTCTTATTCCCTTGTCAAGGACGTTGACGCGGTAAATTCCATATTGGAGAACGGAAAGCTTGTGTGCGAGGAAAAAACATTTAAATATCTCGCCCAAACGGTGGAGGAATACACCGTCCCTTATGAAAATTCCGTTCGCAGAACCATATATGAATTTTACGACGGAGGGGTAATTGCATCAAGCCGTACCGTGGTATCATATTATTCCGAAAGCGACATATACTGCGTAGGACTTTGGGTATACGATGCAGACGCAAAGGAGCTTCTCCCCGTATCCGAGGACTGGCTCTCTCCCAAGGAATATTCCGCGGTATATTCCCAGCTTGACGAAATATTCATAAAAGAACTTCCGTAAAACTTCAAAAAGCACTTGATATAATTTCAAATATGATGTATAATGGTATTGTATACCAATATTCGGGAGAGTAATATTATGACACGCGATAAGCTTATTGAAATAGCCTCGGACGCCGTGAACGACGCGGAGCTTGGAAACAGAGATATTCCCAACATAGACCTTTACGTTGACCAGATACTTAACCTGGTTGCCGACAAGCAGGAGCAAGGCTCGGAGCGTCATCGGGGACGTCAGCTCACCAAAACTATGATAAACAACTACTCCAAGGACGGCATTATTACCCCCGTCAAGGGCAAGAAGTACAACCGTGAGCAGGTGCTTCAGATACTTTATATCTACTCCTTGAAGAACACGCTTTCTATGGGCGAAATAAAGCGTTTGCTCCAAGGTGCGTACGCAATAGAAGGCTTTGATGCAGCCTCCCTCGCCTCGCTTTATAACACCTATCAGGACGCAAGGTCGATAACTCGGGAGCGGACGGTAAAATTTCTTTCGGAGGACGTGCTTGACGGACTTTCCTTCGACCCCGAAAACGACGCAGATTACATCTCCACCGTTTGTACCTTGGTTTCAATGAGTGCCCATCTTAAAAGCGTAGCACAGGCAATGATAGACGAAAAATTCCCCGAACCGCCCACCGAGGACGAGGAAAAGGAAAAGGCAAAGGAAGAAAAGAAGGAAGAAAAGGAAAAGTCCAAGGAAGAGAAAAAGGAAGAAAAGGCTAAAAAGAAGGAAAAGAAAAAGGAAGAGGACAATGCGTCCGAATAATTTCCGATTTATAAAACCGAGTCGAGAGGCGACTCGGTTTTTTGTTTTGGGAAAGTTAGCTTTGCGGGTCGTCAAGGTGCCCACCCCTACCGACAAGGAGAGAGCGAACATAAAATATGCCAATAATTCTCGTAAGGTGATTTTATAAAATTCCCCGAAAAGTATTTACAATTTATCAAGAGTGTGCTATAATATCCTTGCGACGTAAACTGAATAACACAACACTACTATGGTTAACATAGGATAAGTATACCTTTTTCCTTTTGGCAAAAATGTATGCTCCCTTTTTGTATACTTTTCCATGTTATATGGTAGTGTTAAAAAGTTTGCGTCGCAGCATGGAGCTACGTTTTTCGGTGCGTGGCTTCGGCTACGCACTTTTTTATTTGCTGATAGGAGGATATATGGACAATAACATTCAAAAAAGAGTAATAGATATTACCGGTTTAGAGCTTATGATC
>JAZOUQ010000087.1:0-4859 GCA_045658185.1 Eubacteriales bacterium
TAGTTACCGTCCACAACAAAGCTTACGTTCTTTTTCTTGCAGCTCACAAATCCGCGGCTTACGTAGTTTCCGGGGTTGCCAAAGTTGATGTTCACGTCGTAGCCCATCTTTCGAGCAACCTCAAAGGAATGCTCAATCAAAATCTTGCCGAGCCGCTGTCTCTGATATTCGGGTGCGACGCAAAGCGGTCCGAAGGAAAGGATCTCCTTGCGCTCTCCGTTCTCGTCCTCAAGCCATGCCTTTGTATACATAATGTTTCCGATGATCTTGCCGTCAAGCTCAAGCACGAATGCAAGCTCGGGGATAAAGTCGGGGTGATTACGCATCATGTGAACGTAATAATGCTCACTCGCTCCAGGGACGTAAACATTCCAAAACGCCTCGCGTGTAAGCTCCTCAACTGCTCTATAATCTTTTTCGGTTTCTAAACGTATTGTTACATTGTTCATTGCTAAATCCCTCACGGTTGTCAAAGTATGTACGGATATTATATCATATTTTTTCAAAAAATTCAATGTGTTTTAGTGACGACAAAACCTTGTTTTCTATCCCTTCCTTTTATTTCCCTTTCGATATGTTATTTGCGAACAGACACACAAAGGCAAGGAAAAGTCCAGCGAATTTTTAAATGTTATTGAAAAAACTTCGCTTTTGAGGTATAATAGTATCAATAAAACCAAAAAGGAATTTTGTTATGAGTACTCTCATGTGCTGACCAAGTTGTTGATGCGGTAGTAAACGCTGCGATAATATTCGATAATATGAAATAAAACGGAGAACAAAATGAACTTATCAAAAGAACTTGACCTTGCGATAAAGGCAGAAGAAGCAAAAACTATCGACGGCGGATATCTTGTCGGCGAAAAAGAATATAACACTTATATGACCAACGCGGAGTGGGAGAGATTCAAAGGCTGTATGTTGCCCTACGCTCTTGATGAATACGGTGCGGGAGGTGGCGGTGAGCTTGTAGAGAAAAACGGACGCCCGCCGAAGATGGCATGCTACGGTTCGTCAAGCCGTATGATCTATATGCTATCTCGTCATAAAGAAAATTTCCACTATGAGAAAAAGCTTTCCACTACTGTTGGAGGCACGGCGAATCTTGACGGATTCTATGAAGACGATAACCGTTATATTTTTGTAGAGGCAAAGTGTCACGAGCCTTATTCCACGAAAAGCAACTCAGTAAGCAAGAGTTATGAGAAGCTATATAATTTTATCAACGAACAGATGGCGGGTAACGTTGAAATTGCTATGAAAACCAGCAAATGCGGTCGTTATTTGGATGTTGAATATTTCTCGGACGGAGAAAAGCTTGAGTATTTCGATATGAAGCAAATGATCTGTCATCTGCTTGGTATCGCAACGGGACTTCTCAAAGGCGAACTTCAACAAAAGCAAATAGATTTCATTTATTTGCTCTATGATCCAACAGAACTTGACCTTGCAGCAAACATCAAGGAATCAGTTGACGCCATATACGAAAGAACGTGTTATGAATGCAACCTCGTTGATTTTGCAACGTTGCTTCGTGTGATACTTGCATTTCTGAAAGAGGAAAAGTACGGTGATGTTATTGCAGACGAAGAAATCGACGAAATCATTTATAAATTCACATTTTCACTTGCATCACAGGAGTTTTATGAATCTACTATTCTTCGATAAACATATAATAGTCTGCGAAAAGCCCTCGGGAACAGTTTGTGAGGGAGAGGGAGCAAATGCCCTGCCCACCTTACTCTCCTGCTATCTTGCCGAGAAAGGCGAGAAAAACACCGCCATTTTTCCCGTCCACCGATTGGACAAGGAAACCGTGGGAGTTTGCGTTTTTGCCCGTACTTCCTCTGCGGCTGCCTCATTGTCGGCATCTATAACAGGGGGAAGCTTTAAAAAAGAATATCTTGCAATCGTGTGCGGTGTTCCCGAAAAAAGCTCGGACACTCTCACCGACATGCTCTATTACGACCGCAACCGAGGAAAATCCTTCGTTGTGGACAGAGAACGAGGCGGCGTGAAAAAAGCCTCTCTTGATTATGAGTTGCTCGGAAGTGATGAAGGCTTTTCCCTGCTCCGCATAAGGCTTCATACGGGAAGAACCCATCAAATACGGGTGCAATTCGCATCTCGCGGTCTGCCTTTAGCGGGTGACCGACGCTACGGAGCACCCAAAAACGGTATATCCGCTCTCGCTTTGTGTGCTAACACTCTCTCCTTTCCTCACCCCACAAGCGGTGAGCTGATGCAATTTTCCGTTTCCCCGCCCCACACGCAACCGTGGAATCTTTTTGATCTTAACAAATAAATATGAGAGCCGAGTCACTGTGTGACTCGGCTCTCTTTTGTTTAGCCTCTTACTTTAAATCTTTTCTTGCAACGGGGACACACCACGTTGTGCTTTCCCTTAGCACGGGGCAGACGAAGAACTGCTCCGCATTCGGGACATTTGCGGTAAACGTGGGTTTTTCTGTCGCGTATCTTGTTTCTTATAAGCCTGAAAAATCCGCAGAACTTTTCGTTTTCCTGTCTTCTCTTGGCTATCTTACGAGAAAACATACGCCATATCACCGTAACGGCAAGGGCTGAGGTTATCAGCCAAACGGCGGCGTCCACCCACACGTTGCCCCAGAAAAATCCCACGAACGTGTGAAGAACAAGTATCACGAAATAGGCAATAAGCAATACGTTGCCCAGCGTGTCCGTACCGTATCTGCCGTACATAAAGCGATAAAGCTTCGATTTGAAATTTCCCATATTTTTCTCCTGTATTACTCAGTACGAAGAGCCTCAACTGGATCCTTCTTTGCCGCAATTCTTGAGGGAATAAGACCCGCTATAAAGGTGAGGAACATACTGATAAGCACAAGTGCCACGCCTCCTACCCAAGGAAGAATAGCGTTAATGTTGTCCATACCCGAAAGAGCGTGGATTATCGCGTTGACGGGCAGACAGAGCAGAACGGTAAACAGTATACCGATAAGTCCCGCCGCAAATCCCACGATAAGCGTTTCCGCATTGAATACGCGGGAAATGTCCTTCTTGGACGCACCGATAGAACGAAGCACACCGATCTCCTTGGTTCTCTCAAGAACGGAGATATAGGTGATAATTCCTATCATTATAGACGAAACCACAAGGGAGATGGATACGAACGCGATAAGAACGTAGGAAATTACGTTGATTATAGTAGACACAGAGGTCATAAGAACACCGATAAGGTCGGTATACTTTATCTGCTCGGACTCGTCAACGCCCTTGTTATACTCTGCAATAAAGTCCTCTATCTTTTCCTTGGATTCAAAATCCTTTGCGTAGAAGTTTATGCTCATAGGATCAGCACTTTCCGCGTCACCCAACAGCTTTAAGGTGGACTCGTAGGTTGCGTCGGTCTGAGGAGCGAGGTTGTAGAGGGTTTCCTCTATCATCAAAAATTCCTCATCGTTCTCATTCATAGTACCAAGAAGAGCAATAAATATCTCCTTATTTACGCTCATTTCTTTAAGAGCTGTCGACATTCCATCGTAAATAGGCGTCATAGCCATCTCTCCCGCAAGGGTAGGAAGGCTCGGGGGCATCATTGACATATCAACACCCTCGGGAGCGTATCCAACGATAACAGCCTTCTGCTCCATAGTCATAACGGGCAAAAGCATTACCAGATTGTCTGCATTCACCTGAACCTTGTTTTCCATCATATAAGACAGCGTACCGAACAGCCTTGCAAGTCCGACTGCATTGTCGGGATTAGCCTTCGCCACCGTCAGCATGGTTTCCACAAGCTGAGTCTGCATTTCCTCGGACATCATAAAGAACATCTCGGGGAAGCTCTTTTGGGTAACTACAAGTCGCTCTGCAAACTCGGGAGTTTCCTTTATCATCTTGGTCATATAAGCGTAGAATCCCTCCATAGTGGTGTCGTCTATGGAATCTATCAGCTTACCGATGGTCTGGGGGGTATACTTTGTCTTTTCAAAGGGACGTCCCGTAACCACGTTGTATTCAGGATTAGCCTTCTGCTGACTTATTATCTCGCTCTCGGAATTCATCTGGAGTATCATATCGGTCAAAGCCTTGGTGTAGCCCACCGCACCCGTTATAGACGTAGCGGTAACTCCGTCCTTGGGACGCACTATACCCGAAATAACAAGCTCAGTTCCGTTCTCGGTTACAAATTTTGCTCTCTCCTCGTCAAAGCCGATATCGTCGCGGAGGTCGTTCCAGATAGGCTGACCGTTGTCGCCCAGCTTATCCGTCTTTTCAAAGAAGTCGGAGGTGTTGAGCATATAGAACTTCATTCCGAGGAAGTCGTCAAGCGAATACTCCTTCATATGAGAGTCGTCGTACTTGCCCTCGGTCATAAGCTTTTCCATAATATCCTCAAGCTCATCCTGAGGAAGAACGCCCAGCATATAAAGGGTCATCTTGCTTATCTGATTGTTCTTATTTACAACAAGCACCACCTCGTTGGCTTTTGTAGGCCAATGGCTGTTTTCTCCAACAAGCTCATACTGCTGGTCAAGCAAGTCCTGATTGTTTATCATTTCGGACATTATGTTAAATCCGCCCATAGTGTCCATCATCTCACTAATGCCCGAAAATGCAGAACCCATATGGTCAAATATCTCCGTGGGGCTGACCTGAGTCTTACCGTCCGCGGTGAATATCTGCAGATCAAAATCGTAGGTGTACTGAATATCGCTGACAGTTCCCTCTATCTTGTCGTAGTTATCAAACAGATATTTCTTGAACGACACCATATCGTTCTTGACCGTGGCTGACATAGCCTCCATCATAGTACCCATAGAGTCGTCAACGTATATCTTGTTGGGATCAATACTGTCGGGGTCTATCTCGCTTAC
>JAZOUQ010000088.1:0-9882 GCA_045658185.1 Eubacteriales bacterium
AATATCGTGTTCGGTCTGTTGGCACTGAAAGGCGTGGGTAAGCAGTTTGTTGAGAATATTATCCGAGAGAGAAGGAGAAGACCGTTCTCCGATTTTGAAGATTTTGTGGTGAGAATGTCCGACTACGACCTTAATAAGAGAATGGTGGAGGCACTGATCAAATCGGGTGCGTTCGACAATCTGGGCAATTACCGTTCCCAGCTGCTTCTGTCCTACGAGCGGTTGATAGACAGCAGAGCGGAGCAGAACAAGAGCAACGTATCGGGACAGTTGGATATGTTTTCAATGATGGGCGGAGGATTTGAGAGCGTTGCTCCCAAATTCACCTATCCCGACGTCCCCGACCTTACCCTTAAAGAAAAGCTGATGCTTGAAAAGGAAAGCTCGGGAATGTATTTTTCGGGACATATGATAGATAACTATTCCGAAAACGCAGGGGATCTGCCGACAAAGAAAATATCGGAAATCACTGATAAGGAAGAGGTCACGGACAGACAGCACGTTGGCATCTGCGGTATTATTTCCTCCGTCACGGTAAAGAACAGCAGAAAGAATGAAAAAATGGCGTTCGTTACCGTTGAGGACAGATACGGCGAGGTCGAATGTGTAGTATTCCCTCAAAAATATGCGGATAACTACCATATGCTCAGGGTGGATAACGCGGTCTATATAGAGGGAACGGTGTCGGTGAGAGAGGACGAGGACAATAAAATACTCGTCAACCGAATAGAGGAGCTGACGGAAAACGGCAGATACCAAAAAAGAGAGCGGGTAGCTCCAAAGCCAACCCCCACTCCCGTTGTTCAAAAGACCGCCTACACCAAGCTGTATCTGAGGGTGGACGACCTTAAATGCAGAGAATACCTCAAGGCAAAAAATATAGTTGATATTTTTGACGGAGAGGTAAAGGTTATATTTTACAGCAGAGAAACGTCTGCCTATACCGACCACACCTCGGGCGTAACACTCAGCGATTACGTCTTGGGAGAATTGAGAGCGGTGCTGGGCGAGGAAAACGTGGTTCCGAAATAATTACTCGGTGTAATCCTCAATAATTGAATTAAGTGCGGCTTGTCCGACTATCGAAAATCCCTCCTCAAGCAGACGAATATCTGCTTCGGGGAGGGTTTTTACGTACACCTCCAAAACATGGACAAGCTTACCGTCGGCAGAAAATATGCCTATCTTACCCATATAGCTCTTGACCGTATAAACCGCCTCCTCAGGCTGGGCAGAGCTTTCGGGGGAGGACGTGCCGTCGGGCGAAACGTAAACGTATTCCGACGAGGTGTCCGTCCCCTCTGCCGTATCGGTTTGCTCCACTGCAGTCTGGGGTGTTTTTTTGTTTACGGCAAAAAACATCAGTAAAGCGACAAGAATGAGCAAAGCGTAAAGCGACGTAAACCGCAGATATTTTATCCTTATTTTCGATGGATCGTTCATAATTGTATCTCCTTTATAGTTACATTTACGTGAGGTTTTCGCTACCTTTTTGAAAAAAGGGCTTAACTTTAAGATATAGTTTGTTCTGTCATTTGAAGAATTGCGACCCGCGTCCCCTCCTACCGTAAATCTAACTTTATTATCGGTAAAATATTGATAAAATATTCCCGATTGAGAAACAATAAGATGAGAACAAGAGAAAAAGAGGTAAAAAATGAAAAATATTCTTCGCAGACTTTTGAAGGTAATGCTTATACTTGGAATACTTTTAACGGTAACGGTGACGGTGCTTGGAATAATTTTTGCGATATACGTAGACCGATACGTGGAAAAGAGCATAGACGAGCAGCTTTTCTTGGTGGTGGGAACAGATTCGCAGACCAAGATATACTGTTACGATTACGAGGACAGAGCCGCGAGGATAGGAGAGCCGACGGAGCTTGAGGGGGAGCGGCTTTACGGAGGATACAGAAGCAAATATGCGTCTTACGAGGATATTCCCGATAATTTGAAAAATGCATTTATCAGTATAGAGGACAAAAGATTTGAGAGTCACCGAGGAGTGGATTGGTTCAGAACGCTGACGGCAGGACTTAACTATTACCTGAAATTCAGCCACAGCTACGGCGGCTCGACCATCACCCAACAGCTCATAAAGAACGTGACCGACCAGGACGATTACAGCTTTCAGCGTAAGATACAGGAGATATTCTGGGCGTTGGATCTGGAAACAAAAATGGACAAATCGGAGATACTCGGTCTGTACCTCAACATCATAAATCTGTCCCAAGGGTGCTACGGTGTGGGGGCGGCGGCGGACTATTATTTTTCCAAGGACGTGTCCGAGCTGACCCTGTCGGAGTGTGCCTGTATCGCGGCGATAACCAATAGCCCAACCTATTACGACCCACTGAGAAATCCCGAGAATAACGACCGCAGACGGCGGCTGATATTGTCGCAGATGTACGAGCAGGGGTATATAACCGAGGAGGAATACGAGAGTGCCGCAGCCGACGAGATAGTCATAAGGCTGAGAGCGGAAAACAAGGAGAGCAAGATAAATTCCTGGTACGTGGATATGGCAGTCGAGGACGTTATGAGAGATCTTATGAACACCTACGGATACAGCAGAACGATGGCAAGTCTTATCGTGTACACGGGCGGACTTAATATATACACCGTGATGGATACCGAGGTGCAGTCAATACTTGACTCCTACTATTCAAACACCTCAAACTTCTTTTCCAAGACCGAGGGAGAAACTCCCCAATCCTCAATGCTGATCATAGATAATAAAACGGGAGATATACTTGGCGTTGCGGGAGCGGTGGGAGAGAAAAGCGGCAACCGCATACAGAATTTCGCCACCTATTCCGTCCGCCCCGCAGGGTCGGTGATAAAGCCGCTGTCCACCTACGCCCCCGCCCTTGAAAAGGGAATTATAAACTGGGCGACGGTGTACGACGACACCCCCGTAAATTTCGGAAATTACAATCTTGACCCCACGAAAGGAAAAATAGTAGACCCCGTTCCGTGGCCGAAAAACTCGGGAAAGGGATACCGAGGACTTACCAATATAAATTACGCCCTTGAGCATTCCGTAAACACGGTAACCGTAAAGGTGCTTGAGGATTTGGGACTTGAGGCGTCCTTTGACTTTCTTTATAATAAGCTGAATATGAAAAGCCTTATTTATACGAGGACGCTTGACAACGGAAGCGTTATAAGTGATATGGACTATGCCGCCCTTGCACTTGGGCAGTTTAATTATGGGGTGACGGTAAGAGAGATAACTGCGGCGTATTCCATATTTGCCAACGACGGAATATATAATAATTACCGTTCCTATTATTCGGTGACGGACAGCACGGGCAAGGAGATACTTGAGAACAAATACCACGGCGAGGCTGTGATAAGCGAGGAAAGTGCCGATATAATGACTTTGATGCTCGAGAACGTGGTAAGCAACGGCACGGCAACCGATATAACCCTTGACAAAAAAATAGCCTGTGCGGGTAAGACGGGAACGACACAGAACAAATATGATACTTGGTATATAGGCTATACACCTTACTGCATAGGCGGAGTGTGGTTGGGATACGAATACCCCAAGGCACTGAGCGACTATTCGGGAAATAAATGTATAGAGATATGGGACGAGGTCATGACTCTGGTGCATAAAAAGTACGGCACGGAGGAATATCGGGATTTTGATATAAAGCGGAATATCCTTGAATACGAATACTGTGCCGACTCGGGGAAGCTGTTGACCAGTGCGTGTAGGATAGACCCCAGAGGGAGCAGAGCAGAGAGGGGATATTTCGTGGAGGGACAACAGCCAACCGCTCCCTGCGACAAGCACCTCTCGGTCAATTACGATAAGGAGGGTGGCGGTGTAGTCATAGGTGATTGCCCCACGGAGAACACAGTCAAGGTGGGACTTATAAACGTAGAACGCAGATTTCCCATGCAGATATACGTGACGGACGCACAGTATACTTGGCAGAATATAGGAAAGAAGATACTTCCCGAAACCTCGCCGTCCCTTCCGTTTTATAACAATCTTCTCCCAAAAGACACCTACAGCGGAATAAGTAATACGGCAACACAGTATAACCGAGCCTGCCGAGAGCATTTCAATTATTTCGAGTGGAAGAAAAAGCAGGAGGAAAGTTAGATTTACGGCAGGAGGGGACGCGGGGGACGCGGTGTCGCTTTTTGAAAAAAGCTCCGCAAAAACTTTACTGACAAAAAGGACTTAACTTAAATGCACAGTTTGTGCTGTCATTTTCAATTTTCAATTCGCACCCACCGTAGGGGAGGGGCTTGCTCCTCCCGAATAGAAAAGCACGAAAAAAGGAGCTGAGTCCCTCGACTCAGCTCCAAATTATTTAATTATTCAACTTCAAGAATTGGCTGTTATACAGCTCGGTATAAAATCCGTTCCTTGCCAAAAGCTCGGAATGTGTACCTTGCTCGATAATGTTACCGTCCTTCATAACAAGAATTTTGTCCGCCTCAAGAATGGTGGAAAGTCGGTGAGCGACGATAAAGGAGGTACGCCCCTTCATCATTGCTTCAAACGCCTTCTGAATCCTTATCTCCGTTCGCGTGTCGATAGAGGAGGTCGCCTCGTCAAGAATAAGCATATCGGGGAGGCAGAGAATGACCCTTGCAATACACAAAAGCTGCTTTTGTCCCTGTGAGAGTGAGCCGCCGTCCTCGGAGATAACCGTATCGTACTTCTGCGGAAGTCTGCGAATAAAGCTGTGTGCGTGAGCCGCCTTTGCCGCGGCAATAATTTCCTCGTCGGTGGCATCGGGTCTGCCGAAGCAGATGTTGTCCCTTATCGTACCGCCCGACAGCCAGGTGTCCTGAAGCACCATACCAAAGGAATTACGCAGAGCATGACGGGAGAAGGAATTTATATTCTTGCCGTCAATAAGTATCTCTCCGCTGTCCACGTCATAGAAACGCATAAGAAGATTGATAAGTGTGGTCTTTCCGCAACCCGTAGGTCCGACGATGGCAATACGCTGACCGCTCTTTACCGACAGATTGAAGTCCCGTATCAGCGGCTTATCCTCAGTATATGAGAAGCATACGTTTCTGAACTCCACGTCACCGCTGAATTTCTCCTCGGTGTCCCCGTCGGAGTCCTCAAGCACGGGAGCGTTAATAACCTCAAACACCCGCTCTGCACAAGCAATAGAGTTCTGAAGCTCGGTGATAACTCCCGATATTTCGTTAAATGGCTTGGTGTACTGAGTGGAGTAGGCGAGGAAGCTTGAAAGCATACCTACGCTGAGTGCAGCGGGGTTGCTGATACACACCAACGCACCCGTGAGAGCCACCAATGCGTAAACAGTCGCATTGACAAAGCGTGTGCAGGGGTTGGTCAGAGAGGAGAAGAAGGTGGCCTTGAGAGATGCCTTGCCAAGACGGCTGTTTATCTCGTCAAACTGCTGACTGACCGCCTTTTCTCGGTTGAAGGCAACTATCAGCTTGTGACCCGTAAGAGCCTCGTCAATAAGAGAGGTCTGCTCACTTCTTATCTCCGACTGGAGCTTGAACATAGAGTAGGTCCTCTTTGCAATAAACGCCGCCACGAAAAGGGAAAGAGGCGTCAGCAGTACCACCAAAAGGGTGATGAGAGGATTTATCAAAAGCATAAATATCAGCGTTCCGAGAATGGTCATAATACCGTTAAAGAACTGAGTAAAGCCAAGCAATAAGCCGTCGGCAAACTGGTCGGTATCGGTAATAACACGGCTGACGATGTCGCCCGTTCTGTTGGAATCGATATAGGAAAGAGGGAAGCTCTGTATACGGTCGAACGCCTCTTTTCTTATGTTACGCACGATACCGTAGGTCATACGGTTGTTAAGTACGTTGATTATCCATTGAAGAAGAGCGGTGACGAGAACGCAAACGCCTATCTTTATAAGGATATTCGCAATTCCGTCAATATCCACCTCGCCCTTGCCTACGGCTAAGTCAATAGCCTGACCCACGAGAATGGGAACGTAGAGTGAGAGAGCCACCGTAGCGGCGGTGAATATAAGCGAGAGAATGAAGTGTATCTTGTAGATACGAAGGTAACCCATCACCTTGAAAAAGGTTTTTGTATTGCTTGTTGCTTTTTTCATTGACGCTCACCTCCCGACGTAAACTGAGAGTTGAAAATATCTCTGTATATCTCGCAGGTCGCGAGAAGCTCTTCGTGTTTGCCCATACCCACCACGTCGCCGTCGTCAAGCACGATAATAAGGTCGGCGTGAAGAACGGAGGAGGCACGCTGGGAAACGATAAACAGAGTAGGGGAGTAGTCAAGAGAATTTATCTTGGTACGCAAACGAGCCTCGGTCGCGTAGTCAAGAGCAGAGGCGGAGTCGTCGAGAATGAGTATCTGCGGTCTTTTAACAATAGCTCTTGCGATGGTAAGTCTTTGCTTCTGCCCACCCGAGAAATTGTTTCCGTTCTGTGCGACGGAGGTGTCAAGACCTTCCTTTTCCTCAATAAATTCCTTTGCCTCGGCAATGTCAAGAGCGTTCCAAAGCTCTGTGTCGTCAGCACTTTCGTTGCCCCACCTCAGATTGTCGCGAACGTTACCCTTAAACAGCCTTGCCTTTTGAGGAACGAGAGCAACCATATCGCAAAGGGTCTGCTTTTCGTACACGGCGGTGTCGATGCCGTCAATAAATACCTGACCCTCGGAGGGGGCGTAAAGACCGGGAATAAGATTGATAAGGGTGGATTTACCCGACCCCGTACCGCCGATAATACCCACCGTAGCACCCTTGCTTACGGAAAAGCTTACGTTGTTTATTGCGTAATCGGCAGACGCGTTGTACCCAAAGGAAACGTTCCGGAATTTAACGAAACTGCCGTCCTCACATCGCGAGTTTTCGGGAACGGCTCTTTCCTCGGGTTTTAGGTTGAGTACCGCGGAAACGCGGGAGGCACTTGCCGCCGCTTTGTTGAGAGTGATAATAAGACTTGCAAGCTTGATAAGCTCCACGAGTATCTGCGACATATAGTTGTAGAGAGCCACAAGCTCACCCTGTGTGATGTTTCCGCTCTCAACGTTGATAGCACCGCTTTTTATGAGAATGATAACCGCGAAATTTATTATGACGTATGTAAGAGGATTCATAAGAGCGGATATTTTACCCGCAAAGACCTGAATACCCGTAAGAGCATCGTTTTTCTCTGCGAAATCCTTCTTTTCGTCCTCTTCCTTGTTGAATGCTCTGACCACCCTCGCACCGTTGTAGTTGGAGCGAACCTTACCGAGAACCGAGTCAAGCCTTGACTGTGACTTTTTGAGTATCGGAATACTTATAAGCATAATTCCGAAGACCACGACGGCAAGAAGAGGAATGGCAACGGCAAAGATAAGAGCCAGCTTTACGTCGATAGTAAACGCCATTATCATAGCACCGAAAACGATAAAGGGGGAACGCATAAACAGACGGAGGAACATATTGATACCCGTCTGCACGGAGTTTATGTCGCCCGTCATACGGGTGATAAGCGTGGACGTTCCCAGCTTGTCCGTGTCGGAGTAGGAAAACTCCTGAATGTGAGCGAACAAAGCACTTCTGAGCTTTGTGGAAACCCTGACGGCAGATTTTGCGGAGAAATACTGTGCAGAAACGGCACAAGCAAGACCGATAACGCCGAGAGCCAGCATAACGCCGCACATAAGGAAAACGGTTTTTTTGTCGTTCTGACCGATACCCACGTCAATAATGCGAGTGACCGCCAGAGGAACTAGAAGCTCAAAAATGGCTTCAAGACATTTAAAAAGGGGAGCGAGAATAGATTTTATTCTGTATCCCTTGAAGAATTTAAGTAAAGATTTCAAAAAAGCACCTCCTGCAGAAGACGTGCATAAGCACAGATATATATATTATAATACTAATTAAAAAATTTTTCAACAGTTTTTGAAAAAACTATTGCAAAAGGAAAAGAAATGTGGTATAATACCCTCTGTTAAATACGGTGGCATAGCTCAGTTGGATAGAGTACATGCTTGACATGCATGGGGTCGTCGATTCGAATTCAACTGTCTCCACCAGAAAAAAAGCACTTGCGAAAGCTTCGGGTTCTAAAGGACAGTTTTTGCAACCATAAGGCAGAAAGACGAGCGACTACAACCAGAGGCTCCCTTGTGTAAAGGGACCTGTCAACGAAGTTGACTGAGGGATTGTTTTTGCGTAATTTTTACTTTTACAATCCCTCCGTCACGGCTTACGCCGTGCCACCTCCCTTTACACAAGGGAGGCTTTTTGTTTGCCTGCAAATGCGCACTTACTCACCACCTGTGGCGGCTGTGCGAAATAAAACAAGATACCGCCGAGAGCGACATAACGGTTACTCTCGGCGGTGAATTGTTTCAATTTATTTTATAATTTTTTTAATTTCATCTCTAATGAAATCAAATCTCGTATGTGAAATATCTTTTATACAACGCTGAACTTGACTCTCTCCATCTTTGTCAATCCATATTGTGCAGGTTGGATAATCAAAATCAGGATTTGCAAGAATGGAGGAGTGTCTTTTTTCTTTCGGGATTTGAGGATAATCCCATATATCGGTTATTCCATAAGGACCATTGTTCAATCCCTCATAGTATGCATCTACCTTTCTTGCGTTTTCCAAGGCGGACTCAATACAACATATAGCATTAGTTGCATCTTTTAACTCTGCGTAATGCTCTGCCATGCGTGTGTATGCCAAGACAACCATCACACCATCGTCAAGATAATCTTTGTTCTCGTAGAAAACCTCATACAATCTCGGTATCTTCTCAAGCATGGAAATCGCTTGTTCGTGCGTAAAAAATGGTTTTCTATCAACCTCGATCGTGGTCATAAAACAAATATCATCACAAAGAGAAGCAAAGTTCCCCTCAATGCTGTGATGCATATTATATATTTTTTCTTTTCCCTGCGCCAACATAAGTTCAAAGTCGTTGTAAGAAAACATAAAATTCGGAACACTTTCTGCAATTTTCATCGCTTTATCACGCTGCCCTTGATTTAAGTATATGCGACACAACCAACCTTCAGCGCAGTTTTTAGTATATGCGTCTTTCGTTCCTTCGCGAATTCGCTCATACAGTGCGATTCTTTCCTTCAGGCGACTATTATATGTTTCCGGTTCTCCTGCATAGTCAAGAGAACGAGCAAGGTTCAACATAAGCGTATAAGATGCAGGATATTCGGCAAGAGCAAGTCGATAAATATTTACCGATTCCTTTCCGCTACACTTTTCGGCTTCTACGATAATACTTTCAATTTTTTCTTCTTGCACGGACAAGTCAATTCCGAGCAGAACATCTGCTGATACGCCAAATATGTGAGATAAAAGCGGAATTTGGCTAATGTCGGGCGAGTTTCTGTCACATTCCCAAGCTGAAATAGCAGCTGATGTCATATGTAAAAGTTCGGCAAGTTGTTCTTGTGTCATATCGTGCTCGTGTCGCAATTTTTTAATAGTTGATCCTATTGACATATTTTTCTCCTTGATAATAAAATTCCGGTACCGTTGAGAACATTATATAACACAACATAGTCTTTTTCCAGTTGTTATTCGTGTATCGAAACTAAAGCTTCACTTGAATTTCAAATGTTTGCTATATTAAAACTGTTTAGTAAATTATATCATAAATTTAAGGTTTTGTCCATTAGCTTTTTTGAGCACTTGCCAAGAAAAAAGGCAGAGAACGCAAAAACATTCTCTGTCTCTTTTCTGTCTATAGGAAGCGTATTCTGTGAAAACTGTCCTTAAGAACACGCTCCAAAAGCAAGTGCTTTTTTTAACTAAATCCGTCCTTCTTATCCCGACAAAGTCGGATTTCATCACGAAGTGATTTCATCCTGCGATAGCAGGATTTCGCTATTTCTCCCTCACCATATACCTCACCCTATC
>JAZOUQ010000089.1:0-5022 GCA_045658185.1 Eubacteriales bacterium
CCGAGATTCCACTCGGCTTTGCCTCGTGCTTTTCCGTCATGTCATCCTGAGCGAAGCGTAGCGAAGTCGAACTGCAAAGCAGCGTCAAACGAAGTGCAGACGGGATCTGGGACGGAAAAGTTCGACAAGCTCAGAATGACACCTATCGGTGTCCGGCGGGGCTGTCATTTATAGAATTGCTCCCGCGTGTCATTCTGAGCGAAGCGTAAGCGGAGTCGAACTTTTTCCACTGAGATCCCAAACGTTGCTACGCACCGTTTTTATCCTCGCTATGCTCGGATTTCGACTACGCTCAGGATGACATACGTGGAAAAAGCACCGAGCGAAGTGAAGGTGGAATCTGGTGCCGCCACCCCAAAAAGTCCATAAGGATAGATTTGCGTTAAAAACGGGGCGACGATAAATCCAAATTTGTAATAAAAACACATAAGAGCTAAGTCATAATTGACTTAGCTCTGTTTTATTTAAATCTTCTTGCATATCCGCACTTACGGCAAAGCTCCTCGGTAGCACGTCTGTTATCGAAGCCTTCGAGTATTTTCTTTGCCCTTGTAGAATTAAGGATTTCCTCAATGGAATTTGAAAAAATATTTCCAAGCTCAAGCTCTCCGTTTCTGTCAAGACAGCAAGGCACGACCGTGCCGTCGCACAGCACTCCGAAATGGTCGCGAAGCCCGTAGCAAAACACCTCCGAGCCGCCCTCCTCTGCCTCCATATCAGGCCAGTCAAAGCGGTCGCCGTATTCAAGATGGAGCTTGTGGCGTATTCTTATTCCGCGTACGCCCTCTTTCCACTCTCCGTCGGGAAATCTTTGCTTTATTCTGTGAAGAATATCCTCGTTTCTTCCGCCGTCGTATCCCTTATTCCAAAGTCGGAGTACGCAAAGCACACCCGAAAGACTTGCTTTATCGGCAAAGTCAAGGCACTCGTTTACGTATCTCTCATATTCACCGGGCGAGCCGTCCTCAAAGCTATGTACGGAAATATTCACCTTATAAACACCCGCGGCTATAAGCTCCTCTCCTCTTGCCGAGAGCAAAGCACCGTTGGTGGTAATAGCCGATTTCAAGCCGTTCTCACTTGCTATCCCTATAAATCTGCAAATATCGGGGTGGGTAAGCGGTTCTCCCATAAGGTGGTAATAAACGTACTGCGTCACTCTCGATATTTCCTTTGCAACATAACGGAACTGCTCCTCTGTCATACGGGAATACGGTCTTTCGTGTCCCGGACAGAAGGAGCAGCTTTTGTTGCATATATTCGTTATTTCAACGTATGCTCTTGAATACATCATTTTATCTCGTCAATATCGTAAGGCGTTGACTGATATACGAAGTAATTGAGCCAGTTGGAATAAAGCAGATTAGCACAGCTTCTCCAACGGACGATGGGCTCTTTGGTATCGTCGTCGTCGGGAAAATAATTCTTCGGCACGTCGATGGAAAGTCCCGCATTCTTATCACGCATATATTCGTTCTTAAGGGTATCCCCATCATATTCCGAATGTCCCGTAACGAATATCTGTCTGCCCTTATCGGTAGCACAAACGAATACGCCCGCCTCATCGGAGCTTGAAAGGATCTTCAACTCGGGGACAGCCTCAATATCCTCACGCAGACAGGTGGTGTGTCTTGAATGGGGAACGACGAAGGTATCGTCAAAGCCACGGAAAAGCATGGAATGTTTGTAATCAAGCGTATGCTCGAACACTCCGAAAAGCTTTTTGTCAAGGGGATATTTTTTTACGCCGTAATGATAGTAAAGTCCTGCCTGAGCCCCCCAGCATATATGGAAGGTACTGGTCACGTGGGTCTTGCTCCACTCCATTATCTCGCAAAGCTCATCCCAATAGTCCACTTCCTCAAACTCCATCTGCTCAACGGGTGCACCCGTGATGATAAGTCCGTCATACTTTTTATACTTTACCTCGTCAAAGGTCTTATAAAACGCCAACATATGCTCGGCTGAAATGTGCTTTGACTTGTGCGTCGCGGTCTGCAAAAGCTCCAGCTCTACCTGAAGAGGGGTGTTACCTATCAGACGTGCTATCTGCGTTTCCGTAACTATTTTCTGTGGCATCAGGTTAAGCATAAGTATTCTCAAAGGACGAATATCCTGAGTCATAGCTCTGGTTTCCGTCATAACGAAAATATTCTCATCGAGCAAAACCTGTGTGGCAGGTAAAAGGTTAGGAATTCTGATCGGCATTCGTATGCCCTCCTTTAAATCTTATTACTTCTGTGAAATTTTAAGTGCCTGATCAATATCGGCAATAATGTCCTCCACGTTCTCAATTCCAACGGAAAGACGGACAAGGTCGGGGGTAATTCCCGCATCAACGAGCTGCTCGTCGGTAAGCTGACGGTGGGTGGTACTTGCAGGATGAAGAACAGAGGTTCTTGCATCGGCAACGTGGACCACGATAGCCGCAAGCTTCAAGCTGTCCATAAACTTAACAGCCGCTTCTCTTCCGCCCTTAACGCCAAAGGAGATAACTCCGCAAGCACCGAGGGGAAGATATTTTTCTGCAAGGTCGTACTGGCTGTTGCCCTTAAGCTTGGGATAATTCACCCAAGTTACGTTCTCATTCGAAGCAAGGAACTCCGCAACCTTGAGTGCGTTGGAGCAATGACGCTCCATGCGAAGTGCCAAAGTTTCAAGACCGATATTCAAAAGATATGCGGGCAGAGGTGCGAGCGGAACGCCAAAGTCACGGATAAGCTGAACTCTGAGCTTTGTATAATATGCGTGTGCATTTCCAAAGTTCTCCGTATATCTTACGCCGTGATAGGACTCGTCCACCTCGGTAAGCTCGGGGTATTTGCCGTTAGTCCAGTCAAATCTTCCGCCGTCAACCACAACGCCGCCAACCACCTGAGCATGACCGTCCATATACTTGGTGGTAGAGTGAACGACAATATCCGCACCAAACTCAAAGGGACGGCAAAGAACGGGAGTAGCAAAGGTGTTGTCAACAACCAACGGTATACCGTGGTCGTGGGCGATCTTCGCGTATCTTTCAATATCAAACACGACGAGAGCGGGGTTTGCAATAGTTTCTCCGAAGAACATTCTGGTGTTCTCGTCGATATGAGCTGCAACCTCCTCATCGGACATCTCAGGGGTTACAAAGCGAACCTCAATACCCAGCTTTTTAAGAGTAACGGCAAACAGATTTATCGTTCCGCCGTAAATAGAGGACATACTTACGATATTCTGTCCCGCAGATGTAATATTAAGTATTGCCAAAAGGTTTGCCGCCTGACCTGACGAGCAAAGAACAGCACCCGTACCGCCCTCAAGGTCGGCTATCTTCTTCTCTACCGCATCAACGGTGGGGTTAGATATACGGCTGTACATATGACCGGGAGCTTTAAGGTCAAAAAGGTCGCCCAAATGCGACGCACTGTCGTACTTATATGTGGTGCTTTGGCATATAGGCAGAACTCTGGGTTCGCCGTTAGCGGGAGTATATCCCGACTGAATACATTTTGTTTCAATTTTGAAAGTTGACATAACGTTCTCCTTAAACAACAAATTCAACTTATATTATATCACACGTAACACCAACATTCAAGATGTTTGAAAGAATTTTAATCAAAAATCCATTTTCAAAATCAAAAGGGCTGAGTCAAAATCAACTCAGCCCCCAAAAATCAATAATTTTCAGCACTTATCTCAAAGTAACTCTGGGGATGTGCACAGGTGGGACAAAGCTCTGGAGCTTTCGTTCCAACGATTATGTGTCCGCAGTTGCGGCACTCCCACACCTTGACCTCGCTTCTCTCAAATACCGCAGCAGTTTCTACGTTCTTGAGCAACGCACGGTAACGCTCCTCGTGGTGCTTTTCAATAGCCGCTACAAGACGGAACTTCTTTGCAAGGTCAGCAAATCCCTCCTCCTCGGCGGTCTTTGCGAACTCAGCGTACATATCCGTCCACTCGTAGTTCTCGCCCTCAGCTGCCGCTTCAAGGTTTGCAGCGGTGTTTCCAAGTCCCTCAAGCTCCTTGAACCACATCTTTGCGTGTTCCTTTTCGTTCTCAGCGGTCTTAAGGAAAAGTGCCGCTATCTGCTCGTAGCCTTCCTTCTTTGCTACAGACGCAAAATAAGTGTACTTGTTTCTCGCCTGCGACTCACCCGCAAACGCTGCCTCAAGATTTTTTTCGGTCTTTGTTCCTGCATACTTGCTCATAATCAAATCTCCTTTTTGTTTTATTCTTTTATTTCGTAGTGATAACAGCCACCACTAATTTCTTCTGTATACACGTTGGGAAGGATCACCGTAGCCACGCAATCCTTTGGAACGGTAATTTCAAATCGGATATTATCTCCCGTGTAATACCAATTGCTCTCCACCATACCGTTTACAGTATCTATTGAGCATCTCACAAATCCCAGTCTGCGACAGGGCTTGGGAGCAATAGTCATTTTTTTATATGCGGGCTCGTCAACCTTAATGCCCGCAATAACACCGTACATCCAATCCGCCACAGCACCGTACGCGTAATGATTGAAGGAGTTCATATTCACATGCCAGAAGCTTCCGTCCTCCTTGATTCCGTTCCAATGCTCCCACATGGTGGTGGCACCGTGGTTGACGGAATAGAGCCAGGAGGGGTTCTCCTCAGCAAAGAACAGCTTATAGGCATAGTCGTTGCGACCGTTATCGGTCAGTGGAGCGCTGCTCTACTGGGCCTGTATCTCAATGAAAAGTATAATCCCGAAGTACAGTTCGGCCGCCGCTATGCCAAGCTGGACGGTCAGATCGTCAAGGCTATCCTCACGGTGGGCATTCCTTCCATCATCATGAATGCCATCGGTTCTGTGATGAACTTCGGTATGAACCAGATTCTCCAGGGCTTCACTGAAACCGCCACCAGCGTTTTCGGCATCTACTTCAAGCTCCAGAGTTTCTTCTTTATGCCTCTGTTCGGCATTAACGGCGCTAGCATCTCCATCATCGCCTTCAACTACGGCGCAAAAAAGCCCGGGCGTATCCTCAAGACCCTGAAGATCGCCTG
>JAZOUQ010000090.1:0-3611 GCA_045658185.1 Eubacteriales bacterium
TCCATAGCGGAGAAACGGTATACCTTGTCCGAGATCCTTCCGTAATGACGGGAGTCGGAGCATTGTACCATAAGATAGGGAGAAACGATACAGCCACGCCAGGTGGAGGCAACCGCACTTGCAACCCGCTTCCAGCCCTCGCAGTCGGTCACGGATATACGGCTTGGGTTCATTCCGTCGAGAACGGAAACCTCAACCTTTTCGTTGTCCACCGTCGTGTTTATATATTCCAAAGCGGATTCAATACTGTCCTCGGGATTGAGGCGTATATTGGAAACCATAGACGCACTTGGAGGAATTACGTTTGACGCGTCCGAGCCTTTCATCTGAGTAAACGCAACGGTGGTTCTCATAAGTGCGTTCAGCTCGCCACCGCTCTTTTTACATATCATATCAAGCACGGGAAGGAATATCTTTATGTTAGCGAAGATCACCTTGTAAACAAAGGAGGAATATCTTCCGAGTGTGTCGAACATCTGTGCCACGGGGGGAGTGAGATGGCTCTTAAAAGGATTTCTGAGCATCTTAACACAGGACTCGGACAGCACGTCAACGGGAGCATTTGGCTTTGGAGCAGAGGCGTGACCGCCGCCTGATTTTACGGTGTAGCACACGTCCATCATTCCTTTTTCCGCAATACCTATAAGACCGCAGGGCTGTGTAACACCGGGGAATACGTTTTCAACCACAGCACCGCCCTCGTCAACTACCATAGCAAGGTCAATGCCGTTCGCCTCAAAGTAGTCAACTATTCTGACAGCACCGTTTCCGCTGACCTCCTCACCGCCCGAGAAAGCGAAATAAATATCGTTTTCGGGAACAAATCCTTGAGCAATCAGATGGTCTGCGGCAGAAAGTATGCCGTTGACGGTAACCTTGGTATCAAGCGTACCGCGTCCCCACACACGTCCGTCCTTAAGAATTGCCTCAAAGGGAGGCACGTCCCACGCTTCTTCAAGCACGGGAACAACGTCGTAGTGTGCCATCATAACCGAAGCAGCACCGCCTTCGCGTCCTTTCCAACGGAAGAGCAAGGCTCTGTCGGGGAGCTTGTTGAATTCGCAAACGGAGAATACGTTGGGGTAAAGCTTTGGAAGCTCTGAGATGAGCTTTTCAAATTCTGCGTTATCCTCAAGAGATGCATCTCTGTAAGAAACGGTTTTAAATCTGACGAGTGTGCGAAGATTTTCCACCGTTTTTTCCTTGTCAAACTCCTCAATATTCTCGCTGATTTTGGGTTGAGCCAAAGGCTTAAACGCCACGGCTCGGAGTATTATCACCGCAAGAAATATTACAATAGCGGCGGGAATTAAAGCAAACAGCCAAAGCATATCACAGAATTCCTTTCTTGTAGAGTATTCTTGCCGTTATAACGGTCACAACAACGCCAACGGGAACCATAATTCCAACGGTGGAGGCGTTAAGTGCGGGAACGAAAATGAACAGAACAAGCATAAGAATTACGGGAGCAATGGACAGCTTGAGATTCTTGGATATGAATACGACAGCAAGTCCGCCAAAGAGAGCGGGAAGTATCATATCAAAGGCAGGTTCGAGAATGGGAGATTCAAGAATGGGAGTAAGAGGAACGATGCAGATAACGCCTATGAGTATAATTAACGTTGTAACTATACTTGAAACGGCGATAGCTATAGTGGAAATGACCTCGCCCTCCTCACTTGAAGCCTTTACGTTTGCTCTTTCCATAGCGTCAATAGCACAGGGAAGCTTGAGGTTGGATATATTTCCCGTAATGAATGACAAATATGTTCCACCCGCACCGAGCATCGGAACGTAGGTGAAGATTTCAACAATACCAACAGCCCAATACATAGGAGCAGTTGCAAAAAGACCTTTCAGCAAAATCTCTCCGTTGGGTAGAGTTTTAAATATCAACGAAAGAACAGCGGGGAAGCAGAGCAAAACAAAGCCCACTATTATGCCCCACATGCGTCCGTAATAATGAACGCTTTCCATATAAGTACGGTTTTTATTTTTCATTTCAACCTCCAAGCAACGAATTAAAGGGAATCGCAGATGCCATACCGCAAACAAGACTCAGGGGAAGAGCGTAGTCGGTAAGCCATCTTATCTTGAATTTGGTAGCGAGAAGTCCGCAAATAGCCATTACGACCGCAGACACCACCATAACGCAAACGGGAATAAGTCCTGAGGTGTCGCCTCCCAAAACAAGTCCAACGTCGCAGAAAACGTATCCGAGGAATGCTGAGATCATACCGAGGAACATAGCGTTGTTGAATATTTCTCCCCACTTCTTGTCCTTCATTCCGATCTGTGAAAGTCCCGATTGAAGTTTCTTTGTAACGAAGGGAACAAACACAAGTCCTGCGGCAATACCTATGGTCATTACCCAAGCAATGGTAATAAATATCGAGGGGTCGGTGATTGTCGTACCCGCACTCATACCCGCCGCCTCAAGAGCGTTTCCGGCGGCAACCGTTTCATAGGTTATAGAGCCGATGACCGAAAGCCTCAGCCAAGGCAGAGCCACACCAAGGCTCTTTGAAAGAGCAACCACACCCACGAGAACAGCAATAGCGGGAGCTATTGTGAACAGAGCTGCAGAGGAAACAGTCTTTTTTATTGTTGAGCTATTTATACCAAGCTCCTTGGCACGTCTGAGGGCACGGACGAGGAAGAAGACCGACTGTCCAAGCACCAGAGCAATGATTACCCCTACTATAACGTAGAGTACAGGGCTGTTTACGTTAAATTCCATTCTTTTTACCTCCTAATTTTGCGAACCATTTAAATGTAAGCGGCCAAAGAACACCGCCCACGATAACCATAATAAAGTATCTCACACCTCTTGCCCAAAGACTTCCGTCGAACAGTGCATCAAGAGGGGCACGTAAAAGCTCCTTTGCAGCAAGTACGAGTGCCAAGCCACCAATCGCCTTTATTAGCTGAGCCCACCATACGGCATCTGTCTGGAATTTCGTCCATTTAAGGTCAACCGTATATACTGCGATAAGCCCTACCACGCAACCTAAAAGCGTAGCCCCGTTCTTTTTTGCCGACAGCAGATTGTGTACGTTTTCCTCTGCGTACACCGACTCGGGAAAGCTGTAAAAATTAACGAACAAGGTGAACGCAAGTGTAATAGCCGTAAGTGTAAACAAGATAGCGTACATCGTTTTTGGCGAGTCCTGAGCCTTTTTAAACAGAGGACAAGCGAGGAACACGAGTGCTAACGCAATAGCCGTTGAAACGAGCACGTCCTGGGGCGTATGTACTCCGAGATACATTCTTGACACAGGAACGAGAACGCATAAGAATATACATATTATGCGTATAATTCTATTTGCGTTCCACCTCGCAAGACCGCCAAACAACCCAACAGAGGTTTGAGTATGACCGCTGGGGAAGGAATATCCCGTCGCCGCCTCCTTGGCAGTTTCTACAATAGTGAAATCAGGGTCTTTGACCCAAGGGCGGGGAACACGGAACAGCATTTTGAGAAATTGATTTATGATAGTTCCGGCAAAACCCGTACATAACAGGAAATATCCTTGGTATTTACTTACACACCAAAAAACTATCATTCCCACCGCCATAAAAACGGTTTCCTCACCGCAAAGGGTGATAAC
>JAZOUQ010000091.1:0-2619 GCA_045658185.1 Eubacteriales bacterium
ATCCCTCTTACCGCGCACGAGAGTGGCGATCCCCTTACAGATTTTGATATGGTGGCGTTCACTCTTCAGTATGAGATGAGCTACACCAACGTTCTCAATATGATGGACCTTGCAGGTATCCCTCTTCGCACAGAGGACAGAAGCGAGGATATGCCAATAATCATTGGAGGAGGACCTTGTGCCTATAACCCCGAGCCTGTGGCAGATTTCTTTGACCTTTTCGATATAGGAGAGGGAGAGGAATTACTTCCCGAGCTTGTCAGACTTTACATAAAAATGAAGGACGAGGGAAGATATACCAAGGCAGATTACCTCCACGAGGCGGCAAGAACCATCGAGGGAGTTTACGTTCCTTCGCTGTATGACGTTACTTATAACGCCGACGGAACGATAAAGGCGTATACCCCCATATACGACGACATTCCCACCAAGATAAAGAAGAGAATAGTCAAGGATATGGATAAGGCGTATTTCCCCGACAAGGTGGTAATGCCGTATATCGAAACGGTACACGACCGAGTAATGCTTGAGGTGTTCCGAGGCTGTATCAGAGGCTGTCGCTTCTGTCAGGCGGGTATTATTTACCGACCTGTAAGAGAGAAATCCCCCGAGGTGCTGAACGAGCAGGCAAAGTGCCTATACGAGTCCACGGGATACGACGAAATATCACTGACCTCGCTTTCTATCAGCGATTATACACACCTTATGGAGCTTACCGATATGCTCCTTGAGTGGACGAATGATAATATGGTCAGCCTTTCCTTGCCCTCACTCCGAGTTGACAGCTTTACCAAGGAGCTTATGGAGAAGATAGCGTCTGTTCGATCCTCTTCGCTCACCTTTGCCCCCGAGGCGGGAACGCAAAGACTGCGTGACGTTATCAATAAGAACGTCAGGGAAGAGGACCTTATGAGAGCCGTGGGAACGGCGTTTGAGGCGGGAAAGAATACCGTCAAGCTGTACTTTATGTCGGGACTTCCCACCGAAACCTACGACGACTTAAAGGGAATTGCTGACCTTGCTTCCCACGTTATCGACGCTTATTATCAATGCCCCACAAGAAATAAGGGAAAGAAGCCTCAGGTGACGATAAGCGTTTCCTGCTTTATCCCCAAGCCCTTTACCCCCTTCCAATGGGAGGCACAGGACACTATGGAGATTTTGGCTCAAAAGCAGGGGTATCTCGGCTCACAGATAACCGACAGAAAGATAAGATATACCCATCACGACGCCAAGGTCAGCCGTATCGAGGCTGTTCTTGCCAGAGGTGACCGCCGACTTTCCTCGGCACTTGCCCTTGCTTGTAAGGAAGGCTTTATGTTTGATTCTTGGGACGAGTGCTTTGACTACGATAAGTGGATCTCCGTATTTGAGAGAACGGGAGTTGACCCCGCGTTCTATGCAAACAGAGCGTTTGGACTTGACGAGGTGCTTCCTTGGGATATTATCGACTGCGGAGTGACCAAAGAATTCCTTCGCCGTGAGCGTGATAGAGCTTACGGGGAGAATACCACACCCCATTGCCGCGAGAAGTGTAGCGGCTGCGGAGCAAACAGACTTGGAGGTGAGAGAACGTGCTGCCCGAAAGCAAACTGATTGAGAAGAAACGCATAAGAGAGCTTCCAGAATTTGAACGTCCTCTTACCGTAAGACTTAAATTCCGCAAGGTAGGAAGTTTGCAGTATATTTCCCACCTTGACCTGCAAAGGACTTTTATGAGAGTTATCGTCAGAGCGTGTCTGCCCGTGTGGTACACCAAGGGCTTTAACCCCCACGCAAAGCTTGTGTTCTCCACACCCTTAAGCGTCGGAGCACAAAGCGTTTGCGAGTACCTTGACCTGAGAATTGACAGAGAGATGTCCTGCGAGGAGATAAAGGAGCGACTGAATAAGGAGCTGACCGACGAGCTTTATATCACCGACGCGTACATTCCCACCCGTGACTTTTCCGAGATCGCGTGGGCGACCTACGATATAGAGATGTGTACTGCGGGAGCTGATGAAATTTTAGCAGAAAAGGTACAAAAGCTTCTTACCACATCACCCGTTACCCTTACGAAAAAGACCAAGGCAGGGGAGAAGGAAATAGACATAGTTCCTATGATAAACGAGATAAAGACGGCATATGATGGGAATATAAAAATAAGCTGTACGCTGTCCGCATCAAGCACCGAATATCTCAACCCCGAAATGCTGATAACTGCAATGAAGCAGCACCTGGGAGTTATGAACGGCGACCCCTCAAAGGAATGGTACACCATTATGCGTACCGAACTTTTAAAGTCGGATATGACAAGGTTTGAATAGCGTGATACTCCGTTAAGAGTATCACGCATCGAGATAAATCCCTTGCGGGATTTATCTCATATCGATTTGGAGCGAAGCGACAATATATCGAGTTTGAGCAGAGCGAGAACATATCGAGTCGGCAAAGCCGACATATCGACCAAAAAAGAGAGCAAGAATAGAAGGAGTTTATCCTTTTATTCTTGCTTTTTTCTTTATTTTATTATTCCTCCGCCTATGACCGTTTCACCGTCGTAGAACACCACCGACTGCCCCGATGCGATAGCCCTTTGGGGAAGGTCAAATTTCACGGACAGAGTGTTCTCGTCGGTGC
>JAZOUQ010000092.1:0-8535 GCA_045658185.1 Eubacteriales bacterium
GGAGTTCCGACACACAACAAGCTTTCAAGTGGCTTTCTTACGATGGATTTCGGTGCAAAGCTTGACGGCTACTGCTCGGATATGACCCGAACGGTGGTTATCGGCAAGGCTGACGAGGATATGAAAAAAATATATCACACCGTTCTTTCCGCACAACAAGCGGTGCTTGAGGCAATATGCGAGGGTATGCGTTGCTCGGACGCGGACAAAATCGCCCGTGACATCATAAAATCCGCGGGATTTGGCGATTGCTTCGGACATGGCCTCGGTCACGGTGTGGGACTTTACATTCACGAATCCCCTTCCCTCTCCTCCCGTGCCAAGGAAACCTCCATTCTTCGCCGCGGCAACGTGGTGACCGTTGAACCGGGAATATACATAGAGGGTAAATACGGTTGCCGTATAGAGGATATGATCGCGATAGACCACAGCGGAAAGGTCGTTAATTTCACAAGAAGTCCAAAAAATCTGATAGAGATATAGCAAAAGACACTAATTGGCGTATCTGCTCTATTGCAGGTACGCCAAGATTTTTAGAAATATTATTTTACCGCTTGACATTGACGCAACGTCAAGTGGTATGATATAATACAGAGGGGTGAGAATATGGAAGAAAAATACCTTTATGATATATCAGAGGTTTGTAAAATGCTTGGGACTACATCAAGAACGCTTCGCTTTTATGAAGAAAAAGGCATTATAACAAGTACAACAATCGGATTATCTGCACGGCGTCAATACACCGAGGAGCAGTTGTCAAATATAAGAAACGTGCTTGTTCTCCGTACGCTTGGTCTTTCAGTAAAAAGCATTGAAGAATTGCAAACAAAGAAAAAAGACTTAAAAGATGCAGTTATATCAAGACGAGCAGAAATATTCGCCTCCATAGATTCACGACTTAAAGAGATAAATCTTTTGAACGAAGCTCTATGTGCCTTGGACTCAGGCAAAAACATATTCAATGAGAGCATGCAGGTTGTTTCCAACGATAACTCGCAGGAGTTTGACCTCGCAAGAATTTGTACTAACGCGATTATAAACAATGACGATGAATTGCTATATAAGTATTTAAGTCCTCGTTTGGTTCAATATATGCCAAAAGATGTTTACCGCATCGTCCGTGATGATACATTCGCACCGCTTGGAACATTTGTTTCAAACGGCAAAATAGAGATTGATCAAAGATGTTCAAATAAACTATATAGTATGGTTAGATATTCTAAACTCGGCTTAAAGATTACATTTGTCTTTCATAGAGGAATGATCGATGGACTTTGGCTCGGTTATTATAATACCGCGGAAAGGGGATAAAAATGAAAAGAAAAATTTTAAGATTATTTATTTTTTTGTGTATAACGACTTTCTCGTTAACATCATGCCAAGTGAATTGGTTCGATAATCATTATGATGTTCCGTGGTGGGTAATTGCCGTTCCTGTGATTATATTTTCCGTAATTGTTTGGATTGCCGTAAGTAAACATATTTCATCAAAGAAATATGTCTGCCCTAAATGTAATAAAACGTTCTATCCCAAGTGGTGGAAAGCAGCGGTTTCTATTCATATAAATGATGACCGAGTTTTCAAATGTCCTCATTGCGGAAGAAAGGGCTTTTGCTCACTTTCAAATGAAACGGAGAATTGACTATGATTATTTACTATTGGATAACCATTATAGCGAACATTGTAGCCGTTATCACTTTTCATAAAAGCATAAACATTACGCCCCTATCGGTCATGCCGTTGTTTTTAATTGCATTGATGATTTTTCAAGCACTTATATTTAAGAACGAAAAAGTAGAGAATGGATTTCGAACGGCATACAGATCAGATCTCACAGCAGATGAAGAAAACAAAATGCTTAGCAGCGGTTCGTGTTTTCTATTTGCCGCAATTCCGTGGATGATACCATTTATTTTCTTCTTCTCATCATTTGTAAAAGCTCTTTCAATATTGGTTTACATTGTCGGTTTGGTTGGCGGCTTATTACTGTATAAAATCAAAAACAAAGGAGAATTTATCAGCCGAGTTGATGCCGAAGAAAAAGAACGTCAAGAGCAAGAAAAGAAAGAAGAACTCGGAAAATGGAAATAGCTTCAAGCCCCGCCTCGTGCGGGGCTTGGCTTTTGTGTCCACAAATATCTCTTTCAATGCCTTTTATTTTTATGCTTCACAAGTCTGCTTGGAATACGATCTTCCCGACAGTGCCGAGATAAGACGAACGGCAAAATATACCGCCGCTGCCGTAACCACAAGCTCCGCGTGTGCCGTCAGCTTATCTACATTCCACATATAAACCGTAACTACCAAAGGCACAGCGGCAAGTATTGCATCTATAAAATAGACGTCCTTAAGCAACAGACTGACCAAAGCAAGTCCAAGGTAAACACAAGCGAGAACAAGAAATATTTTAATATTCATATTCTCTAAATTTTCGTATATTTCAAGATCAAAGTGATTTAATTCAACAATATAGAACGACTCCCCCAAGGAAAGAAACTCTGCCCTTTTCCATATAAAAAACATACTTCCCGATGCTACAAGAGCAACGACGTCACCCGCCAAACCGACCCTATGTCCACCGTCAAGTCTATCCCTTGATATACATTCCCATACCCCCGACAGCACGGATACCCCGCAGAAAAGAACGTACATCATAGGATACTTCTCAATGTACCCATCTCTCACCATATCCACGCTTAGCATAAGAGTAGGAACGGAGAAAAGCAAGGTAACATACGGAAGCCTCTTGAACACCACACTCGCAATTACAGATATTACAAGCATTGCCGCAAGTACGAGCATAAGCTTACGTTCTACATTACCGTTATGCTCCAAAAAGACCTTGAACTTGTCTTTAAAAGCCAACTCTTCCTCGAAGGTACTTGACATAAACTCGGTAAACAACCATATAAGAGCGGCAAAGCAAGAAAATCCCGAGCAGAAATCTCCAAATCTCTTAAAATATCTCATTATCTTTACTCCACAAAATTCACTGCTTTTATTTTAGCACACTTCTCCTTTTATTTCAATAACGTATCTTTAAAAAAACACAAAAAATTCATAAAAATCTATTGTACACAGGCGATAAAAATGGTATAATAATTTATACGATTTTTTCGGAGGATATTATGAACGCATCTATGACAAGGGCTCATATTTCTCAAGGAAAGCTTGACGAAGCTTTTAGATTTATATACGGTGAAAACGCTATTTCTTATCAAAGAGAGAGATACGTACACGCAATTGACGAATTTGAAAAAATATACGGTGACGGAGAAATAACTCTGTATTCCGTGGCAGGAAGAAGCGAGCTGTCGGGAAACCACACCGACCACAATCACGGCTGTGTTATCGCCGCCTCCATCGACCTTGATATAATCGCCGTCGCGAGAAAAAGAGATGACGGCGTTATCCGTATAAAGAGCGAGGGCTTTTCCGAGGACGCAGTTGACACGGCAAAGTACACCTCACCCATTGAAGAGAAATTCGGTACGTCAGAATCTATAATTGCGGGTATGTGTGCGGGATTTACCAAGAACGGCTACGCTATCGGCGGCTTTGACGCATACACCACCTCAAACGTGCTCAAGGGCTCAGGTCTTTCCTCTTCTGCCGCATTTGAGGATATGGTGGGAAATATTCTCAACCATATGTATAATGACGGTAAGGTTGAAAACGTAGAAATAGCAAAGCTTGCACAGTATGCGGAAAACGTATTTTTCGGCAAACCCTGCGGTCTTATGGATCAGATGGCTTGTGCTGTCGGAGGTATCGTGGCTATCGACTTTGCCGATCCTAAAGCTCCCATAATTGACAAGCTTGATTTTGACATTTCCGCAAAAGGATATAATTTGTGTATAGTCAACACGGGCGGAAATCACGCTGACCTTACGGACGACTATGCTTCAATTCCTACGGAAATGAAGGCGGTTGCCGCTCACTTTGGCAAGACCGTTCTTCGGGAGATAAACCGAGATATGCTCGTCAAGGGAACACCCGCACTGAGAGAAAAGGTTGGCGACAGAGCAATTCTCCGTGCCTTCCATTTTCTTGGTGAGAACGAAAGAGTTGCAAAGCAGAAAAAGGCACTTGTTGAAGGTGATATAGACGCTTTCTTTGACAACGTCATCGCCTCTGGCAGATCGTCATTCTGCTATCTCCAAAACGTATACACAACAAAAAATCTTACCGAGCAGGGACTTTCTCTCGCTCTTTGTCTGGCTGAAGGCTATTTGTCGGGCAAGAGAGCGGCGTGGAGAGTACACGGCGGAGGCTTTGCGGGTACTATCCAAAGCTTCGTACCGTTGTCAGAGGTCGAAGGCTTCCGTTCCCTTATGGACTCCGTTTTCGGAGAAGGAACATGTATAGTTCTTCGCATACGCCCCGTAGGTGCAGTAAAGGTATTATAATTATGGCTAAAAAGAAAAGAAAAAAACACCCTCAAAGGGTGCAGCAAATGGAACAGAACAAGGAGCTTGACAAAAAGCTTAAGCGTGGCAATCTTTTGCGTCTTGCTTGTCTTATTGCGGTAACGGCAGTAGTGTTCGGTTTTTACCGCTTGATGATGAATTTCCGTTTCTTCGGAATAGTAATGATAGGATATATCGCCATTTGTACCGTGGCGGTATTTACATACGTTATATACAACCGAGGCTTCTCCCGAAAAGGGCTTACGGAGGATATGCTTCCCGACAGTATGACCAAGGCAGAAAAGAAGGAATTTATTGAGGACGGAGAAAGACGGCTCAAAAAATCCCGTCCGCTTCTCATAGTTGTATTTGCTTTTGCATTTACGTTTGTGATCGACGTTATTGAGCTTGTAGCCATTCCATTGTTTAAGGGGAGGTGGGGACGATGAAGTATAGATTTTTAACTCTGTATTCAGGTTCGTCGGGAAATTCAACGCTTATAAGCGATGGAAATAGCACGATACTTATAGATGCGGGAAAAAGTGCCCGTTCGCTGTGTTCGGCTCTCACCTCCGTAGGCTCGGGGATAGAAAATGTGGATGCTATATTCATAACCCATGAGCATTGCGACCACATATCCGCATTGGAGATCTTAGCAAAAAAACACCGTATTCCCGTACATATTGCCGAGGCTTCGGCAAAAAAATTTGATAAATATCCCGATTCCCCTCTCCACTCCGTTTTCGTTCGCCACGATATGTGCTTCTGCGAAACGGTTGGAAATATTACGGTCAGCTCCTTCAGAACCCCTCACGACAGCAATATGAGTGTGGGTTACAGAATAGAGCTTGAGGACGAAAACGGTAAGCACGTGCTTGGAGTTGCGACGGATATAGGCTACGTCACCGAGGATATTCGCCGAGGACTTATGGGCTGCGAGGCGGTGGTGCTTGAGTCCAATCACGATACCGATATGCTTGACGAGGGGCCGTATCCCGAGTATCTCAAGCAGCGTATACGCTCGAAAAAGGGGCATCTTTCAAACAAGGACAGTGCAAGCTTTGCGGGAGAGCTTGCGGCAAACGGCACGAGAGGCTTTATCCTTGCCCACCTGAGTCGCGAAAACAACCACCCGCAAATAGCATTTGACGAGGCAAACAGTGTTATATGCGATCCCTCCGTTTGCATTCTCGTAGCCGATCCCGATACACCTACGGAGCTGACCGTTACGCAAGGAGATTTTGCTTATGATAGGATTTAAATTGATAACCGTCGGCACACTCAAGGAGGGATACCTCCGAGATGCGGCGGCTGAATACGAAAAACGCCTTGGCGGATTCTGTAAATACACAAGCGTTAACCTGAAGGAGGAAAAGCTTCCCGACTCTCCCTCCGAAAACGAGATACGCACGGCTCTGAAAAAGGAAAGTGAGCGTATTCTTGCCGAAATGCCAAAAAAATCTTACAAAATCGCCTTGTGCGTAGAGGGAAAACAGCTTACCTCCGAGGAGCTTGCGGACAAGCTTGACAGCGTTGGAACAACTCACGGCGAGGTATGTATGGTCATCGGCAGCTCACACGGGCTTGACGATTCCGTTAAAAATGCCTGTGATATGCGACTCTCCGTATCCAAGCTTACCTTTCCCCATCAGCTTATGCGTGTCCTTCTTTTGGAGGCTATGTATCGAGGCTTCAACATACTCAAAGGCACACATTATCACAAATAAAAAACGCCAAGACGGTTGTCTTGGCGTTTTTTTACAGTTTAATTACAGCACAAACGGGGTAGTGATCGGAAATATACACTCCGTCCTTATGCTCGTCCGAAAGACGGTAAGCCTCCGTCGAGCGTCCGTTTGTAAATATATAGTCTATTTTTATCTCACAGCAACGGCGTCCGAAATTATGGAACGTCCCCCCCACGTCAGCCGTGGCGTCTATCACGCCGTCAAACGAAAGTGCGGTAGCTATGCACTCCGAGTCGGGCGTGGCGTTCATATCTCCAACAAGCACGAAGTCCCCGCCGCTCGCCTCTATCTCGGAGAATATCTGCTTCATTCCCTTCAAGCGAGCCTGCTCGCCCTTATGGTCAAGATGGGTATTAAAGAAGTTAAATATCTTGCCGTTCTCTATGGAACGAAGCTTGGCAACCACCGTCATACGGGGGAATATGCTCTGGTCTGTATTTTCATATATGCTTCCCGGTATCTCGGGCGTATCCGACAGCCAGAAGGTGTTAAAGTATATCAGCTCAAACAAGTCCCTCTTGTATGCTATGCACACTCCTTCTCCGCCCTGATCTGCGTTTCGTCCACAACCGACCACAACGTATTCGGTCAGGCTTTCTCTCAAAAAAGTCCTTATCGGCTCAGTCGCCTCCTGAAAGCCTATAACGTCAGGATCCTCACTAATTATAGCCTCGTATATTTTAGGCTTGCGATATGGGAACAGATTTATCCCGTCATTGGGGCAATCCACCCTGATATTGAACGTCATTACTTTAAGTTCCATTTTTGTTCTCCTACAGTTTTTTACATTATACATTCAAAGCTTAAAAATGTCAATCCCATATGCTGATTTTATCTTGTCTTTTTGTGAAAAATCCTCTGCTTTTGTCACATAAATACTCGAATGAATCGTTAAAATATGAAAATTTACGTATAGCAAAATATTTTTCTTGACAAGTGACGCAAAATGGTTTATAATTTTTGTTATAAATATAAAAACTTTTCCTATTTGTTTTTGGAGGTATATTCAGATGGATTCTAACAAAAGACCCGAAAATATGCAAAGAATCACCACCCCCGAGCTGGCAAATGCTTTTATTGAGGAGCAGGTAGCAGAGGTTCGTGCACAGGTGGGTGACAAAAAGGTACTGCTCGCCCTTTCAGGCGGAGTTGACAGCTCCGTCGTTGCCGCACTCCTTATCAAGGCTATCGGCAAACAGCTTGTTTGCGTTCACGTAAACCACGGACTTATGCGTAAGAACGAGTCCGAGAACGTAGTAGAGCTGTTCAGAAATCAGCTTGACGCAAACCTCATATACGTAGATGCAACCGACCGTTTCCTCGGTCTTTTGGAGAACGTATCCGATCCCGAAAGCAAGAGAAAGATAATCGGTAAGGAATTTATCGAGGTATTCGCTGAGGAGGCACGTAAGCTTGAGGGCGTTGACTTCCTTGCACAGGGAACTATTTATCCCGATATTCTCGAGAGCGTTAAGCAGGCAGAGGGCAAGAAGGCAGTTAAATCCCACCACAACGTTGGAGGTCTGCCCGAGGATCTGAAATTCGAGCTTGTAGAGCCTATCAAGCTTTTGTTCAAGGACGAAGTTCGTGTTGTGGGCGAGGCACTCGGTCTGCCCCACGCTATGGTATACCGTCAGCCCTTCCCCGGTCCCGGACTTGGTGTAAGATGCCTTGGTGCTATCACCCGCGACCGTCTGCACGCACTCCGCGAGGCAGATGCAATACTCCGTGTGGAATTTGATAATGCAGGTCTTGCAGGTAAGGTATGGCAGTATTTCGTGGTCGTACCCGATATGAAGAGCGTAGGAGTAAAGGACGACAGCCGTTACGAGGGTTGGCCCGCAATCATTCGTGCGGTAAATACCACCGACGCTATGAGTGCGACTATTGAAGAAATCCCCTATGCAATACTCGGCAAAATAACCGCCCGTATAACCAATGAGGTTGAGGGAATAAACAGAGTTCTTTATGACCTCACGCCCAAGCCTACAGGAACAATTGAGTGGGAATAATTGAATAAGGTTTTTAAGTGGCTTGGAAGCCTTATTCCAAGCCACTTTTTGCAAATTTAACAACTTTGTGTGACAACACTTTTGACAACAGTTTGAAAATTTACAATAATATAAGGAGAAACGAACAATGACCTTAAAAGAAAAGCTGGAAGCTATTAATCGAACATCAACACTTCGCTCCCTGAATGAGTATCCTAAAATTGAAACCGCAAAAGATTTAGATGAACTGTGGAAAAAAGTGATTGAACCCAACCTGCCTCAACAATCAACCGTTATTCAGTGGCATAATATTTTAAAGGACTACGTTCGGCAAGACAATGCCATTTTTAGCTTGAGGGCATACGGAAGCCCCTCGGGAAATAGCC
>JAZOUQ010000093.1:0-5610 GCA_045658185.1 Eubacteriales bacterium
AGCTTGTTAAGTGTGACCGAAATTTCGGGGAACGCCAGCATATCCTCAAAAACGTCCATTCTGTGCTTTATGACCTTGCTATCGGTTGTAAAATACTCGTCAAGGTCGCTGTTTTTCAGGTCAAACACCTCAAGAAGTCCAAGCTCGTCAAGAACGAACATATCTATGTTCGGACGGCTTTCACCTCTGTAATGAACTGCTTGTGTGGATTCGTCGGGATATATCAGGCTGAATTTTGAAAGCTCGTTGGTCATTTTGACCTCCTTGTTCAAAAATTATATGAAGTAGATAACTGCAAACGCTATGGCAATTTGAAGTATGATTATAAGCGGAATACCAAGCATAAATTTTACGTGCTTGGTCTTATGGCGTATAATCATCATGGTTACGTACATTGCAACCGAGCCGCCTATAAGCGAAAGAAACAGAAGGGACTTTTCGGGTATTCTGAGCTGAACCTTGTTTTTTCTTGAGATCTTTTTGTCGTAAATGCAGACTATCATAGAGATAAGCGAAATTACTGCAAGATACGCCAAGAATATTTTCAAAAACATAAGTTATTCTCCTGTTTTAGTTTTTCTTTGCAGGGAAGCTGTCCTTGAGTCCGACTATTCTGTTAAACGTGTTCTCATTCTTGGTGTCCTTGCAGAAGTATCCGTTACGAACGAACTGGAACTTGTCACCGGGGGTCGCATCGGCAAGAGCGGGTTCAACCTTTGCGGTAGTCACCTTGGTGAGAGAATTGGGATTAAGGTAGTCGTTGTAGGTCTTATCCTCGGGGATAGCGTTTACGTTTTCGATGGTAAACAGTCTGTCGTAGAGCATAAGCGTGGTATCAACGGCGTACTTTGCCGACAGCCAATGGATAGTACCCTTTATCTTTCTGCCGTCAACGGGATTTCCGTTGCCTGTTTCCAGGTCGGCAGTCGCGTGGATCTCAATTACGTTGCCCTCTGCGTCCTTAACTATCTCGCCGCACTTGATAATGTACGCACCCATAAGTCTGACCTCTCCCTCGGGTTTGAGTCTGAAGAACTTTGGAGGGGGAACTTCCGCAAAATCGGACTCGTCAACGTATATCTCACGGGTGAAGGGAACGGGACGGGTTCCCGCCTCGGGGTCCTGAGGGTTGTTGGGAAGATTGAAATATTCAATCTTGTCCTCGGGGTAGTTGTCGATTATTACCTTGATGGGTTTTTCGATAGCAATTCTTCTGGGAGCTTTTGCGTTAAGCTCGTCGCGGATACAATGCTCCAGCATCTCGATGTCAACCAGGCTGTTTGCCTTGGAAATACCCGCACTTCTTACGAAGTTGAAGATGGACGAGGGAGTATATCCGCGTCTGCGAAGACCGCAAATGGTGGGCAGACGGGGGTCGTCCCAACCGTCAACCATATCGTTTTCAACAAGGTAGCGGAGGTATCTCTTGGACATAACGGTGTTGGTTACGTTAAGTCTTGCAAACTCTCTCTGCATAGGGGGCATTTCAAAGCCTATATTGTCAATTACCCACTCGTAGAGAGGGCGGTGATTTTCAAATTCAAGGGAGCAGAGAGAATAGGTAATACCCTCAAGTGCGTCCTGAATGGGGTGTGCGTAGTCGTAAAGGGGATAGATACACCACTTGTCGCCCTGACGGTGATGACTGGTGTGTACTATACGGTAGATAGCGGGGTCACGCATATTCATATTTGGGGACGCCATATCTATCTTCGCACGGAGAGTACGGCTTCCGTCGGGGAATTCGCCTGCTCTCATACGTCTGAACAGATCGAGATTTTCCTCTACGCTTCTGTTTCTGTAAGGACTTTCCTTACCTGCCTCGGTGAGTGTGCCTCTGTATTCCTTCATCTGCTCGGCGTTAAGGTCACAAACGTACGCCTTGCCGTCAAGTATCAGCTTTTCAGCGTACTCGTAGCACTTGTCAAAGTAGTCCGAGCCGTAGAATATACCGCCGTCGGGGGTAGCACCCAGCCAACAAAGGTCCTCGTATATGGACTCAACGTATTCAACGTCCTCCTTTGCGGGGTTGGTGTCGTCGTAACGGAGATTAAACTTTCCGCCGTATTTTTTTGCGGTTTCGTAGTTTATAAGTATTGCCTTTGCAGAACCGATGTGAAGATAGCCGTTAGGCTCGGGTGGAAAACGGGTGTGAACCTTTTTCTCGGGATGCTCAAGTCTGTCTGCGTCTATAATATCGTGTATAAAATTGTTTGCGATCTCTTCCATTTTTCTTACTTCCTTTTTCTCTTGAAACTCAAAGCGTTTCTGCCATTTTGTTTATTCTTTCGGTAACCTTTTCCTTGCCGAGTATCTGCATTACGGAATACATATCGGGGGAATTTATCTTGCCCGTTACGGCAAGTCTGAGGAACATACTGACGTCAGCTACGTTGCCCTTGAAGGCATCGGGGTCTGCCTTGTACGCCTTCATATCGGGGGTGTAACCGTTAGCTTCCGCCACCGCCTTTATCTTGTCAAACCAAGCGTTCATATCGTCAGCGGGGTCGAATGTGCTGAGAAATCCGTCAAACACCGCCTTGATGTCCTCTTTGGGGAACTTTTCGGGGTAGTCACATTCCACCTCGAAATACTCGTCGAAGAAGAATCCCATATAAGGCTTTGCGTCACGCCAGGTTGCCAGGTCCTTTCTCGGCTTTTTGCCACCTCTGCCGATGGCAAATATTTTCAGAGCGGTTTCCTTGTTGTCGCGGAGCAGCTCACCGAAAGGACGGTCAAATTCCAACGCCCATTCTGTTATAGCCTCCGTCACCTTTTGTGTGTCCATACGGGAGATAACGTTTTTGGATACGTCGTTCAGCTTGTCAAAGTCGAACAGACAGCCCGAAACGGACATCTTCTTTACGTTGAAGGGAAATTCGGTGTACGCTTTGTCGGGATTTTGCATTCTCCACTCCTCGTAGTTGGAGTTGAGAAGCGTCATAACGTATTCGCACACAGCCTCGGGGCAGTAGCCCATTCCCGTGTAGTCGTCCATATTAGCACCCATATCTCTCTTGGACAGCTTTTTCTTGTTGCCGTTTTCGTCAAGACGCATTATCTGTGCGATATGCAGATATTTGGGTGTCTTAAATCCAAGGTATCTGAAAAGCTGAAGGTGCTTTGCAAGGCTGGGCAGCCACTCCTCACCGCGGATAACGTGGGTCGTTCCCATAAGGTGGTCGTCCACAGCGTGGGCAAAGTGATAGGTGGGAATTCCGTCGGACTTGAGAAGAACGAAGTCCTCGTCGTTCTCGGGTATTTCCATATTGCCCTTAACAAGGTCGGTGAACTTTATCTTTCTCTCACCGTCGCCGTCGGCAAGTATACGAAGCACGAAGGGATTGTTTGCGGCGAGATTGCTCTCGACCTCCTCCATAGTTATCTCTCTTGCCTTGAGCATATCGGCACGTCTGCGTTCCGCCTCTGCCTGCCAGTCGGTATTCTTAAGCTCCTCCTTTTTGTTGACGGAGAGTATCTCCTCAAGCTCCTCGGAGGCTGTGAAGCAAGGGTATGCCTTGCCCTCGCTTACAAGCTGCTTTGCGAAAATGTGATATATCGGACCGCGGAGGCTTTGCTTGTAAGGTCCGTATGCACCCTTGTCCGATACCTTGCCGTTCTCATCGAGAACAGCACCCTCGTCAAAGTTTATGCCGTATCTTGAAAGTGTTTTTATAAGTCCCTCGGCAGCACCCGCAACCTCACGGCGGGCATCGGTGTCCTCAATTCGGAGATAGAGAACGCCGCCGCTCTGATGAGCCAGTCTTTCGGCAACCGTGGTAGGGAAAAGTCCTCCGAAGTGAACGAATCCGGTAGGGCTGGGGGCAAATCTTGTCACCTTAGCTCCCTCGGGAAGCTGTCTTGCGGGGTATTCCGCTTCCATGTCAGCGGGGGTCTTGGTTACGTTTGGAAAAAGTAAATCTGCAAGTCTTTTGTAGTCCATTTTATAGTCCTTTCGTGTGGGTTTCAAAAAAAGTATGCTGAGTTGTCAAGTGCACCGACGAGAATGGCATGTGCTCCGTGACCGGGATATATTTTGAGGTCTTGCGGAAGTGTTCTCAGCCTGTCAAGTGAGGCACTTATAGAGGTGATGTTTCCGCCCCATAGGTCGGTTCGACCTATGCTGTCGGCAAAAAGCGTATCTCCCGTAACGAGAAATCCGTCACCGAGAAAGCAAACGCTTCCCTTGGTGTGCCCGGGGGTGTGAATCACGGTCAGCTTTTCGTCGCCGATCTGAATGATACTGCCGTCGCGGAGAAGATTTTCCGCGGGAGCGTATTTGCACTCCTTACCGTAAAAATCGTAATATGCGTTTTTTCTGCCGTCTGTCAGCATTTCCGCGTCGTCCGTATGGATGTAAGCCTGAATGGGGAAGACACGTCTTAACGTGTCCAACGCCACGGTGTGGTCGAAGTGACCGTGGGTCAGCAGGATACCTTTAAGCACAGCACCCTTTTCTGCCGCTGCGTTGGTTATTTTTTCAACGGAAACGGCGGGGTCAACAACAAAAGCTTCGCCGCCTGATACTATCAAATATGTGTTCGCACCGAAGGAATAGGGGCAAACCGTAGTTATCTCCATAATCGCACCGCCAATAATAAATATAAAATTACATAATATTATACCATAAAAGCGGATAAATGTCCATAGATTTAAAATATATTTTGTAATTTTTTTAGTGACCGTGTAACACACTTGCAAAAATACGGCTTTTGTGGTATAATACCTTGACGGAGGTGATACCGTGTACGAAAAAAATCTGTGGCAGCTCATTTTTGGCAATGACGTTTTGGAAACTATGACGTTGCTTGGCTGTGAAGAAAAATATCTTGACGGCAGATCGTCTGATTTCGAGGCTTTCAGAGAATGGATAGACGCATACCCCTATATGCAGGGCAACGTGGTAGCAGACCGCACAGCCGAGAAAATAGGGAAGCTTGTTGACCTTTCGGCGGTGGAGATTTTTACCTGTGATGCGGCGTTTTTGTGGGGGCGTCATTGTGGAAATACACATAAAATGAGTGGTGAAAAATTATATTCACCTAAAAACCCTGAACGGGTGCTTGATTGTGTTGAAAAAGAAAAAATAATGTCGCCTTTTGCCGATGTATCCGATTTGCTGTCGAAGGCTGATATTGATAAATATAAAAGCATTGACGAATTTGAAAAATATATTGAAAATATTGGGATTTATCAATTTGGAATGACGGTGGTCGGCGGTGAGTTTATGCGTCCCGACAGTTATCATTGCGGCAAGTGTTATTCCGAATATATCGGTGGCGAAAAATTACAAAGTGATTTTATATCATCTCAAATATTGCTGGATGTGATTTATCGAAAAAAGTGCGAAATAATACATTTAATTGTCGAGGACGAAAAGGGAAGAACGTGGGTGAATGAATTTATAAAATACATTTCATTCAGAGAACTCAACGTAAAAATTGCCGTGCATTTTTATAGGGACGTTTTCCCCGAACAGGTTAAGGAAACCTGCTTGTTGAACCGTAACGTTATCCCTGTGTTAGCCGTCGGTGACGAGGAATATATCACCCCGTTTGCAAAAATAATACCGAGAGGAATAATTGCGTAAAAAAAGACTAAACCGTTATG
>JAZOUQ010000094.1:0-2284 GCA_045658185.1 Eubacteriales bacterium
ATTCAATGATATTTTTGCATTTATAATAGCGTGTGGGCTTGATTTCCCCCCTCTTTTATCATTGGGTCTATCAAATCCGTGCGTTAATCCATCGTTTATAATCTCAACACTTCTTCCAATGTCAGGTGCTTCGGCATAGTAAACAACTCCACCATTAGTGTTTTGGGTTTTACATTTTTTCTTCACTTCCTTGACAAGCCATCTTGAGTCTACTACTCTACCATTCATTTGTAGCTGTTGGTTCTTATCAATGACTACACCTTGAATGTCTCCTTTTGCTACAAGTTCATTGTAGGAAAAGGTTCGTGAGTTTTCTGAATATTGCAGTTTTCGTGATTCCTCATCCTCGTCGATTGCTCCGATAATTTTGCCGTTTCTGTAGGATTTGCCCGTTGCTTTGAGGGCGTTAAGAAAGAGCTTTTCCGTGTGCTTCAGGCGTTTATATTGCTCTCTTGCCTCGGGAGTCTTGCGGCTGGCAAGAGCGGCAGTCATATCTCCTATCTTGTTGAGGATCTTCGCCGTCAGCGTGTCGTTCCCTCTCACAAGCTTATCAATAAACACTCCATCCGTTCCCACGCTGTCCTCGGCAAGTCCCGCCACCATCTCGGACATAAATTCAATATCGGAATCTCTCAAAGAATTATTTTCGGAATCTGTATTGACGTTTTCATTTGAATACTGTAACGCAGGTTCTTTGTCAACAGCCTCTTGCTTGGCGTCCGTATTCGAAGTAATTCTCTCCACGTTCTCTCTCGTAAAGCCGTAGGGGTTGCCCTCGGAGGTAAGCTCGTCCATCTTTTTGACGGCGTTTTTCTCATCCGAAAGAAGATAGGACATAAAGTTCTTGTATTCAGGGCTGTTCTCGGTAAAGTGGGTAAGCTCGTGAACGAGAGTCTTTGCCCATTCACCGTTCTCGACATACTCGGCGTTTACGTAGATATTCTTTCCTCTGACGGTAACACCCTTGAAGTTAACGTCACCGTTTACAAGAGCTATGTTGAAATTGTCGCCCGATACCGCGTTGAGATTTCTTGCTGCACGCTTCAGGTCGCGGAAATTCTCTTTTCCCTTTTCGCTCAGCTCTCCGTCGAAGATTCTTACTCTTCTCTGCTGCCCCTCGGTGGAAGCAGAATTATTTTTTTGATTTGTATTGGTATTTTTACCAAAAATTTTTTTGCCTGATATGTTGACTTTTCGCCCATTGTATGATATACTACCAATGTAACCACTTTCGTTCAGCTCGATAGGCATTTGGAAGCCTATTGACCGAAGTAACGGAGTGGTTCTTTTTTTGTCCGCATATACGACCTCGCTGTTTTTTATAAAATCAATAGGATTTTGCATTTTCGTATATGCACTGGTGACCTTTTGCATATTGTCAATAACAAGATTTTTTTCATTAGGTCTTAGATCCAAAACCGACAATATCGGCTGACCGTTTTTCGCTTTTATATTTCCAAAAACGACCAATCTTGTATTTGCTTTGTTTCCTCTGCCGACATTTTTGCTCTTTAGAATGAGAACAGGATCGTCTAAAATATCAGGAATCTTTTTCACCTCATCAAGTGTCATCTCAGGATGCTCACGCAATATAGTATTTATTTTATCCGTAAGCATATATATGTCACTCTCAATAGCACCAAGACCTTGGAGCGTATCTCCCGTCATACCTAACGAAAAATATCCGTCCTCCGGATTTCCTTCATTGTTCCACTCATCAATTTCTTCGGAAAAATTTTTATTTTTGGAATACTGAAGCAATCTCTTTCCGTCCGTGATATCGACGTCATCACCATAATCGTCATTAATTGCGTCCAGATCGGAGTTCACAGCGTCCTCGTCTGCCGCGTAGTCGGGGGAAACGTAAGGAGAGATATTTCCAGCCTTGCCCGCCTCGATGCGTTTGTCAAGCATTGCACTGTACTCCGCCTTCATCGAGCCGTCCTCGTCGAACATAGAATCAATCTCATACTTTTGTATAAGCTTCGCTCTCTTTTCGGGCGAGGCTTTTTTCAACGTCTGCTCTACGTTCTGCATATTGAGCTTGATATTTGACTGTATATCCGCGTATTGCTTTCCGTAAAGCTTACGTTCCGTATCCGACAGTTCCTGTTTATTTTCGTTCGGATTGCGTTTCGTACTCGATAAGTCCTGTTGATTTTTATTCGGCTTGTACTCCGCAAATATCTGTTCCTGTTGCTTGTGCAGACTCTCCACCACCTCAAAGCTGGCGTCTATATCGGCGTTCGTTCCCCTTGCCTTATGTATAGCATGTCCCACAGTT
>JAZOUQ010000095.1:0-2875 GCA_045658185.1 Eubacteriales bacterium
TAAAGACTCAGCCTTTTTTTATTTATCTTTCTTTTTTCCTGAGCATTTTTATCTCGTCACGCTTGAACGCCTTGGGCGGTGCGTCGGGCGAGGAGAACAGTCTGACCTTAACTATTCCCGTAAGGGGAGCTGTTTCGGTTATAATACCGTCGCCGCTTTCGGTACGAACGAGAGAATCCACGGGGGGCGTTCTCTTTATTTCATACTCATAAGCCTCATGCTCGTATTTCAGGCAGCACATAAGTCTGCCGCATATACCCGAGATCTTGGCGGAATTGAGAGAAAGGTTCTGCTCCTTCGCCATCTTTATGGACACCTGATTGAAGTCCGAGAGAAATACGGAACAGCAAAGGGGTCTGCCGCACATACCAAGTCCGCCCATAAGCTTTGCCTCGTCGCGTATGCCTATCTGCCTGAGCTCTATCCTCGTGCGGAAAACGGAAGCCAAGTCCTTGACCAGCTCTCTGAAATCCACTCTGTCGGAGGAGGTGAAGTAAAAGAGGAGCTTGGTGTTATCAAAGGTATACTGTGCCTCGATAAGCTTCATATCCAGCTTGTGAGCGGCTATCCTTTGGTTGCAGACGCGGAATGCCTCTTCCTCTTTTGCCTTGTTTTCCTTGTGATGAGCAACGTCTGCCTCGGTCGCACCTCTTATTACTTGTCTGAGAGGCGGAACTATATCCGCTTCTTTAACAAGAGAGTTCGCCATAGCCACCTCGCCAAACTCCTGCCCTCTTGCAGTATCGACGATAGCACCCATTCCCTTTTCATATTTCTTCCCGTTGGGGTCAAAATAATAGGTCTTGCCCGTATTCTTGAAGCGAATACCCACCACCTCTATCTTTGACGCGTCCGTGTCCTCTGCCGCTGTGTTTTCGGCTTGTACCGAATCATCTTCCACAAACCAAACGTATTCCTCGTATTCGTCGGGGTTGTGATTTATCCTGGGCTTCTCGGGTTTTGAAGGCTTCTCGGTCAGCGGAGGTGTTTTTTTCTTCTGTGCCTCGTCCTTGTCCTGAGCCTTGTCAAGAACTTCCGCGGGAATATTCTGATTTTGATGGTTGTTGCCCGACTTGTGCTTGTGTTTGTTTTTGTTATTATTGTTATTTTTTCTCTGCTCGGGTGCGATCTCCTCGCGTTTTTCTTCCGTTCTCTGAACCTGAGGCTGATTTTGGGGATTATTACCCGTTCGGTTATTTCTTCCGTGATGCTTTTTGTGGTTGTGATTGTGCCTCTGTGGGTTTTGTCCTTCGGTTTTCTCACCGCCCTGAGCAGGAGCAGCCCCGCCTACCTCCTTTATCTCAACCTTCTGCATCTGATCGGCAGGCTGTATAAAATATCCGTGACGGTGATGATGACGGCTCTTTCCCGACTTGCCATCGCCGTTTGTATGATTCTTCTTCTCTTCCATTTATCTCTCCTTTCGTTATATCAGATAAGACCGGCGTCCGTCGCCAGCTTTATCATAGTAAGACGCACGTTTGCGTTTTTTCCTATACTGTCCGTTGCACAAATGACCGCCTGTCCAAAGTTGTAAAGAAAGCTCATAGATACTCTGTCGCACATTTCCATAGCCTCGCCTGTGTCGGCGAAAAACCGCAAGGACACACCGTCCGAGGTCTTTAGCATAACCAGGTCGTTTATCGCCTCGGAAAGGGCTTCGAGCTGAAGCGTGAGCTGATCTCTCTTGGCGGGAAATCTCAACAGCATCGGAATTATCACCGAGGGGCGATCTGCGGACGTTGCAGCGTTAAGCAATTCCCTGGCGGTTGCTCTTCTCTCCTTGACGGGGGCAAAGGTCTTGGGGTCAAGAAAATCAAGGGCTGCACCGATACCGTTTTTCGACGCAACTATCAGCTCCGCAAACCCCTTGGGGTCTGACAGCTTCATTTGTGCCGCCCTCATATCTCTCTGGCACAAATAAGCGTCAATGTCCTCGTTCGCGATAGGCTGTGTGCGAATGATGGGAGCTCGGCTTCTTATTGTTTCCAAAAGCAGGTCGGAGTTCTCGCAAAGCAGGAAAAATCTGACGTAAGCAGGCGGCTCTTCAAGTGTGAGCAGAAGTGCGTTCTGTGCCTGATGGGTCATTTTGTCCGCGTCCTCAATAATATATATCTTAAAATCCAAGTCGTTGGGAACAAGACGGACGTCCTCGCGGAGAAATCTCACCGTGTCCACGCCTATGGTGGCTTTGTCCTGAAGTCCTACGGTTATAAGGTCGGGGCAGTCACCGTCAAGCACCTTTCTACATTCGGGGCAAGTACAGCAAGGAAACTCCCCTCTGCTGCCGTCCCCACACTCGCAGGCAAGTGCCGCCGCCACGTATTTTGCAACGGTGTGCTTACCCGTTCCGCGTTTTCCCTCAAGGATATATGCGTGGGAGAGCTTGTCCTCAAGCACGTCACGGCAAAGCTTTTCGCAAAGCTGTCGGTTGCCGACGATTTGGCTCATATATTTCACCGCAGACTCATCTCCCCTCATCTTTTAAACATATATATTTAATTATATCAAATTTATTATTTTATGTCAAGTTTTTTATTATATTGATTTTGATGAAAGTTAGATTTGCGACAGGAGGGACGCGGGGACGCGATGTCGCTTTTTGAAAAAAGCTCCCGCAAAAACTTTACTCGCAAAAAACTAATTTTTGTGGCACAAGGTGGCACACCCTGACACTGTTTGGCACAAAATAATGGGTTATAATATACCCGTCACAGAGAGAAAGGAGGAAAAACTGAAAACAGAACACAACCACAACAATCAAGCGTCTGTGAGCGTTTCGTCCGTCTGTCTTGAGCTTATGAGCGAGGGAACTTTCTTCGAGGCGGTAGACGACTATTTGGATCTCTGTCACGTCACCGCAGAGGACACTCCG
>JAZOUQ010000096.1:0-8553 GCA_045658185.1 Eubacteriales bacterium
TGAAGAAGAACGGTGTAAAGGTAATCTCCGCAACGGAAAATATTTCAGACAATCCTGAAGGAGTGATTTTGGAATCCTTGCTTGAGGGAATGGCAGAATACTATTCCCGGGAGCTGGCACAAAAGGTCACCCGAGGAATGAACGAAACCGCCCTCAAGGGGAACTCTTGTGGCGGAACGATTCCCCTGGGATATAAAATTGAAAACAAGAAGTACGTTATCGATACAGATACCGCACCTCTTGTCAAAGAAATTTTCACACGTTTTAATACCGGAGAAAGACTAATTGACATAGCCAACGATTTCAACGGTCGAGGACTGCGAACATCAACGGGATCAAAATTCAACAAGAACAGTTTCCAAAACCTTCTGAAGAACGAAAAATACATAGGTGTATACAAATACAAAGACATCAGAATCGAAGGATCTGTGCCGAGAATAATTGATGATAAACTCTTCCAAGAGGTACAAACACGCATAATGGAACAAAAGAAAGCACCCAGGAAGGCAAAAGCCAACGTAGATTTCCAGTTATCGGGAAAGCTCATTTGCGGACACTGTAACACGTTCATGCAAGGTGACAGCGGAACGAGCGAGAACGGCAAGACCTACTACTACTATTCTTGCCCTCAGAAGAAGAACAAGAAGACCTGCGACAAAAAATCCGTCCAAAAGGATCTTATTGAAAAGCTTATTGTGGAGGATGCCATTTCCCTTCTGACTCCCGAAAATATCGAGAAGCTCGCCGATGCAGCAGTTAAACAAGCTGAAAAAGACCGATCGGAGAACGTAACGTTGAGCAACCTGAAAAAGGAATTGAATAAAATCGAACGCAGCACAGCAAATTTGCTGACGCTCGTTGAACGAGGATCTAACTCCGAGCAACTCTTCGCACGTCTGGAGGAGCTGGAACAGGCGAAGAAAGATATACGTTTGCGAATAGACTCAACCGAATCCGAGCTTGTTACAATCGAAAAGCCTCATATAATATGGTTTTTGAGTAAATTTGCTGACGGAGATCCTAACGATCCTGACTACCGTCGCAGAGTTATCGACATTCTGATAAACTCGGTTACGATCTGGGACGAACCCGACGGCTATCGAATTACAACCGTCTATAATTTAACGTCACTAAAAACCAAGACAACCAAGCTGACCGAAGAGGATATAAAAAAGTTCGAGTCAAGTGCAGAATGGTTCACCACAGACGGGAGCAGATAACCTTTCGGTTGTCTGCTCTTTCTGTTTATACTGTCCTTGAGGGCTGAGGGCTTGGAAGCCAATTAGCCCGCAAAAACGAGCTAATTGACAAATATCTGTCCCGTCGGGATCGAGCCTATCCGCCACCGTCTCCATTTCGTATCACGTTTGCAGCTCCTCCCACGCCCTGGAGCCCGTGACCGTTGCCACCTCTTCCGAGGACGTGCGACCACCGATGCTATTTATTAGGCGGTTACACCTTACCGCCTGACGAGCTTGTGTTTTTTGCGGGAGACGGTACACACACAAGTCCGAATATACTTATGGTTTAGGCTATATCAGACCACGGTTATTTATTTTCGGTTTGCGGGTACGTTGTCCGCAAACATTATTCAATTTTTGAAATATCCTTGCAAGGATTTAAGGAGTCAAAATCCCGCAACACCGCTGTTCTGCTCATATGCAAATACCGTTTCACCATCTCAAGTGAAGTGTGACCGAGAATGTTCTGAAGGTTGTATATATTACCACCGTTTTCCAAATACATTGTGGCAAACGTGTGCCGCAACAAATGCGGATATATTCTCTCAAGCCCTTCTACACGCTTCAGATCTCTGAAGAAATCCTTCACCGTGTCAACGGTTATGGGAGATCCTTCAGCTGTGCAAAAGAAGCTTTTGCAGCTGGGCTTTATTTCGATATATTCCACAAGCTCGACAACAACAAGAGAGCTTAACGGCACAATACGTTCCTTATCACATTTTCCGTCAACTATCAAATAACGTTCGTCGAGATGTAAACGGTCGGTGGAAAGTGAAACCACCTCACCGCATCGCAAACCTGAATCAAGCATCAACAGACAAATACAACGGTTACGGCTGCCGTGAAAAGTACCTTTATCGAACTGTGACAGCAACAGCTCTATTTCTGACCGTGTAAGAATATTTATAACAGCCCTGTGAGCCTTAGGCAACCTAAAATCATTGCTTAAATTATTCACATGGTAACCCATAGCATAAAGCCAGGATAAAAACGCTCGAAAACCTCGGACGTATGATTGGACGGTTACTGAGTTTATACCGCATTCCATTAAATACAGCAGATACCGTTTACACAACGGTAACGTGATATCAGATACGTAAACGCAATCACAAAACCGACGAAACTTCACAAACACATATTTGTAAAATTCAAGTGTTCTTTCGCTGTTTCCTCTTATTCTCTGCTCGATCATAAATTCATCAACAGCCGTTTGCATAAGAACGTTACCAACTGTTTTTTGAACATCCATTTTTTATTACCATCTTTTGCAGATTTTCTTATTGTTGGAGTCGCTCCACCTCTCTTTCCTTCTCGTTTGTTCATTGCATCACCTCCACATATATTTGTATGTAAACAATTATAACATACGCTTGTATGTAAATCAACTACATACAAACGTATTTATGATATAATACAAAAAAATCGCCATTGTTACTATTTACAACGGCAAAAAAATAAGGAGTTTTTTATGTACTATTACCAAAGACTTTGTGACCTTCCTGAAGATCACGACAAATCACAAGATGAAATAGCAAACATTCTTAACATATCACAACAACACTATTCAATGTACGAACGAGGTACACGTGAACTGCCGATGCACCACTTTATCACGTTGGCAAAATATTACAACGTATCCCTGGACTATCTTGCCGGGCTAGTGGATACACCCAAAAAGCTTTATTAAAATTCACAGACGTTTCAGGATATGAAAATAAAAACACGCGGTCTGCATTTCGCCCCTCAGCTACACCGCTCGAGGATGCGAAATTTTACAGACCGTGTGTTCTTTTTTTACACGAATATATTCGGAATTTCATTTGGTGAAACAGCTCTGCCACCAAATGAGGTTTGAACAGTTTATGAACGTTTTAACTCTCGTTTATTACAAATAAAAAAAGTCCCGAAAGCCTTGATTTCATTTACTGAAACGGCTTTACCAGTAAATGAAAAAATGCCTCTGAGACCTTGAAAATACTCAAAAAATACCCAATTATGTATGGGGCGTATTACATAACTGCCCCACCACGGCGAAATTGAACTTTTTTTTCGCCTGTTTTTTGTGTTGATTTTTACAATTACCCTAACGAAAATTCCAAAAAGGAGGGGAAGAATTTCCGTCAGGGCAATACCTTTCTTTTACATTATACACTAAATACCAGAGCTTGTCAACTACTATTCGTCTTTTTTCTGTCCGCTTTTTTTCTTTGCATTCGAATTTTGCACCTGAGCCGTGGAAGATATCAGATAGTCGAATACAGGCACAACGTCTGCCTTTGGCAACTTGGAATTACAGTATATAAAAATTTGTCCGCTATTATCGACAACGCACACAGCATTCACCGATGCGGGAAGGTCAGCTATTTTTATTTTCATTTTCTACCTCTCTTTCAAGCTCAAGCAGACTATCTGCCAGAGCAACACAATATTTTTCAAGTTCCACAAATGCTCGCATACTAAAACTGTGTGCCCGTAACGATATCAGATCTAATTTGTCAACACATTCATCACCCAGGAATGAATGCTGCATCGAATTCACGGTTTTTAGTAAGCAAACAAGCGAATACATTGTTTGCACATCATTATACAATTCAGGAATACTCTTTTTCATTATAACACCTTTCCATTATACTTGGAGCCTACGCAATAATTGTATTTCGTTAATACGGTAGCCTTCACCAGGCTTGTTCTATTCTCGTGCAGATCTCCGTTCCTCAGAAATACACGCTTAACGAGAATAACAGCCAACAGCTCCCAACGTTCATCACGGACATTTGCAAATGCTTACTTAGTGAATACCAATTAAGTAAGACAATCGCCCATCATTTTTCTTTTTCGTTAGTGCTTGTGTGATACCTTCCATTCCCACAACTTTTACACAACCTATGGAAAATTCCTATGGAAACTATGGAAAGCTCGGAGCAACTATGGAAAACACTATGGAAAGCCCTGTGGAAAGCAAATCACCGCTCTTCGTTGCTACCTTAAGATACACCGTTCGCTCCTCTTCGCTCGATATCCTTCCCACAGTCCTTCCCACAGCGTTTACCACAGCCGCACCGCCCTTACCACAGTTACCACAGTTTTTTCCACAGCCCTAAAGGGGAGTTATGCAAAAGTTATGGAAAGCGAAGGCACCACACAGGTACCGCCGCTCCCTCCCGCGGCGGGTGCAGCGATAAAATGAAGTAGGGGAGTTCCGCTCTCTGCGGAGAGCGGATTATAATAAATTAAATATGTTTAAGGGAAATATATTTTTAAAAATTTGGCTAAGGAAGGGATTAAACTGTCGAGCGCGCATTTTCAAATCCCCGTGCTGCCCATTGGCAACTGCTGTCCGTTCTTCTCGTTAAGCGTGCATTCCTTCGGATCCTCGTTCTGCACTGCTCATCGTTCGCCTATGCTGAAGGCTATATCAGCCTCAAATAAAACGCTCTTCCCGCCTCTCGCTCAATATTTTCGTGTGATAATATTCAACTTCTCCAATTCCCTTCAAGCTCCCGACCCGCTTCGGGGTCGAACACACGCCTGACACACCCGCTCCGTCTCCTGCTCCATTCCACTATGGATATCATTCAACACGTTAACAGGGGACACCTTTGCACATTAAACGTGCAACGATAATATGTATTATCTAAGGTTTCCCCTTGACCCCTTCCAAACTTTTAATCAAGGGGTCCGGAGTTCGAGTCTCCGGTGGGTCACCAAGGAAGCACATACTCAATAGAGTATGTGCTTTTTTGTCGGTTGAAATTTTAAAAATCATAAAAAGCCGTAATCCTCTTGACTAAAATCAATTTTTTTAGTATAATAGTAGAGATAATATTTGGGGAGTAATATATGTACTACATTTGCTGTGCCGGACTTGGCTATCTTATCGGTAGTGTCAGTCCTTCGTATATTTTAAGTAAGGTAAAAAAGGTCGATATCCGCAAGAGCGGTACGAAAAATCTCGGTGCAAGTAACACCTTTATGCACTTCGGCAGAGGCTGGGGTATATTCGTTATGCTGTTTGATATTTTTAAAGCTTTTCTCGCCGTAAAGCTGTGTCAGTGGTTATTTAGCGAGTATGCTATGTCAGGTCTTGTTGCAGGTGGTTGCTCGGTTATCGGGCACAACTATCCCTTCTACCTTCGATTTAAGGGTGGAAAAGGTCTTGCTTCTTTTGGCGGTTGGGTTCTTGGAGTTAGTCCTCTACTCTTCCTCATTCTACTCGTTCTCTGTCTTGCACTTGCGTTTCTGTTTAACTACGGATTCACTATGGCTATCTCGGCGGCAGTGCTTTTCCCCATTCTTGTAGGAATAAAATACGGAAGCCTTCTCGCAGGAATCGTAGCCGGTGTTCTATGTTTAAGTATGTTTATAAAGCATACTCAGAATTTCAAGCGTGTTATTAGCGGTGAAGAAACCAAATTCCGTGCATTTATCGGAAAATATGTTATAAAAATTTCTAAAAAAGCAAAAAAATCGAATTAATTTTTGGGGCTGTTCTTTGTTTTAAGACAGCCTTTTTTATGTCCCTAAATATTCTTTAAAAAATATAAAAAATTTTAAAAAAAGGTATTGACAAATGCTGAAATTTCTGTTATAATATCAAAGTCGCAAGTCGCTGGTATGGCTCAGTCGGTAGAGCACGTCATTGGTAATGACGAGGTCATCAGTTCGATTCTGATTACCAGCTCCAAGTCCCGATGCAATAGCGTCGGGACTTTATCTTTATTAAAACGCTGTGAAGCGGAGTAGTAGACAAATGAACGCCACAGAGAGCGGACGATTGGTGAGAGTCCGTGCCCACTCTTTTGTCGAAGTCGCCGCCAAGCGGTGCGGGTGAAAAACAAAGTAGCCCGTGACGGTCGCCACCGTTATCGGCTTTGAGAGTGTTCGCCTTTTTGACGGGCAAAATCAGGTGGTACCGCGTGCTCCACGTCCTGATACGGACGGTGGAGTTTTTTTGTTTTCAATTATTCTTTAAATATATCAGGAGGTCAAAAATGAATTCTTACAACGAATTGCCAAAGGTGTATTCACCTCAGGACTTTGAGGACAGAATATATCAGAATTGGTGCGACAAGGGATATTTCACTCCCGACGTAAACAACCCCGCCCCCACTTTTTCAGTGGTCATTCCCCCTCCAAACGTAACGGGTCAGCTCCATATGGGTCACGCTCTTGACGACACCCTTCAGGATATTCTCGTTCGTTACAAGAGAATGCAGGGATTTAACACTCTTTGGGTTCCCGGTACTGACCACGCGGGTATTGCAACTCAGATAAAGGTCGAGGAACAGCTCAGAGTCAACGAGGGACTTACCCGTTACGACCTTGGCCGTGAGAAATTCCTTGAGCGTGTATGGGATTGGAAGCATCAGTACGGCAGCCGTATCATAAGTCAGCTCAAGAAGCTGGGTGCGTCCTGCGACTGGACCCGTGAGAGATTTACTATGGACGAGGGCTGCTCAAAGGCTGTCCGCGAGGTCTTTGTAAACCTTTACGATAAGGGTCTTATCTACCGTGGATACAGAATAATCAACTGGTGTCCTCACTGCCTCACCGCTCTTTCCGATGCTGAGGTGGAATACAAGGATCAGCCCGGTAACTTCTGGCACATAAAATATCCCATAAAGGGTGAGGACGGCTACGTTGAGGTTGCAACCACCCGTCCCGAAACTATGTTCGGTGACACCGCGGTTGCAGTTAACCCTGAGGACGAGGCTACCAAGCATCTTATTGGTAAAACGCTCATACTTCCCATAGTAAACAGAGAGATCCCCGTGATTGCCGACGACTATGTTGAGATAGGCTTTGGTACTGGCTGTGTTAAGATAACCCCTGCTCACGACCCCAACGACTTCCTCGTTGGTCAGCGACACGACCTTGAGCAGATAAAGGTCATGAACGACGACGCTACTATGAATTCCTATGCAGGTAAGTACGAGGGCATGGACAGATACGAGTGCCGCAAGGCTCTCGTTGCCGATCTTGAGGCACAGGGTTATCTTGTAAAGGTAGTTCCCCACGAGCATAACGTAGGTGTTTGTTACCGTTGCGGTACAACTGTTGAGCCTCTTACTTCAGACCAGTGGTTCGTAAAGATGAAGCCCCTTGCTGAGCCTGCTATCAAGGCAGTTGAGGACGGTGACATCAACTTTATACCCGAAAGATTCTCCAAGAATTACTTCAACTGGATGAATAATATCCTCGACTGGTGTATCTCCCGTCAGCTTTGGTGGGGTCACCGAATTCCCGCCTTCTACTGCGATGAATGTGGCGAGATGACAGTATCAAAAACCGATATCGACACTTGTCCCAAGTGCGGTGGCAAGGTGCATCAGGACAATGACGTACTTGATACGTGGTTCTCCTCTGCTCTTTGGCCCTTCTCAACTCTCGGTTGGCCCGAAAAGACGGCGGATCTTGAAAAGTACTATCCCACAAACGTTCTTGTAACGGGTTACGATATCATCACCTTCTGGGTATCCCGTATGATATTCTCAGGTCTTGAGCATATGGAACAGAAGCCCTTCAGTACAGTATTTATCCACGGACTTGTGCGTGATGCACAGGGTCGTAAGATGTCCAAATCCCTTGGAAACGGCATTGATCCCCTTGAGATAATCAAGAACTACGGAGCAGACGCTCTCCGTTACGCACTTGCAACGGGTAACTCTCCCGGAAACGATATGCGTTTCTCCGACGAGAAGATAGAGGCCGCAAGAAACTTCGCAAACAAGCTGTGGAATGCCTCGAGATTCGTTCGTATGAACTTGACTATTGACGAGGTCAAGCTCCCCGAGGCTGACAAGCTCGCTGCTGAGGATAAGTGGATTCTTGACGAGTTCAACAAGCTGTGTGCAATCGTTACCTCCTCTCTTGATAAGTATGAAGTGGGTGTGGCTCTTGCTTCCATTTACGACTTTACTTGGGACGTATTCTGCGACTGGTATATAGAGCTTACCAAGGCAAGACTCAACGAAAAGGAGACCGATGGAAACATCGTAGCCCAGAACGTACTTGCATACGTTCTTACGGGTACGCTCAAGCTGCTCCATCCCTTTATGCCCTTCATCACCGAGGAGATCTATCAGTCACTTCCCCACTCCGACGAGAGCATTATGATTTCCGAATATCCTAAGTTCAGCGAAGCCTTGGTGTTCACCGCAGACTCCGAGAAGATGGCAAGAGTCATCTCCGCTATCAAGGCGATAAGAGCAAGAAGAAACGAAATGAACGTGCCTCCCTCACGCAAGGCTAAGGTATATATTGCAACCAAGTATACCGATTCCTTCAACGAAAGCACAGCCGTATTCTTCGG
>JAZOUQ010000097.1:0-4292 GCA_045658185.1 Eubacteriales bacterium
GTGGTTGCCGTCCCCGAAGGAAATCCAATTTATAACTAATAAATTGTTGTTTCTAAGCCGTCATTTAGACGGCTTTCATTCTCTCTTGAGTACAGTAATATTATACCATAAAAAATTCACTTTGTCAATAGCTTTTTAAAATATTTTGTCGAAAAATGGCGTATTTATTGAGGTTTTGAGGTGGTAAACGCCAAATTAAATTCAACCAAAAACAATAATTATCCAATCTAATATCATCTAAAACAATCTGTTCCATAAAAATATATGTTTTCAAAGCGTTACGCTTGGCTAAAAACAATCAAAATCAATCTAAAAAAATTCTGTAATGGGTAAAATAATGGGTAAAAATATGTGTACTTTATGACACTGAAAAAGGGAGTTTTTTTCTACTCCCTTTTTGTTGCTTTTTACGCATATTTAAGCTTGTATTTTTTCGTAATAGTTCTGCATACGGTTAGCACTCTCCAGTTTCATTTTTTCGGACACGTGGGCGTAGACTCCCAATGTCATAGATGCAGTTGTATGACCGAGATTTTCTTGCACTGTTTTCAGACTGTCCCCTTCTTGCAAGGACATAACGGCGTAAGTGTGCCGTAAATCGTGAAAACGAGCATCAGGTCTGCCGATTTTGGAAACTACGTTCTTGAATGATAGATATACGTTATGGGTGCAATTGTGGCCTGTTTCATCCGTGAAAACAAGATTAAATTCATTGTTCCACTCCGATCCGAGCTTGATTTGATTTTTAAATTGCTCCTGTCGGACATTTCGGAGTATGTCCATTACAAACGGTGCAGGAGCAATTGTTCGTGATCTTCCGTTTTTTGTCGGTCCGATTTCTCTACGCCCATGCTGAGTGTGTAATTGTTGTTTTATCGTGATAGTGCCGTTCTTGAAATCTACTGCATCCCAGGGCAAACCCAATATCTCTCCTTTACGCATCCCTGTAAACAACGTAACGGTGAACAAGGCTTGATGTTTGTGACCTTCGATAGCCTTAAGGAAATTTTTGACATCGTTGTCGGACAGGGGGGAAATTTCTTTCTTTTCTTTTTTTGGCAACGAACAGGCATCGCCTGGGTTTGTAGTAATATATTTTAGCATTACCGCTTTATTAAGGGCAGTTCTAAGGGTGGCGTAGATCTCTCTGCTTTGTATCCCCTTTTTTTGTAAATCATTGATAAATGACTGAATATGTGTAGAGGTGAGAGCTTGTAACTTTATTTTTCCGAGGGCAGGAACTATATTGTGATTTACGTTGCTTTTGCATTTTATATAAGTCCCGTAACGCACCTGCGGTCTTTCAAACTCCTCCAACCAAATATCGAGCCATTGCCCCACGGTCATTTTGGAAGGCTCGAGGTATTGGCCCTCGTCCGCCGCCTTTTGTGCCGCTCTCATAGCCTTGAGGGCGTCTTGTTGCTTATCCGCGTAAAAGCTTCGGGATTTGCCGTTGATAGTGCAGCGAGCCTCCCACCGTCCGTCGGGACGTTGGCGGACAGATCCGCCGCCTTTTGCGTTTCGTTTATCTTGTGTATTATTTGCCATTTGTTATTCCTCCTGTTTTTCTGTCTGCCGCTGCCATATCGAGTATAGCACGGTAGTGCGTCTTGTTTTTGTATTTTTTGCCGTTAAGCTCACAGTCTGCCACTATCTCTACGTACTTGTTAAATTCGTCGAGTGACAGCTCATCAAGAAGGGAATCGAGCTGTTCGCCGCTCAAAAGGACTACACCCTTACCGAGAGGACCGTTAAGGTATTTTTGCCTTGCCTGTTCCTTCAGCTGCTCCTCCAGTCCCTTCCGAAGTTCCGGGGGCATTAGCTCGTCCTCTTTCTCCTCACGCGTATGCGTACACACACACGCGTCAGAGTGAGTGATTGAATGAATACTGTTATCTGTATTCTGTATACTGTATTCTGTAGCGTTGCACTGTGATTGCTCTGCGTTCGTTGTGCGTTCGCTTTGCGTTCGCAAAAATTCCGCTTTAGCTTTTTTCTTTTCGTTGGTGCTTCGTGCGTTCTCTGCACGTTGGGCAGATACAGCCTCCTTTCGCTTTATCTGATGGAACATTATGGAAACGACCGCCTTGAGGGGGCCGTCTACGTTATCGAGAGGGTTTGTTCCGTGTTGGTGGTATTCCGCTATGGCTTTAACTACCTTCCACGCGTCTGCACCGTCAAGGCTATCAATGTCCTCTATCCAGTCAAAGAAAAGATAAAATGCTTTCTCGCTGTCCCTCATATTCTCACACCGCTTTGTGCTTCCGCCTCAAGCCATTTGCACAATCCTTCCACGGGAATAATTATGCGGCGTTCTGAAACTCGCACAGCGGGGAAACCGTTTCTTTTGATAAGCTCGTATGCGACGGGGCGGGATACTCCCAGCACGTCGGCAAGCTCGTGTACGCTCAGGACGAGCTTTTTCTGTTGTATAATGGTTTTCATTGACATCGTTGTGTCCTCCGTTTCGTTATTGTTTTTTGAGTTTGGCGGTCAGCTCCGCGGCCGTCCGCGATTCGTTGACGGTCTGTGCCGTCTGCTTTAGTCCTGACGTAAAGGCTATCAGGAGAGTGAGGAACGTTCTCATTGTTTGTCCTCCTCCGAAAATGACATATACGCACCGCACTGAGGGCAGTATCGCATATAGAATTTTGCAAGGTCCTTTCTGTTGGCTTTGAACCAGTGGTCGCAAAGGGAACAGCGGAACACCGTCTTGTTCTTGCCGGTGTACGTAAGATCCTTTTGCCACTGTCCGAGCATTTGCTTACGGTAGCCTTTATCATAGATCTGTTCTGCTATCTGACGTGCGTTGACGCTTATATCGTTCTCTATAAGAGCTATGTGTGTTTCTCTGTACATTCGTAACCTCCTTGTGGATCGAGTAAGCAGCGGGCGAACATATCCGCCTGCCGTTCTATGTGGTTTGTAAATCTTCTGTGTTCTCCCTCGTGATCGAGAAATATGTGTCCCAGCTCGTGAGCGACGGTGAAGCGTCGATCGTGGAGAGGGAGAGTATCGTCATAGACGATTATCTTTAGACCTTCGGCGGAATACATTCTACCGTGTTCACCCTCGGAGAGGGAAGTCACAATACTGTTGCGTACCACCTTAACGCCCGACGCTTTTGCTATCCGCAGCACGTCTACGGGCGTTTCGGTGATACCGTGTTCCTTCAGAAGGGTTTGTGTAAATTCGGGTATATCTTTATTTCGCACGTCGTTCCCCTTAAGCTATGGAGAATCGACGTGTAGTCGTCTGCTTGGTGTACTGTTCCGCAAGCTCGGGCATAGCCTTTTTGAATGCGGTGGTGTCAAATCTTGAGCTGTTGACGGTGGTCCATCTTATCTTGAACATATCCACTGTCAGCTCCTCCGTATTGCGTGCGGTCATTTCCGCCTTTATCAGATCTTCCAGAGCGGTGATCTCCTCTGCGATCTGTTCTGCGAATGCTTTAAGCTCCTTAAGCTCTCTTACTTTGCTTGTCATTTCGTTGGTACTCATTTGAATACTCCTCCATTTTCTTTTGATTTTTTTCTGTGGAACGTGGGGGTGAGTGGCGTTAAGTCATCAATATGCTCTCTTGGCAATCCCAATCTCCGCTTATCCTCTCTCACTCTCGTCTGACCTTCTTGGTGCTACCCGTCTGCCTTGCCGTGTTCCGATTTTAAATTTTGTTCTTGACATTTCCGCCTTACCTGTGTTATAATGGAGGCGGTCGGGGTAAGGCTCCCGACTCGCCTTTGGGTGTTTGGTGAGTGATTTCCTTGGTCGGTCTGTCACTCACCTTTTCTTATGCTTTCGACTGTCGGACTATCTCGGCAGCGTCTGCAGGTGATTGTGCCTTGCTCTCTATCAGCTTGGCGAGTGTTTCAAGAAACGCATTGAATTCGGCATTGGTCATTCCGTTTTCCATTTTCCTCCCTCCTTTCGTATCGGGTTTCCCCTTGCCTTACACCTATATTATAGCACACATTGAGTAATGTGTCAAGATGGAATGTTGCACAAACATTACACAATGTTTTCGTACAATTTGCACATTGTGTAATGTTTTGGTTTGTGGTATAATATGGTGGGAGGTGAAAAAATGCCAGAAGAAAAGGAAAAATTCGATAAAGTTGCCTATAATAATTCGTTTAACGCTCAAGCGTACGACCGCATAAGCCTTATGGTTAAAAAGGGCGACCGTGACAGAATACGCGAACACGCAGAACGTCACGGAGAAAAGGTAAACGGTTTTATTAACCGTGCGATAGACGAGGCTATTGAAAGGGACAACGCAAAAGAAAACGGAG
>JAZOUQ010000098.1:0-4090 GCA_045658185.1 Eubacteriales bacterium
CCGCTTACCTTAAAGAGGTAGAAGCTCTGAGTTCTGCAGATTCCGCGTCTTAAAATCCTTGGCTATTCGAAAGAATAGCCTTTTTTATTGCACTATTCACGTGTCATTCTGAGCGTAGCTCCGCCGAGATCCCGCCTGCGGCGATTTTGCTGTGGCAAAATTTCGACTACAGGCTTCGCCTTTCGCTCAGGATGACAGCGGCGGAGCGAAGTCGTACCTGCAAGGCGAGGCTCAGCCTCGGAATCTCGTGAAAATCAACCGTATTATTAACACAATTTATTTCAATTCCCCGTGAGAGAAAAGTATCTGACCGTTTCTTATTTCTATAACACCGAAGCTTGGTGCTCCATCCCTTGGAGAGCCTATGCTTCCCGGATTGAAAGCATACATAGGTATGTCGATGACAGTCCCACAAAGCTCACTTCCCACAGGGAAAAACCGTTCGCACCGCCCGTGGGTATGACCGTACAACAATACGTCAGCACCCGCCTCAAAGGCATATTTCATAGCCCTCTCGATTCCCGACTTCACAGACAGAGTGTGTCCGTGTACCATCAGAAATCTGAAGCCGTCAAAGGTCATTATCTGCTCCGAGGGAGTTTTTAGGCCCTCTCCCCAAAGATATGACATATCGCAATTTCCTCTGACGGAAACAAGTCCCGAGGAAATACCGTACAGGTCTGCAAGTCCGTCGCCGAGGAAAAGAACGGCATCGCAGTCCTTATTAAGTGACAGCACCCTCTCAATTCTGTGGGACGCACCGTGGCTGTCGGACAGCACAACAAGTTTCATACCGTCACCGTGTCACAAACAGCCGACTCAACATTACCGATGTACGCAGCCCCCTTAGGCACGAGGAATTTTATGGCTTTGGATACGCAGCTGAGCTTCAATTCGTTCGCAATCACGATTTCCCCGTCCACACTTATCTCGGTAGGTGCGTCAAAATCAATAGAATACGCCCGTGCCGTTTCGCTGTGGAGTATCTTTTTGTTCTTTTCCGTAAGGTGAGTTCCCTTTTTATAGCTTCCCACAAGACCTACAAATCGGCTTCTGCTGATATTATTTACAAACAGAGCGTTGATCTTTCCGTCGCAAAGACTTGCCTCGGGGTTTGAATGGAATCCGCCGCCGCAGAAATTTCCGTTGGCAAAGGTGGTGAGCAAAAAGCCCTTGGCCTCACTCTCCTTGCCGTCCGCCCCAATATTCATCTTGACACCCGGCTTCTTTATGAGCGTTGCCACAAGACCGCATATGTACGCCATCTTGGAGGGAATAAATTTCTTTCTCTTTATTTTTGCCGTTTTGACCACCACCTGACAGTCAAAGCCGATATTTATCATATTTATTGCGTATGTATCGTTGCACCTGAGCAGGTCGATCTCAAAGGCCTGTGCCTTTGTCTGTGCTTCAATATCAAAAAACAGCTCACGCGGAGAGAAGCATCTGACAAAATCGTTTCCCGTTCCCACAGGCACGACACCAAGGCTGACACGCTCTCTGTCCTCAATGCTCATTACTCCGTTCACCGCCTCGCACAGCGTACCGTCGCCGCCGCAGGCGTAAAAACGAATGCTGTCATCGGGGAATTTTTCGGCAAAAGCTTTTATAAGCTCTCCCGCCTCACCTGCTCTTGAGGTATACAGAACGGTAGTATCAAGTCCGTGACGCTCGGTTTCCTCTTTTATTTTATTTTCCAGATTAGCCTTGGTTTCAGGCTTTCCCGATGCGGGGTTAATAATAAAGCAATATTTCATACGTGCCCCCCTTGAGCATATTTATACTTTTGTTTTCATATAATTATAAAAAACTATACACAGTAATTATAACATATTTTTTCTGTCTTGTCTACGGTTATTTTACTTTGCTCACTCACATTTTTTCACAAAACGGGAAAATCACGCATATAATTGTAATAAAACCCATATTTGGAGGTAACGGTATGCAGATAGACAGAAAAGCACTTGAAGGATTACTTGCGCTCAATGACAAGCAGCTAATGACCATAATCAATCGCTTGGCATCAAGCAGCGGAATAGATCCGTTGGAATACAATATCGACCCATCAAGCGTATCGAGCATAAGAAACGCCCTTCGCACGGCAACGGACGAGGACCTTGAGCGTATAGTGACCCAATATCAGACAAACACGAAAGGCAGAGGCACGTCAAAATGACAGATAACGTCAATGCACTAAAGGACGGACTGCCCGAGGGTATCTCGGCGGCACTTGATAAATTACTTGCCAATCCACAGCTTATGGGAATGGTGGCGTCAGCACTCAAGGACAGTACCCCCTCACCGTCGCCAACAGAAGCATCAAGCGAGGATGTGTCGCAACAGGACACCCCCGTGTTTTCTCCCGACGCCATACTGCCCCTTGTGGGAAAGCTGTCGCGAACGTCGGATAACGTGGGCAACGCAAAGCACGAAGCCCTGCTTTGTGCCATAAAGCCCTACCTCAATCCCAAAAGATGTCAGGCAATAGACGGCATAATAAGAATATCAAAAATGTCCGCCGTAGTAAAACAACTGAAATAGGAGGTGAAAAATGTATTCACGCCCACCAAACAGAGATTCGAGAATACCTCCGAATTACGGAGGCAGTATGTTCTCACGAAGCAATACGGTAACACCCGTTGAAAATCTTACCCGCACACGCACACCGCCCCCACAAATCCGCGAAGAGCCTCCCTCTGCCGTGGAGGAAGAGATAAACGAAACGCAATTACATAGCGTGGAGGAAACACAAGAGCGGTCGGCAGAAGTGAGAGCTACCGCAGAGGAAAAACGTTCCCTGCTCTCTCCCCTCGGTCATCTCGGCACGGAGGAGCTGCTGCTCCTCGCACTTGCACTCATAATATTCCAGGACGGCAAAGAACCTGAGCTTGCACTGATTTTATTGGCGTTGCTTTTTATAAACTGAAAACACGGCAGACTGTAATCAGTCTGCCGTGCTTCTTTCGTTTTCAATCTTTTTCTTATGTCTGTTTTGTATTGCCAGATATGAGAGATAGCCTACTCCGCTTATCACACCCGCAATTATGAAAATCACTACGGCGTGTCCGAATTTGTTATCTCCCAATGCCCCGCCCCCAATGGTTGACATCACGATAGAGGGTAATCTTGCGAACAGCGTCAAAGAAATATAAAGCGGTATGCTCATCTCCGTCATTCCGATAACGTAGGTGAACAAGTCTTTTGGCGTACCTGGTATGAGAAAGAGCAAAAAGGTCATTGCATTTCTCTTTTTCGGCGTGTTTATTATGGGAAGCGCGTCTATCTTCTCACGGGGATAAAGCGACTCTACAAGCCGTCTGCCGAATTTTCTTGCAAGTAGTATGGCAATAATGCTTCCGAGAGTTATTCCGACCACGCACACCACCGTCCCCATAAGACCGCCAAAGGCGTATCCCGATGCTATTTCAAGAAGCTCACCGGGCATAAGTGCGATAACCACCTGAACGGCACACAGTGCGGTCATTATTAAAAGACCCAGCAGATAATTGTCCGCTATCCATTCCTTTATCACGTCGGTGTCGGAAAAGTAGGTACGCAAAAATACTACACCCAAAACCGACAGCACACAGACGGTGACGGAGATAACGGACAACACCGTCGCCGCATATTTCTTTGAATAGGTCTTTGTTTCTTCAAACTGCTTGTCCGCAAACAGCCGCTTTACCTTTTCTCTCGGTCTGCCCATACTCTCCCCCTCTCAAAATCGCTTTCTTTGTTTTATTATAGCACATTTTGTCCTCAAATAAAATGCTTTTCACCAAAAAAACATAATTTTTCAAAATTACATTTACGCCCGATTTTTCGCTACCTTTGAAGATTCGCTTCGCAAAACGGGTCGCGAGGGCGTCGCCCCCTACGGACGACGAGAGAGCGAACATAAAATTTATCAAAATACATTTACATATTTATGTTTTGATTTTACAAAAAAACTCGCACGATGTTAGAACATAATAATGGTAGGGGTCGGCACCCTTGACGACCCGTTTGGGCGGAATTGTTTTATAGCCTTCCTCCGAGAGGAAGGTGGCACGAGCGAAGCAAGTGACGGAAGGAGAGTGCGAGAGAATGA
>JAZOUQ010000099.1:0-3895 GCA_045658185.1 Eubacteriales bacterium
ACCTTCGTCAAGAAGGATAACGGTAAGCAGGAAGCTCAGACGGGACAGCATGACGATCTTGTAATGGCTCTTGCCATCGCACACTTTATTTCAAAACAGCAGACTACCGCTTGGATCTCCGAGAGTGAGGATGACGACGAATTGTTTGGATCATTTCACGTTAACGGAAACAGCGGAGGACAATATATGAATTGGGGGTACTGACGTTGGGTATCATAGAAGAATTTATAACCTCAAGGCGAACAATAGAACGTTTGAAGAGGGCAAATCGACAGCTTAAGGTCGAAAACCAAAAGCTTCGGTCACAGTTGAAGCGAAAGCCGACTATCGCAGACCGAACAAATAAGAAAGAGCGGATAACTGCTCAGCAGATAATAACAGAGTATCTGTTCGGTGCGGAGGGCGTATCAGGATGAGCGGCACTGAGGTAACGGCACTCTGGGAGTGTTATAGAAACGGCAAGGCGTATCAGGACAGCTCTGGGCTGTCAAAAAAGATACCGTTGTTCGTAAAATTTTTTGAGGGTGATCAGTGGCCCGCCCCCACGGAAAACACAAAGAATCTGCCCCGTCCCGTGATAAACATTATAAAAATGATCTGTCGCAATAAGAAAAGTGCCATACTGTCCACACCCGTGAAGCTGATATATCAGACGGACAACTCAGAGGTGGACATTACGGTGTTCAACCGTTTCGCTGACTATATTCAGAAGGAGATGGGGCAGGACGCTCTTGACGAGCAGGCAATAGAGGACGGAGTGAAGAAGGGATCGTTCTTCTACCACTACTATTGGGACAGCGAAGCGACGGGCAAGGACGGTATTAAGACAGGGGCTCTCCGAGCGGAAATAATAGATATACTGAGCATATTTTTTGCCAATCCCTGCGAGAGGGATGAGCAAAAACAAGAGTGGATACTGATCGCAAGCCGTGAGCCTGTCAAATCGGTAAGATCCAAGTGTGATAAGGATGTTGATGCGGACAGTATAAAAGCTGACGAAAATGATAGCAAATATTCTACCGTAGAGCAAAAGGGTGATGAGCTGTGTACCGTTCTTACAAGATATTTTCGCAAGAACGGAGAGGTGTATTGCGAGAAGGCAACACGCACGGTGGTGGTGAATAAGCCGTTTCCTCTTGCTCCCGACATAGAGGCGGCAAGACGAGAGCTTGGCTTTGACGAGGAGCTTGAGGAGGATGCACCCAATAACAGTTTGCCCGATAATCACAAAACCGTGGACAGACCGAGAAGCGTGGGAGCATATCTTTACCCGATAGTTGTCGGAAATTACGAGTATCGTGAGAAATCCATATACGGACTTGGTGAGGTGGAGGGTCTTATTCCCAATCAACGTGCTATAAATTTCAATCTTGCCATGATGCTTCTTAACGCTCAGGAACAAGCTTGGGGAAAATACATAGTCACTCCCGGTGCGCTCCGAGATCAGACGATAAATAATGACCCTGCTCAGATACTCACCGACCATACGGGGACGGGAAACGGGATAAAGCGAATGAATGCTCCGAATATGCCGACACAGCCGATGCAGCTCGTAGACGCTATTATGAGTATGACACGAACTGTAACGGGATCTTCTGAGGTAATGACGGGTGAGGTAGCAAGTGCCTCTATGTCGGGAGCGGCTATTGCTCAGCTTCAATCTCAGGCACTTCTCCCAACGGAAGAGTTGAAAAAACACTTCTGGCTCGTAAAGGAAAAACAGGGAAAGGTCTTGGCACAGTTCTTTAAGCTGTACTACGCACAGGCCCAATTCAGCTATGAGGAGCAATCACCTCCTGAAGATAACGCAGAACCGATGCGTGCAGAACCGATGCGTGTGGTTGAAACTTTCAACAGCGACGTGTATCGAGATGTTGCGTTTGACGTTATCGTGGAGAGTGTGGGCGGAACAAAAGCAAGTGCGGCGGGGGACATAGTGACTCTTGATCTGCTTTACAATAAGGGAGCTATATCTGCTGAGAGCTATATAAACGCATATCCCAAGGACGCTCTTTCCAATAAAAAGGAATTGCTTGAGGCTATAAGGAACGATTCTCAGGGAATACAAGCTCAGGCGGCACAGCTTGAGGAACAAAACAAGCAGCTTCAGGCGGCTCTTGAAAATCAGCAGAAAGCTGTTGACAGCGTGACGTCACTAATTCGTGAGAATAAGGATCTAAAGGCTTTACTTGCAGAACTGCTGTCCGAGGCAAAACAAAAGATATATGCAGGTAACATGGCAACGGCCGAGGCAAGAGAAGATGCTACGGTATTTGCCGAACAGATTTTAAGAAATAGAAACAGCAAAGGCTGATATCTATATACGCAGGAACAGCGTTAAAAATCCAATATTACGCAGGTACGGCGAAAAGTACGGAAAGGAGTTTATATGAACGAACTCGAAAAAACGGCGGAACAGAGTGAGCTTTCAGGCTCACAGGAGAACGTGAACGCCGACGTTCCCCAAAATACTTCTTCCGAGGATAATGATAAGGATTTTTCGGGAGGATCGGTGAATGAGGCAAAAGAGCAAAAAGCTTCGGAAAAGCCTTGGAAGACCGAAGAAAATGCGAGAAACGCACAAAGACGCAGAGAGCAGAGAGAAAAAGAGATCCGCGAAAAAGCCATTATCGAGGCTATTGGAGGAAGAAACCCCTTTACCGGTGAAGAGGTCAAAGACTCCGCCGATATCGAAGAATATCTGCTTATGCGTAAGATCGAGGAGTCGGGCGGCGATCCCGTGACCGACTATGCCAAGCACTTCAAAGCACAGGCTAAAGAGGTGGCGGCGGTTCGAGAAAAGGAAGCCGCGGAGAGGGAATGGTATTCAAAGGACAGAGAGAACTTTAAAGCACGTTTTCCCGATGTGGACATACATACGCTTGTTGCTGATGAAAACTTTAGCCTTTTCGCACAGGGCAAGGTGGGCGAAATGCCTCTTGCCGACATTTACGAAGGATTTGTGAAAATGAAGGGCGAATACGATAAGCAGGCTCAGAATATGGCGGCACAGTATTACGCTAACAGCAGATCCTCCCCGGGTGCACTGTCAAGTCCTGACACAGCTGCATCGGATTTTATCTCTCGAGAGGACGCACAGAAGATGTCCAGAGAAGAGATAAAGAAAAACTACGATAAGATCAGGGCATCAATGTCAAAATGGTAGAAAGGAAAAATAAATTATGTCTTATGCAAATTTTATCCCCGGTGTGTGGTCCGAGGGTATTGAAAGAGAGCTTGAGCGTCTTTGCGTGTTCGCAGAGGACTGTAACCGCAAATACGAAGGCTCGGTACAGAAGAGAGGAGAGAGCGTTACTATCCTCGGCGTGGGTAAACCCACTATAAAGTCGTTGGCGAAGAAATCTCGCAACAACGCAATAGATGATGCGGAAACCGTTGAGGATACATCCGTAATCCTCGAGATCGACCAGATCAGATACTTCAATTACGAGGTTGGAGATATTGACAAGGCACAGAGTGTGGGAGGCATTATGGATGCACTTTCAGCTGAAACCTCCGAGGGACTTGCTTCTGCTGAGGACGAACACATCGCATCCTTCGCGGCCGATTCCAACGTCAAGAAGCTGTACGGCAACGCTCCCCTTAAGGTCGTTGCGGGTGAAGCGGCAAACGCATCGGAGGTCAATGTGCTTCACGCTATCGATGCGGCTGTTCAGCAGCTCTATGAAAACGACGTCAGCGGTAACACCAAGATAGTTATCACCGTTTCTCCTCGTTTCTATACGCTCCTGAAGCGTGCATACGTGGATATTGACACCAATAACTCCGAGATGCTGAAGAACGGCAAGGTGGGTATGTACGGCGACGTTGTGGTCAAGCGTTCCAACAACGTTTACAAGACCGACAACGGTACGGTAGATCACATTATGATCCG
>JAZOUQ010000100.1:0-3153 GCA_045658185.1 Eubacteriales bacterium
AAGTAAAGCAAGAAACAAAGATAATAACTTTTTCATTTGCTACCTCAATGTGTGTTCTTCACTGTTAATATCACGTTGTGAAATTGTATCTGCCAGAACCGACCGAATAATGTGAACCATTGGGGGGTACGATAGTCGCACTTACCTTCGGCGGTACGGAGAATTCAAAACACACACGCTCATCCTTATAGTACCAATTACTTTCTAATACTCCGTAAGGCGTTTCAATTGAACAATCAACGAACCCAAGACGCTTATCGGGCTTTGGCGCAATCGTTACACGCTTATAGCCAGCTTCATCAATTCTTATTCCCGCTATCGCACCGTAAAGCCAATCACCGACAGCGCCGTACGCGTAATGGTTAAACGAATTCATATCCTTACTCCAAAAGCTACCGTCCTCTTTGATCCCGTTCCAATGCTCCCACATAGTAGTAGCACCGCGGTTCACGGAGTACAGCCACGAGGGATTACACTCATTAAACAAAAGCTTGTAAGCAATATCTTCTCTTCCGTTTTCCGAGAGAGCGTGGAGAATATACGGCGTTCCAATAAATCCCGTTGACATTCTGTCGCCGAAATCGTGTATAAGCTGGACTAATTTTTCGATCAAGGCGGGACGCTCCTCCTCGGTGCAAAGTCCAAAGTGAAGAATAAGAATTATAGAGGTCTGTGTAATTCCTTTTCTATGCACGTCACTGCTTGGGTGTTTTGGCGAAGGCAGTATCTCGGTAAGAGGAAATTCCTCTTTTGGGAATCCATCTTCCATAAAGTATCTGCGGAAAGCGGAAACTATCTTTTCATACATATCCCGATAATAACTCATATCCCTGCCAAGAGCCTCACCCGACTTTACAAAAAGCTTTGTGGAATATGCAAAGAAAGCACTTGCTATAAGGTCGTTTGAGGTAGCTCCCATAAAGCGGTTGCCGCCCGTGTCCATCGCCAGCCAATCGCCGTAGTGATAGCCAGTCAGCCACAAATACTCCTCGTCGCCCGTGTTATGCATATACTCTATCCAATTTTTCATCATTTCGAAGTTGTCTTCAAGTATCTTTTTGTCACCGTACAACTCATAAATAATCCACGGAATTATAATAACGGCATCAGACCAACCGGCAGATATGCGTGATAATCCGTTAAACCTTTTGGATATTTCAGGGCAAGTACCAAAAATCGCTCCGTCTGCTCTCTGCTCCGCTCTTATATCGCCAAACCATTTATGAAAGAATCTACGAACGTCGTAGTTTGTAGCCGCAACACGGCAGAACACCTGAGCGTCTCCCGTCCAGCCAAGTCGCTCATCACGCTGTGGGCAGTCGGTGGGAATATCAAGATAATTGGACTTCTGACCCCAAATTACGTTATGATAAAGCTGATTTATTTTGGCGTCTCCGCATACAAAATTGCCCACTCGCTTCATCTCCGAATGCACCACAACAGCCCTAAAGCCGCTTACGTCTATATCCGTATCGGGGTATTCGTCTATACGGATATATCTGAAGCCCTGAAAGGAAAACTGAGGCTTGAAATAATCCTCCTCTCCGCTGAGAACAAACGTAAGACAGTTCTTAGCCGAACGATAGTTGTCGTTATAGAAGTTTCCGTCCTTGTCAAGCACCTCAGCGTGAGAAATAACCACTCGCTCACCTCTCTTGCCCTTGATTCGAAGTGAAACGTATCCCGTCATATTTTGTCCAAAATCCAAAACCTTCTCACCCTTGGGAGTCACTATGAGCCGAGTAGCAAAAAGCACCTCCTGCTCCATAATGGGGTCACCCTCCTCCGGTATAACAGGATATTCATCATCATCAAGCACCGCATTTCCAATCTTTTCAGGAATAAGGGTATTGTCTATAGTTTCTCCATCGTATATTTCAGCAAATGTTACGGGATTGGTCCACACCTCCCACGTGTCGTCCGTGCAAATGTTTTCCATGCTACCGTCCTCATAGTTAATTTCAAGCTCTGCCATTGCTCTCGTATGGTCTGCAAAATAGCGGTCCCACGAAAATCTGAAATGTCCAACAGCCCAACCGTTACCAACGCTTACCCTTAAGGTATTGCTCTCTTCTATAAGCTCAGTCACGTCGTAGGTTTGATACTGAACTCTGAAGGTGTAGCTTGTAAATCCCGGAGTAAGTACCTGTTCTCCTACTTTTTTCCCGTTTATATCGGCAAGATAAACACCTATCGCAGATACCTTAAGCACCGCGGAGCTTACCTTTTTATCTATATTAAATCTCTTGCAAAAGCTTACGACCGCACTTCCCGTGTCCTCTGCACAACGTATCCATTGCTTTGTTTTCATTATATACCTCGCAAATTAGTATTCATATGCTAATTATATCATAAAGGGAAAAAAAGTCAATACCGTCAAAACAAAAATGAGCGTAAATCCTCATATAAAGAATTTACGCTCGTAATTCAATCCATTTTTTCAAGCTTGTCTATTAAATCTAAAAAGCTTCCTCTCTCTCCGCTCCATCTGTAACCTTCCGCAGGAATAAGACAGTCGGTCAAAAGGAATCCGTCCATACCCGCACTTTCCGCACCCATCATATCATCTCTTTCGTCGTTTCCTACCATAAGACATTCCTCGGGAGCTACGCCGATACGCTCGCATATAGAAAGGTAATATTCCTTCTGCGGTTTTGTGTGACTGTCCGATTCATAGTCGGTTACAAGGTCGAAATCTGCCTCTCCAAGTCCAACCCAACCTACACGGGCAAGCTGTGCGTGCTTGGGAAACATCGGATTTGTTGCAAGAACTACCTTTCGACCGTTACGGTGTGCAAGCTCCACAGCCCTGACTGCTAAAGGATTTTCTTTTGTAAAAGCCTTCGCCTTCTCAAAATCACCGTGGTAAAATTCATCGGATATTCTTATGTATTCATTTACATCTCCGTTGATATAATTTTTAAATACACCCCAAAAGGCTTCCTTGTTGTTTACTGTTCCGTCAGTATTGCTCATAGCGTCAATACCTTTAAGGAATCCGTCAAACAATACCTTGGGATCGTCGCCAAAAGAGGAAAGTACGCCAAGTATCATTTTAAAATAGCCGTGCATAAAGACTTTATGCTCCATAGGAAGAAGCGTCCCATCCATATCAAAAAGGATCGCTTTATATTTGCTCATGTCTGCCTCCGA
>JAZOUQ010000101.1:0-3029 GCA_045658185.1 Eubacteriales bacterium
TGGCAACAGCCACACCGCATACGGAGCGAGAGAATTTTTCGCGAGGTTGGCATGAAAACATGGGTAAAGGTATGTTTGCTTATAGCATTATTCCTTCTCGGTGCGGTCATGGGCTGGAACTACTGTAAGTGCTTTTCCGCAATTGTGTAAAGGAGAAAAAACAATGAACATAACACTTAATTTAACCGCTAACGAATATATCAGGCACGGGGAGATAATCACTCTCCCCGTTGACAATGTGTGCCTCTGCTTTGCCTCGCCGTATGCGATAGATGAACTTATCGTCACGGTGACACCGCCCGAATATGAGGGCGTGAGCAAACCCGTGCAGATCCGTGCGGATGCAGAACATAAGGCAGATATAACACCATACCTCACACACGCAGGCACGGTGAATATCACCGCAACAATGGTCGTGCGTGGCGTACCCGTCAAGATATGGCAGATAGAGCCGTTTATCGTAAAAGAGGTGAGCGGTCACTATGTCGCCATCCCCGAACTTGAATATATCAAGGGCGAACTTGAAACCGTGAAAAAGGCTATCGCCGAGATTGTTAAAACTATTTCTTAAGGAGACAGAAACAATGAAAAGAATAATCACTATAATTGCTGCACTTGTGCTGTGTGCATCGCTGTTTGTATTCCCGGTATTTGCCGAGGACACCGTTACCGACATTCCCGTTGATACCGTTACCGAGCACACCGTCACCGATACCCCCACGGAGCCTGAAATAACTCCCGAGAGCGAGGAGAAGGCATTTACCGCGGAATTGGTCGATGCACTCACAAACGGTGCAAACTGGGCGAAATTTGGCGGCATCCTTGCCGCAGTACTTGCCGCCCTTGCTGTTATTGGTAAGTACGCGTCCGGCATTAAGACTCTTGTCGGCGGCGTTAAGAATATGGTTGAGGGCAAGGCATCCAAAGAGGACACCGAAAAGCTTGTAAAGAAAGAGGGCGAGAAGATCATTTCCGCAACCCTCACTGCTCTTGATGACACCAAAAAGAAGCAGGATGAGCTTACCGCCAAATACAACGAGCAGACCGCCATCCTTACTCTCATTACCCTTCAGCTTGTCAAGTCGCCCTACGCTCGCACCGAGATTATGAATCTCATCACCACGGCAAAGATGCAGGGAAAAGAGGCAGCAGAGATTGTCGAGGTTATTGAGGCAGAGATTAAGGCGGCAGAGGATGCGGAGGAGAAAGACCCCACCCCCGCCCTTGATAGCATTCTTAACAGCGTAACAGCCTCCGAGACTGACGGAGTGGCAGATGGAGAAAGCGGCGTAGCCCTCGGATAAGGAGGTGCCTATGAAAGCATTATATATTTCTCTTTACATCCTCGGTTTCACCTTTGAGGCAACGATCCCCGTCATTCTCCTTGCATCCGTTGTCCCCTTTGCCCGTGACAGTGCCGGTAAAGCCATTTCTTTTATCGGCATACTTGCGGTGCTTTGGCTTATGTTTCAAGCCTATAAACGCATTAAAAAGCGTGTTGCAGAGTGGAAGCGTGGCATCCCCCGTGCCTCCGTCTTTGCGGCATTCAAACTTGTGCCTATAATCCTCATCACCATCGTGTGCAAGTGGATTCCTACCGTTGTTGAGGCAGCGGCGACATATTGGTACCGTGTATTCCCGATAATGATTGTCGGCATCATACTCACCGTTATCGCCGAAATCGTAGAGAAGGAGGCAAAGGGTGAATGAGCAGCAATGTTTTTGAAACCTACGATACAATGAGCAATGCTTTTGCCGATAAGGTAAAAAAAGCGGTAGTGGATTTTTTCCCCTACCTCTTGATGCTTGCTAACATTCTATTCATGGTGCTTAACGCCCTTTTCTCTGTTTCGCTAAAAAATCCCTTTACTCCGGATAACATCTCTAAAACGCTGATGAACTGTGCCACATCCACCCTTGCCTATGCTTGCTTTGTTGGATATGGTGATAGGGTAACAAAGAAAAACAGCCCCAAATTCCAGCACAACGTTAAGATATGGGGCGAAACCTCCGACCGCATCCGCCGCGGTTCCTTCTTTGAGGCTTTTCTCGTCTACTGCAAAACAGCGGTGGAGGAGGAACGTGCGGAAAAGCGTATATCCATCGTTGTCAACAATACTCGCATTACGCTGAAGGACTACACCGAAATTTTCTCAAAGATGTCAAACGCCGAGCTGCGACAGCAGGTCCGTGACGGCGTTATATCCGCCCACGATGCCAAATACATTCGCAAGGCAAACGGCAACATCCGAGTGCGACCGATTAACCCCCTCTTGCTCCTTTGCGGCTCCAGAGCAGAAAATTTGAACGATGCAGGACGAGCACAGGATGCCTCCGCCTTCAAAAGTATTGTCGGCAGACCGTTGACCGTCATCATCTCCTCGGTAGTGGTCGAGTCGGTATTCTGCGTGTTTGGTGGTTGGTCGATGGCAACCCTCTACAACATGTGTGCCTACGCCTTCCTGATTTTTGTTTCCTCCTTCCTCGGATATGAGAAGGGGGCAAGCAACGCAAGAAGGACCAACGAGGCGGTGCTTAACCGTATCGTTTTCCTTGAGCGTTTCGAGAAAAAGCACGCAGCTGAAGCAAAAAATTAAAAAAATATTTTTTCAAAAAAATTCACCCCCTCGCCTTTGAGGGGGTCTTTTTTTATGCTTTTTTCGGAAACTTGACAACCGTTGAAAACCCGGCACGGATGCCATATAGAATATTTGACTACATTTTGACTACGCAAAAATGTCCTCCAAACGGTGTCAAACGGTGTCAAACGGATTTAGCGATTATCTCGAGAAACAAGAAAAAGCCCCAAAAACACCGCATTTAACGGCATTTTTAAGGCTTTTTGCTTTGGCAGGGGCGGAAGGACTCGAACCCATTAAAACCCCTTGATTTATAAGGGATTTTTGCAATATTGACACTTTTTGACTACAAATGACACATTTTTAGGGGTGATTTTGGGTGTTTTTGGGCGTGGCTCTGCGGTCATTTTTTATAGTGTTTTTACCGCTCCCGGCGTTATGATTTGGGGG
>JAZOUQ010000102.1:0-2931 GCA_045658185.1 Eubacteriales bacterium
TATTCATTCACCACAACGCCCTAAAAAATGGGGCGTTTTTGTGATTTTGGGCATTTGTACCAAATTTTCGTTTTTTATCAAAAAGGGGTTGACAAGTGAAAAAGCATTAAGCCAAATCTGTGGAAAACTCTGTTGATACTGTGGAAAACCTTGTGTTTTCAAGGGGTTTTTCGAAAGAAAAAATAAATTGCCTGTGGAAAACTTTTTGGGAAAGCCTGTCAAGAGGTTTTTGAAAAATTCTTTATTTTCACCGAAATGCACAAATCGACAAAATGCGATTTTGAATGACAAAAAAATCCAGATGGAATAATGAATAAAATTATAAAAAAACTATTTACAAATCAGAGCAAATCGTGTATAATATAAAATAGATAATCTTTGATCGGGAAGAAACCGCTTGTGAGAGGTGTCAGAGAGCCGTTGCCGTTGGCTGTGAGCAAGGGTGACCTTTGAGTGGTGTGTGCCCCCGTGAGATTCGCCCCGAAGGAGCTTTCTGTGTAGGCGGCGACGCAGGTCTGCGTTACGGACGTAAGAGATGGGGTACTGTTGTGCCTCAAGCAGAGTGGAACCGCGATATTCGCCTCTGTACCTGTATGGGTACGGAGGCTTTTTATTTTACCGAGGAGGTAGCTATGAATAATCAAAAGAAAAAGCCTATTGATAATGCAAAGGAACTATACGAGAAGTTTGATAAGGCGATAGGTAAAGCGGCGAAGGGCTTGAAGAAAACTGTGGCTGACGTGAGATCCGACGTTGCGGCGGTGAGAGAGCGAGATCCCGCAGCAAGGAGCAACGCCGAGGTGTTACTGCTTTATCCCAGTATTCACGCATTGATGGCGTACAGAGTTGCTCACTCGCTTCACTCAAGTGAGCATTACTTTGCGGCAAGAGCAATAAGCCAGACTGCAAGATTCTTCACGGGAATTGAGATACACCCGGGTGCAAAAATAGGCAAGGGCTTGGTTATCGACCACGGAATGGGCGTGGTTATCGGAGAAACAACCGAGATCGGCGACAACTGTACTCTCTATCAGGGGGTTACTCTGGGCGGTACGGGTAAGGACGTGGGAAAGCGTCACCCCACGCTTGGGAACAACGTGATGGTAGGTGCGGGAGCGAAGGTGCTTGGTCCTTTTACCATAGGAGATAACACCAAGATAGCCGCAGGTGCGGTGGTTCTTGAGGAGATGCCCGACAACTGTACGGCGGTGGGTATTCCCGCAAAGATAGTTCGCAGAGAGGGAGTTAAGGTGGACGATATGGACCAGATCCACGTACCTGACCCCGTTGCGGCTGAGATAAAGAGATTGGAAGAAAAGCTTGAAGAGCTTGAAAGACAGATAAACGCTAAAACAAAACGCAAATAATTTCGGAGGAAGAAAAATGCTTTTATATAATTCTGCAACAAGAACGAGAGAGGAATTCGTTCCCAACGTACCCGGCAAGGTAAGTATGTATACCTGCGGACCTACGGTGTATCACTACGCACATATAGGAAATCTCCGCAGCTATATTATGGAGGACGTGCTTGAAAAGTATTTCCGTTACGCGGGATACGACGTAACGAGAGTAATGAATATCACCGACGTGGGACATCTGTCAAGTGATGCTGACACGGGTGAAGATAAGATGCTCAAGGGTGCAAAGCGTGAGAAAAAGACGGTTATGCAGATAGCTGAATATTATACAAACGCTTTCTTTGAGGACTGCAAGAAGCTGAACATAAAGACTCCCGACGTGGTAGCTCCTGCAACCTCTTGCATTGACGAGTTTATCAAGGTAATAACCTCCCTTCTTGAAAAGGGCTTTGCTTACGAGGCGGGCGGAAATATCTATTTCGACACCTCCAAGCTCAAGCAGTATTATATTTTCAACGACTTCCGCGAGGAGGATCTTGAGGTAGGTGTTCGAGAGGGCGTTGAGGAGGACGGAAACAAAAGAAACAAGGCTGACTTCGTTCTTTGGTTTACCAAGTCCAAGTTTGACGATCAGGAGCTTAAATGGGATAGCCCTTGGGGTATCGGTTACCCCGGTTGGCATATTGAATGCTCTTGCATCAGTATGAAATATCTTGGAGAGCTGCTTGACATTCACTGCGGCGGTATCGACAACGCATTTCCTCACCACACCAACGAGATAGCACAGAGCGGGGCGTACGTTGGACATAAGTGGTGTAATTATTGGTTCCACGTTCATCACCTGAATACCAATTCGGGTAAGATGAGCAAGTCCAAGGGTGAATTCTTGACCGTTTCCTTGCTCGAAAGCAAGGGATATGACCCACTTGTGTACAGACTTTTCTGTTTGCAGTCCCATTACAGAAAGTCCCTTGTGTTCTCCTATGAAAATCTTGACAACGCGGTTATTGCGTACAACAAGATAATCGCCCGTCTTGTATCTCTCGTTAAGGAGGACGCAGGAGAGGTTGACAGTGCAGTATTTGAGGAATACAAAGCAAAATTCTGTGCCGCACTTGATAACGATATGAATACCGCCCTCGGTGTTACGGCAATATACGACGTGCTGAAGGCAAAGACCACCCCCGCAACCAAGCTCGCACTTATCGAGGACTTTGACAGAGTTCTCGGGCTTGACCTCGTTCCCAAGGCGAGAGCACAGGCAGAGGAAGAAAAGGCGGCGGCAGAGCAGGTATCGGACGATCCCTTTATCCGTGAGATAGAGGATATGATACGTCAGCGTGCCGAGGCAAAGAAGGCGAAGGATTACGCACTTGCAGACTCCATTCGTCAGGCTCTTACCGACAAGGGAGTAACGCTTATCGATACTCCTCAGGGTACTAAATATACCATTAACTAATATAAAAAGTTAGATTTACGTGGGGTTTTCGCTACCTTTTTGAAAAAAAGGTAGCACCAAAAACTTTATGGACTAAAATGGCTTGGCTTTAAGGTATTACCCGCCGAGATTCAA
>JAZOUQ010000103.1:0-7964 GCA_045658185.1 Eubacteriales bacterium
TAAGACCGCTTGGCCTCCGACTTTGGAGGAAACAGCGATCGTCTGTTTGTCGGTGGAAATCCTGCCAATCCCAATGTTATACGGTTTTCTGCACTGGATAATTTTTCTTATTTTCCCGATAATCAAGCTGTAATATTGGGAAGTGCGAACATTCCGATAGTTGGATTTTTGCGGTTGAACGACGGTACGCTTGCGGCAATGAAGTCCAAAAACAGCAACGAAAGCACCATATATTATCTTGCGGATGGAGGATACGATACAAAATATACCGAAAAGGGAGAAATAGAGCGTATGACCCCCCAGTTTTCTGTTACGTCGGGTGCTGTTGGAGAGGGATGTGTATCCAATGCCGCGAACTTCAATTTTTACGGAGATAATATATTGCTTTCAGAAAACGGTGTATTCGGTGTAGTAGTACCGGACAATGCGGCAACAAACGTTCGATATACTAAAGAAAGATCATATTTTATTTCTTCTGTGTTTAAAGGAAAGGATCTGTCGGGAGCGGTTGCGTGTGTACATAATAACAGATATTATCTTTGTTTGGACGGAATGTGTTATGTGGCTGATGCCGATTATAAATGTTATCGAGAAAATGATGCCGATGAATCCTATAATTACGAGTGGTGGGTGTGGGATAATATTCCCGCTACAGCTATTCTTTCGATCGGCACACGGTTGATCTTCGGCACAGGTGACGGAAAAATATGCGTTTTTGATAAAGAATACACAGACAGAAATAAAGAATGTCTTCAGGCGGGAGATCTTACGATATATGATGGATACGTCGTTATGAACGAGGAGCTTGGAACAGGTTTTGATGCCGATACGCACACTCTCAAATTTTCGGATAAGTCACTTTACGGCTTTATAGCTAATATGATCAGCATTGACGGGGGACTTAAATGTTCTGATGATGATCAGCTTTCGGGAATGTATGAGGGAATGTGTGTTGAGCTGTATAGAGCTGACTCGGAAGATGAAGGTTGTGTTGGATCCTTTCAAATATTGGAGATAGACAGAGGCGAAGGAACAGTAAAATTAAAAAATCCCGATACCGATCAGGAGTGGATATGGACAGACGAAAGCGACGCTTCATTTGACGTATATATAGATCTGAGCAATATAGAACTGAGGTTTGTCAAAAGAGAGGACGGTGCGGGATTTGACGTGATACGTCCCGGAACAAATGACATTATAGGTCTTAAGCTTATGAATACGGAAACACAGGTATATCTTACCAAAACTATACCCGTGCGAGCAAGATGGGAAACGCCTTACTTCGATATGGGAACTAACCTAATGGGGAAGACGATACACTCCTTTACGGTAACCTGCGAGAGTGGGGGCGGAGTGCCGCTTCGGGTGGGATACGAAACGAGAAGAGTCAGGGGTGCAATAGCAGCGAGAAGCCCTGCGACATTTTCTTTTGAGGACTTTTCTTTTGAGAATATGACCTTTGAGGACGGTTTTGCCGCAAGTCATACGATAAGACGCACGATAAGGAATTTTAACTATATACGTTTTTGTTTTTACCACGGCGGAGCATCCGGGTGTGCGATACATAATATGTCTGCGGTGTATAAGATAAACAAGCGTCTTGTATCTGAAATTCGAGGAATGCTTACGGGTTCGGGCGAAAACGGTGCAGGAAATAACATTAATAATGACAAGTAGAGGAGATGCAGATGAACGAAAATGAAATAAAAAAAATAACGGCTGTGGATGAATCCACGGTAAATAAAATACGGCGTAAAACGGCATATGGACTCCCCGACAATCCGAGTGCTGTGGGAATGAAGCCCGCAGAGATAAAACGAGCTTTTTATGAATCTATTGTCGGACAAGCCATATCGTTGTTCGCCGAGATAAATAGGATCGTAAAAGAGGCAAACGAGGTGTTTGAAGCGTATGAGGCATCAAATGATGAAAAACTTTCCCAAAAGCTTGACGTGTACAAATTAGGCTATGACAACGTAGTTTATGCGGTTACTGAAGAAGGGGCTCAAGGATATATCAGATACGAGTCCGGATCGAAACCGAGCACCTTAATGTACCGAGACTCTGAGGGTCGCAGCCAAATCAATAATCCCATTCGGGAAGACGATATAGCAAACAAGCGATACGTTGATACGGTGCTTACAAATATAGACTTCATAAAAATAGTAGACACTCTCCCCGAAACGGGAGAGGAAAACAAGTTTTATTTTGTTCCGAAAGCAGATGAGGGTATTAGAGATTTGTTCGACGAGTACGTTTGGGTTGAAGGAAGCTGGGAATGGATCACGACTAAGCAAATTGAAGTCGATTTGACGCCGTATGCGAAGACGGAATATGTTCACGACTACGCAGTCTCTAAAATAACTGGAACATATAACCATAAAAGAGCTTACATTTATGACCCTAATGGGCAAGAAAAAACTTTACAAATAGCCTCGTGGTGTACGGCTGAGACAATACCTGTTAGAGAATCTAATGGTTGTATTAAAACAGGGACTCCAGTGCACGGGAATGATGCAGCCAACAAAACATATGTCGATAAAATTGTGGGTGATGTAGGAACAGTACTTGATGCTATTATCGAACAGCAAAAAGCAATTATAGCCATCCAAAATTCATTAATAGGCGGTGATAGTGAATGAGTATAGCACAAATAACAGAAAAAAAATCAATTATGTCTGCCTATAATATGACCATAGCCGAGAATGAGCAAAAGGTATTTGAAGCAGGAAAGAAAGCGGAGTACGATGCGTTTTGGGACGGTTATCAGCAGAATGGAAACCGAGCAGTTTATGCGTATGCTTTTTCGGGTTATGGTTGGAACAACAATACCTTTAAACCAAAGTACGACATTAAACCTACTGACATTAGTCAAATGTTCACATCAACAAGCATTACTGATTTGGTTTCTGCTCTAAAAGATATTGGTAGAACATTCGATACTTCAAATGCTACTTCAATGAGTTATTTCGCTCAATATAGCTCACTAACTCATATTCCTACATTGGATTTTCGCAACCTTTTAAAGTTGGATTATTTTCTTTTGAGTAATCGGAGTTTGATAAGCATTGAAAAAATTATATTGAAGAACGATGGCTCACAGACATTTTCAAATTACACCTTTAACAACAATCCTTCCTTGGAAGAGATTAGATTTGAAGGAGTAATAGGTCAAAACGGGTTAAATCTTCAATGGAGTACCAAACTATCTCACGATAGGATTACAAACATAATCGGCGTTTTATCAACCACCACAAGTGGATTATCTATTGCACTTTCAAAAACGGCAGTAGACAATGCGTTTGAGGGTGGAAGTACGGGACAAGAATGGGCGACATTGATAGCAACAAAATCTAATTGGACTATTTCACTTGCATAAGGAGGATATTGAAATGAAGACACGAAAGATTATATATGCAGACGAGGGGAAGATACTTACAAATGGCGAGATATACGGAAAACAGATATTTCTTGCAGATGGTGTAAGTGAATCGGATTTTCACGAGATCACAGAAGAAGAATATAAAAAAATAGTGGAACAACAAGAAAAAGAGATCTCAATATAACACACACGATACAGGTGTTATCGTGGAGAAAAAATAAAAGGAGTAGCAGAATGAAAAAAGCACTTAAAATAATAGCTGTCGTGCTTGTCATGGCGGCGGTGGTAGGCACGGCCGTGCTGTGTGTAACGTCGGGATATTTTTCTGATATTCAATGGAACGAGCTTACGGCAGAGGAGATCGAAGCTTATTTGAACGAAGAGGTAATACCGATGGCGGTGGTAGTTATCACCGCTATCGGAACGGTCATGATGTCAATAATTCCCGTTATGAATGGGGTTAAGAAGGCGAGTGAAAAGTTCAGAAGTGCTGAGGAAGGAATAAAAATCACATCGTCTGAGAGCAAAAGGACCAACGAGGAAACAAAACAGATTTTTGATCAAATAAAAGATCAAACACAACAGATGCGTGATACTTGCAAACGAACGGATGAGAAAATAGAACGGCTGGAGGCAATGGAGAAACGCATCGAACGGATGATGATCATCGGATTTTGTAACAACCCCGATCTTGTACGCGGCGGATTTGCAAAAATGATATACAATATCTCCGACGAAGGCGAGAACGCGTCCAAGAACGCTCAGAGAACCGAGGTTGAGGAAATACCCGCCCCCGCAGTCCAAAAAACAACAGAGGGAGAAAATGAGCGGGAGAAGGAGGAGAGGGCAGATGATAAAGAAGCTTAAGGCAAAATTGGCGTTTCTTTATATAGGCAGCTTTCTTGTTACCGTTCTTCCTCTTGCCGTCACCTTGTTTATCAAACGCCAAGAATACATATCCACCGTTCCCGAAACGGTGAAGCTCTCGGCGGGGCTGCTTATGGGAGGAATTTTTATATTGCTTAAGGTAATGGGGCGGTTGAAGATGCCAGCACGGTTGACGCTGTATGTGATTATCACAGTTATGGCATATCTGCTCGCCCCCTTGCTTGACGATCTTATCCTTCTAGGATGTATGGCGATCCTCGGAGAGCTGTGTGACGCGATATTTTTCGCAAGCTCCATAAAGAAGACAAAGGAGGCTATAGTTACAGAGGCAACGTCGAGTGCTACTGCCGATAAGGTAGAGGAGATAATTAAGAAATATATGGGAGGTACACAATGAACGAGAAGACCAAAGACGAGATGAAGAAATTTTTTAAGGGTATACTCGGTGATGCCGTGGTACTTGCACTTTCTCTGATATACACGCTAACGGCGTTTTTGACTCTTAGCACCACAGGAAAAAGTGCGTGGCAGATAGTTGCCGAGGGCATAGTCGCATTTATGATGGGATTCTTTATGAACAGGGAATTTGAACACCAGGGCTTTTGCGAGGGAGATGTTGTGGACGTTGTGAAAAAGGCATCTGACAAGCACTCTGCTATGATCGATTCTATTGTTCCTTACATAGATGAGCTGGAGGATTGGTGCGATGAAAAAAACAGACAGGCACTTAAGCACAGTAGAGAAAGAATACTTGCGGAGAGATGCTTAAAGTATAGCGATTATTTTGATGAGAACGGAGCTGCTCTTGAGTTTGTCCCGGACAAGAAAAAACTTAAGAACAAGCATTTGCGTAAGCTGGAAATATCAAGAATCCGCACCTATCATAAGGCAATAACCTTGCATTTGACGCCTCTCAATGCCAACGTACTTATCAGCGAGGGTGGCAAAGAAGGAGATCCGTTTTACTTGGGAAGGAGTAAAACGGAATACTCAAAAGAGTCTTCCCGTAAGGACGTTATCGTCAAGGTGGTACTTGCCGTGCTGTTCGGATACTACGGAGTAACGCTTATCCAGAATTGGAGCGTTGCCAACCTGATATGGAAGCTGTTTCAGGTGATTACGTTTCTTATGATGGGAACGATCAAAAAACAGCAAGCCATTTCATATATGACGGAGGAATACCGTGGGAGGATCACCCAAAAAACAATGCACCTGCAGACGTTTCTTAATTTTAAAGAGCCAAACGTGCACAATAACGTAAATAAGAAGGAGGCAGTCGAAGATGTCCAACAACAGTCTTAATAATTATGATTATGATTATATAGCGTCCGATCCAACGTTAAGTGCAAGGATGAACAGTATAAACAGTAATTACGCATCGGACGTGAAGAAACTTGATGCTGACAGACAGCGGACCCGTACTTCCGCACACACAGCACACGAGCGTTTGCTGAAGTATATCCCCGAAATATTGGCGAGTCGTGGACTTGCCGGGAATGTGGCGATATCGGAGAGTTCACTCATAGATGCCAACAATAAGTACAATAACGCCTTGAACAACTCAGACTTAATTTACAACGAAGGAAAGGAGACTGCGGACAAAAATAGGGATGCCAACCTCGCGACTTTGTATAGTGATGCTGATACCAAACGAACCACGGACCGTAACACTCGGTATACTACCGCTGAAAATACTATAAAAAATTGGAGCGGAACGCAGGAAGAGCTTGATGAATTTATTTTGGGGCTTTCCGATGACGATTGGGGAGAGGGAATGTATGATTCCTTGATTAATTTGGGAAAGACGTGGAAAGATACACAAGCCAAGAATGATCAAAATAGTGCATACGATACTGCTAAGAACATATTGGATAGATATGGTGAAGACTATTCAAAGGATTTTGCCTCAGTATCTGCGGAGATACAACCTTTTCTTGACAGAATGAATGCTAATCAAAAAGCTGAAATTACCGCTGCTCTTAACGTTTATGATCAAAAATACCAATCTAGTATAATGAACGAGGCTATAGAAAAGATAGATAATAGCGATAGTTGGAGCGAAATGATGGAGATTGCTGCCTCGACTTCCTTAAAGCTTAGCAGAGTAAACGGTGAAGCGTTGAGAAAGTATGTTGACGAATATGGTGAAAATATAGCCGACACCAATAAAGCTGCAAAGATAACTGCGGATTCCGAGACGAAAACGATCCAAGAGAATTCAGATATGATAAAGCGGGTTAATGAGGCAGTTTTTGGAAAATCTACAAATACGAAGGGCGTTGCGGATGAAATAAAAGAAGGTGATAATATTGAAGTTACAGCAGGCGGATATTCTTATGAGGTTGAAATAGGCAAGGAATACACTGCAGCGGATAAACAAAATATCATGACCAGAGCAAAAAACAACGGTATTGGCGATAACCAAGCGTTTTTATTAGGGGATGAAATCTATCTAATGAAGGGGGAGACGTTATGCAAAATACAAAAACGTAAACTAGACACAGGCATCAGCTTTAAATATTTGAAGAGAGCCTTGAAAGGTGAAGATGTTTTCCCTGAGTGGTGGATAGAACTTTTGGGCTAAAACGTAGGAAATATCAACATTCATCGAAAAGAAAAAGTTCAATGAAAGGAAGTAAAAATGTCATATTACAAATACAACCCCTATAAAAAGCGTTCTTATCAAACGGTAAGATACAATTATTATCCCAAAAGTGCGGCACAGAGAAGGGCTGAGGCTAAACTTGAAGCATTACGCTTAGAGGAGGAGAGAAAAGAAGCCGAAAGAATACAGCAACAGCAGAGAGCGAAAGCCCAAAAAGAGGACAAAGCGGGGTGGCTTCTTCGTACACTTTCCACCGGCGGAGATATTTTGGGAAACGTCTGGACAGGAGCGTGGAAGGGCGTTGAGGGTATCCTGGATTTTGGCGTTGGTCTTATAGGCGGTATCGGAGGGCTTTTTAACGAGGATATTAAAGAAGGCACAAAAGACTTCATTCAGTTCGATATTGCGGGGAAGGCTCTTGGCGGTGACTATCTTCAGGAGCTTACCAAGTATTCATATACGAACGACGGCAAGGTCGGAGAGCTTATCGAAGGTATAGCTAACGGTGTGGGGCAAATGCTCCCCACCGTTGCTGCGGCTATTGCTACGGGCGGCACTTCTCTCAGTGCGACGGCGGCTCAGGCGGTGACCTTAGGCACTGCCGCCGTAAGTGCTGCGGGAACGTCAACCGAAAGTGCGTTGAATGACGGTGCAGGACTTGGTCAGGCTTTTGCTTACGGTAGTACAATGGGTGCTGTTGAGGGAGCGACGGAGAAGCTCCTCGGTGGCGTTGACGTTAAGACTATCGCAAAGCTCGGCAAAGGACTTGCCAAGGAAGCAGGCGAGGAGGTCGCCAAGCAAGGCGGAAAGCGTATATTCAAGGAAATGCTTGAGGAGGGTGCGGAGGAGGCTATCTCCGAGCTTGTAGACCCAGCCGCAAGAACTATCTATCAGGGCAGCGATGCACTCGATGATTACCTGACTGCCGATTATTGGAAGGGCGTAGGAGAGGCGGCACTCATCGGCGGTCTTACCGCCCCCGCATACAGCGGAACCGTGGGACATGCTATACATAAGGCAAAGGGAACGAACGCCGATATGGACGCTAGCTTTGAGGCGGTGGAGAATCTGCACAGGCAACAGGAACAG
>JAZOUQ010000104.1:0-5361 GCA_045658185.1 Eubacteriales bacterium
TAGTCGAAATACTTCGTAATTCAATAGAAGTCAATAGGTCTACACGAGGAACAAACAAAGATGTACCATACACTCACGTCTTGATGGGTGTGGTTGAGATGGAGAATTCTATAGGCACGAAGGAATACTACGCTGTTCGCAGTATGGTGCAAGAGAGAACCAATCGTGATCCTTTATTGGTTGAAGTGAACGTATTAGGCACTCTAACATCTACAAACGCAAAAAAAATAGGCTCGCCCGCTGTTCAGGTTGGCAACAAAGCCACAACCCTTGCAGGTGGCAGAACCTATTTCCAATATAGTATAGCAGATTTTCTTGAAGATGTCAAGAGTGAATTTGACGATACTTTTTCACTTGATGTTTATAAAAAATTGGGAACGCAAAGAAAAGCAAACGAATTTTCCAAAAATCTACAATATTCCAAAAAATCCAACGGACAAGCTGCAAAGAACGAGGCTAATGCAAACAGTCCAAAGGTCTACACCAAGCAAGACGCACGAAACGTTATGGCTACCATTGTTTCCGAACACCTGAGTATGGAGGACGGAACGTTCGGTAAGCTGGTTGGGAAAAACAGAGAGGCAGCCATTGAAAGTCTTTGGTTGGATTTCAACAAAGCCAAAGTTTCTGATAGAGTAAAACAAGCATATAAGTTGGCTGATTTTATCCTTCAAAACGCAACCTTAGAGAGTATGGAAATTTCTCCTCAAGCTGAAATAGCTATGGAGCGTGTTTCTGTTCTCAAGGATTATATGCATAAGTTTGATTTGTCTGCACTTCGTGAGGAGATAAAGCACAAATACGACAAGGACAGCGGACGAATATCCTTGCTTTGGGGCAAAAGAGAGGGTGGCATATCTCCCGATAGTATAGTCGAGGAATTGGCAGAAAGAGGAATTATTATATCTTCGGAACACCCTGCGGAAATTTTGTTTGAAATGGATGAGATTTATCGCAGATCTCGCGATGCGATACGTAAAGACGGTGATATTCATTTTAACGAGGTGCTTACCGAACAGGAATATAAGGAGATAAGGCAGGATATTGTCAAGGAGATAATGGCTGCTCATTCAAACAAGGGCAAACCTTCCACACTTGCAACGGTAAGCAATAATTATGAGAAGATCATCAAGCGTCTGACGGGTGAGATAAAAGAGATAAAAAGCGAAAAAGGACAGCGAGATAGAATAAGCTACCTCATAAATCAAATAGCCGACCTTAAAAAGGGGGCGTATATAAAAGCTTCCGAGTATCAATCTCACACCTTTAAGGAAGGCTTTGAAAATATCGTCAAGGTTCATTGGCGAGGCACGATGAGGAATGACGTTAAGGTAAGGGAAGAGCTGAAGAAGATCTATAATTGGTATACTTCTTCCGAAAATAGACTGTTTCATAAAGAGGATGGAAAGCCTACTGCGGATTATCGTAGCGACATTTCTACAATTCTTGAGGTGCTTTCCGATACAAATAAAAAACAGTTTTCTGTCCAAGAGTTGAAAATGCTTGAACACGTCGTTACCTTTATCAAACACGGAATCGAGCATCACAACAAGATCTGGATCGGCGAAAAATGGATAGATGCCAAGGACCGGGCAACGGTATATCTCCGTGATATGAAAAAGGCAAAGGAATTTCACGGAACTGTATTCTATAAGATATTCCTCGGAAAATACGGACGTGCTTATTTTGATAACGCCACGGTGTTCCGTGCTGCCGACGCATATAACGAAAACGGATTTTTCACCGAGCAGTACGAAGCGTTCAGAAAAGCGGCAATAGCTGTGGAATACAAGCGTATGACGATGTTTGCCGAGATGAATAAGTTTCTTGACGCCAAGGAGAACAAGGGATATATCAAGCGGCTGACCGAGGAAAAGGTGGAGTATATGGGCAAGGAGATAACTGTGGGACAGCTTATCTCTCTGTATATGACGTCCAAACGTAAGCAGGCTTGGGCGGCACTCTGCAAGAGCGGTGTTGCACTTTGGAACGAAAAGGGCGACGAGATACCCATAAGACGTCTTGCCGATAACCCGGATAATATAAACACCGAGGAGCAGATGGCGGGATATATAAAGCAGATGCAGAGCCTTATCGAGAGTAAGCTCACCGAGCAGGACCGCAAATATATCGAGCTGTCGGAAAACATCTATAAGGAATGCTCCAAGATGAAGGAGAAAACTGACAGGCTGAGGCTGGGTATCAGTAACGTGATACAGGATTATTACTATCCTATCAGAAGATACGATACGGCAAAGCGTGTGGATGACGACTTCTTTATGGAGGTTGACAGAGCTACCAATATGCCGTTTAACCATCAGACGGTCAAAAGCTCAGCTCGAATATTCGTAGAGCCTGCACACACGGTGCTGGAGCGTCACTCCAAGGGTGTTATTATGTACTCGGAATTTGCGATTCCCGTGGAAAATCTCAATCGTCTTCTTAACGTAGACGTGGGAGAAAATCATTTTGTCAGCGAAACCATATCCGCTCAGATAAAGGGAAGCGAATATCAAAGGAAGACTCTTGATGCTCTTACCAAGCTGAAGAACGACATTGAGGGAATGAAGGCAAAGAGCGACAGCAACGTCAAGGAAGTATTCGGATGGGTTCGAGGCACTTATGCAAAGAGCGTTCTCGCGATGAATCCCAAGGTGTTGGCGACGCAGTATTCTTCTCTGTTGGCGGCAACGAGTATGCTTGATTACGGTTGCATCGCAGGAGGATATACCGTCAAGGGCATATTTGAGGAGCTTGACAAATACTGTTCTCTTGCCGAGCTGAGAAATTGGGACAACACGGCAGTCAAGGCACAGACGCTGACCGATAAGACGGGAAAGACTGCTGACGTTCTGATGACGCCAATCGGAAAGACCGACCGCCTTGTGGTGGCAGGACTGTTCGGAGCTTGTCAGCTTCAGGTGCAGAAGAACGGCGGGGCAAAGGTGGGAACGGTAGAGAACAAGACCGAGGCAGGAAAGCTTTTGGAAAGAGTCATTTTGGAAACACAGCAAAACTCCATTTTGACCGAGCGTTCTGCTGCCATGCGTTCTGATAGCGAGATAATAAAATCCTTGGTTATGTTCTCGGCCGACGCAATGAAGGTATTCAGCAGAGTTGTGGACAGCTACGGAGAACTCGCGGTGCTTAAACGCAAAGCAAAGCTTTTCAAGGACGCTCCAAATAAAAACGCCGCCGAGATATCCAAGCTCCAAGAGGAGAGGGCTAAGGTGGCAGCGGAGTTGGAGAAGGTTAGAAACTCAGAAAAAGAAACTAAGTTCAATAACGCAAATATAAGTAATGAGATTATAACCTTAGTTGATAAAGTGGAGAATGGAAAGTATAAAGACAACGAAAAGGTATATTTTGGAAACATTTCGCCAAATACAGCAGAGATTATTCGTAATATAACCGAGATAGATGTTTCTAATTTCAGAATCGCAATAGAAGCACGGCAAATAAACCACATTTTGCGTGATCATGGAAAGCAAGGCGTTACTGATAAATCTATGAGTGATAAAACAGTAATCGCAAAAATGGAATATGTCTTAAATAATCCTGACAGTATATCACCTGCAGGAAAGACACAAGCCTATTCATATATGAAGAATGGTAAAAATCGCACCGCAGACACGGTGTTATATGAAAAAGAAATAGGGGATAAATCATATTACGTTGTCCAAGCGGTTGCCGATACCAATGCAAAAACTCTTTATGTAGTATCTGCTTTTATTGGAAAAAAAGGATACAAAAAAGGAACCTCACAGCTCATCAATGACAATGTCCCTGATGCAACGGTCAAAACCGGTTCTGTGGTGGTTCCTAACAGTGATAGCCCGATTCTTTCGAATCCCCGTAAGTCCGTAGAGCAGACGGTTAGTAGAACTACCACTTCTACTGATAGTATATCTCAAAATGCTCAAAAAGTCAATAGTGATGCCGAAAATAATTTTGCAGAGCTTGAGCGAAGACTCTCGAAGCTGGACGCACGGTTGGAATATCTGAAAAACGAGCAGAAGAATGTTGAAAAGCAACTGAAGGCCGCAAGAAAGAAATTCGGTCGCTCGTTCTCGGCTCTTGTATCATCGTCTATATTCCTGGCATTGGTAGCCTTGGGCTTCAAATGGCTGTATGCAAAGCTGAAGGACGAAGAGCCTGAGGAGGTGGCTAAGGATACGGCATTTGACTTTATCGGCAATATGATGGGCGGTCTGCCTATATACAAGGACGTTTACGGATTCTTTACCGACGGATTTGAGGTGGACGTGCTTCAGATGTCTGTGTTCAATGATTGCCTGAAGGCTTGTGAGTCAGCCGTTAGTTTGGCACAAGAAGGATTTGGCGGCAGTGAGATCACGTTTGAGAAAACAATGGCGACCGTTAAGAAAGTCGGATTTACGGCAGGTATGCTGTTTGGAATACCCGTAAGAAACACATACAATCTTACATCAGGGTTGCTCAACAGATTTGCACCGTCCTCGGGAAAGAAGCTCGATGCTTTCTTTGGAGCGAAGGTGTATTCTTCCGACCTCAAAAAGGCTATTGAAAACGGCGACGAAAAGCTGGTGGCTACCATTTCGGGACTTATGACCGACGAGGCCCTTGGATCTCAAAGCAAAACCGTACGCAAAGTAGTATCGGAGCTTGTGGGAGAGGGCTATGACGTTCTTCCTCGCAGTCTTGGTGATACGATGTCCTATAACGGACAGCAGATTGAGCTGACAGCCACTCAAAAGAAACGCTTCCGCAAGATATACGATATTTCCGACAAGAGCGTTGAGGAGCTGGTAAGCTTATCTCAATTTGAAAAGACGGAGTCCTCTGTCAGAGCAAAGGCTATACGTTTTATCTACGACACATATTGGCAGATTGCTGTTTCCGACCTGTTCGGCACCGATGAGGCGAACAAAAACGTTCTGTTTGCCGAGGCGATAGATATTGAGAAGCTGGCGTTGATCATATCCACAGCTCGAACGTTCGAGGCTGACAAGGATAAGAACGGAAAGCCGATAAGCGGTACAAAGAAGGAAAAGGTGCTTAATTATATTGAGTCGCTGAATATGAGTGCCGCCGAAAAATTTATGGTGGCTGGTTTCCTTGGCTATCGCAACCTGAAGGGCAGGGAAAAGGTCGAGGCGTATATATCCAAGCTGGGTCTTACAAGCAGTGAGAAATCAAGGCTTTTGGAGTACAGCGGATATAGTGTGGCATAAAAATGGCGGAGAGGCGTTTGCCTCTCCGCTTTGTGTTACGCTGTTATTGTGCTTTCATCGTTGAGGAAATCCTCAACGACCTCGGGAAATTGATCGGGGTCAAGCTCGTTTTCGGTACATAGTGCCGCAAGCTGTCTGACCTCTTCAA
>JAZOUQ010000105.1:0-10864 GCA_045658185.1 Eubacteriales bacterium
ACACCCGCGTCGGGTTAAAGTATAACATAAAAACTCTTGTCTGTCAACAACAAATTCAATAATTGACTTATTTTACCTTGTGTATTATATTTTTCTTCGTCTGCGTATATTTACATAGATAGGGGGAAAGATAATAAAAAAACGGACGGAGCAGGTATGCTTAAGGGAACTAACAGAAGCGTTATCGTTGTGAAGGGAAACGGCAGAAGCCGTTTTGAAACGGTGTATTTTATAATAAAAAAGGGTTGCTCACATAGTAGACGGGAGCTTGCCGACGAGGCACAGAAAATAATCGGAGAAAGCGGTTACGTTTGCTCTCTGAAAAATGGGACTAAACCTGCAAAAATAAACTTTTTTATAGCGGGAATTATTCTTGGTGCTTTGGTGGCGTCGTCGGCTTGGTTTATCGTTATATTGTTGAGGTAATACTTGACAAATGCTTGAAATTATGGTAAAATAATTTCAAGGTATAATTTCATATTAAGCCTCGGCGGGATACGTAGGGAGCGGTGCTGCGTATTTTGCGGAGGCGGTGTTTGTATACAAATTTTTATTTTGAATTTAGGAGAATTTATGGCCAGAAAAGAAAAAGGCAAACTCCGTGTGATTCCTCTTGGCGGTCTTAACGAGGTCGGAAAAAATCTGACCGTCCTTGAATACGCGGACGATATTTTAATTGTAGACTGTGGCTTGGGCTTTCCCGACGACGATATGCCCGGAATCGACCTTGTAATACCCGATATATCCTATCTTGAGGCGAACAGCGACAAGATAAGAGGCTTGGTCCTCACTCACGGACACGAGGACCACATCGGTGCGATACCCTACGTTTTGCGTCAGATAAACGTGCCGATATACGGTACTAAGCTGACCCTCGGTATAATCAAGAACAAGCTGGCAGAGCACGTCTTGCCCTGCGAGCCTCAGCTCAACTGCGTAAAAGCCGGGCAGACAGTAAGGCTTGGCGAGTTTGCGGTGGAATTTATCCACGCTAACCACTCCATAGCCGATGCCTGCTGTCTTGCCATTACCACCCCTTTGGGTGTGGTTTTCCACACGGGAGATTTCAAGCTTGACGTAACGCCTATCGACGGTGATATGATGAATATAACCCGTATAGGCGAGATTGGCAGAAAGGGCGTTCTGCTCCTTATGAGCGAGTCCACAAATGCGGAGCGTCAGGGCTTTACTCCCTCGGAGAGAAAGGTGGGAAAATCGCTTGACAACATATTCGCATCGAACCCCGACAAGCGAATAGTTATCGCCACCTTTTCCTCCAACGTTCACCGCGTTCAGCAGATAATCGACGTCAGTGCCCGTCACAAACGAAAGGTTGCTATTACGGGCAGAAGTATGACCAATATCGTCACCGCCGCCGTGGAGCTTGGTTATATGTCCGTTCCCGACGGAGTTCTGGTTGACATCAATGAGATAAAGCGTTTCAAACCCGAGGAGCTGACGCTGGTTACCACGGGAAGTCAGGGCGAGCCTATGTCCGCTCTTTACCGAATGGCGTTTGGCGACCACGCTCAGGTCACACTGGGAAGAAACGACCTTGTAGTTCTGTCCTCCAGCCCCATTCCCGGTAATGAAAAGTTGGTCGGAAGAATTATAAACGAGCTGTCCAAGAACGGAGTCAGCGTACTTCACGATGCGGTAGTTGCCGTTCACGTTTCGGGTCACGCCCGTCAGGAGGAGCTGAAGCTGATTATGGCACTCACCAAGCCCAAGTATTTTATGCCTGTTCACGGTGAATACCGTCATATGGCGGCTCACAGAGAGCTGGCGCTTGATATGGGTATCGAGGACAGAAATATATTCATCTCCGATATAGGAAAGGTTCTTGAAATAGACACCAAAAAGGCACAGTTTGCGGGTACTGTTCCCGCAGGAAAGATACTTGTTGACGGCTACGGAGTCGGCGACGTGGGTAATATAGTGCTTAGGGACAGAAAGCATCTTGCTCAGGACGGACTTATTATAGTGGTGGCATCCGTTGATGCAGATGCAAACCTGCTTATATCGGGGCCCGACGTGGTTTCCAGAGGATTTGTCTACGTCAGAGAGGCGGAGGAGCTGATGGACGAGGTAAGAGCTATTGCCGCCGAGGCGATAAACAAGTGTCTTGAAGCGGGTGGCGGAGTTGACCGTATGCACCTGAAAAACTGTGTCAAGGACGATCTTTCCAAGTTCCTTTACGCCAAGACGAAGCGTAAGCCGATGGTTATACCCATAATAATGAATGTGTAAAACGCACAAAAAATGTTTTTTATATTCATATAATTGCACGAAATTTTGACTTTTTGCGAAATTCATTATTTGTTCATACCCAATTCAATGTTTTATCACGCAAAAATTGTATAATATACGCTGTGGTGCTTTATTCGTGATTTTGAAGCTCACAGGAAAGAAAGAAAACGAGGTAACCCAAAATGGGAAAAGCTAACAGAATCAGAAACAACAGATATTCCTCCGCTTATGCGGCAGTGAAGACCCCAAAAAAGAAGGACGGAATGCCCACTTGGGCGATCAACCTTATCGCAATACTTGTAACGGCAGCAATTTTGTTTACCGCCGTACTTATTCTGATGGTAAATAACGGTGTTTTCGGACGTATGTCTACTGCTATGAAATCTGAAAACTTCAGGGTCAACAGAAATATGATGAACTATTTCTTCCAGACCCAGTATCAGAATCTTATGTCGAACAATCAGTACGGTATAGATGCCAACAGATCTCTTAAGGATCAGTATTTGTCCACGGATGAGAACGGTAATCCTACTTTCACTTGGTATGATTACATAATGGATTCTACCGAGGCACAGGTAGAGGAGATACTCATATTCTGCGAGGAAGCGAAAGCAAGAGGAATAGAGCTTGACGAACATGATCTTCACACTATCGAGGAAGAGCTGGACTCCTTTGACTCAATGCAGGCAACCTACGATTACATAGGCGACGTTTACGGCAAGGGAATGAAGGAAAAGGACCTCCGTGCGGCAAAAAAACTTCAGAATTTGGCACAGAAGTGTGCAAATATCATAGGAGAGTCGATTGAAGAGGGTATTTCCGACGATGATATAATTGCAAGATACAACGAAAACCCCAAGCTGTATCACTCGGTTGACTACTACAACTACAAGGAAACCGTTGAATTTGAGGATGCGGTTATAGCGATACTTGGCAAGGATCATACTCACGAGGATATCGAGAAGGAAGAGAACAAGACCAGGATAATCGAAGAATACAAGAAGATGATAGCTGCGGCAAAGGAGAGAGCAGTAATTTTCTCCAAGCTTGAAGGTTCCGAGGAATTCAAGCAGCAGACTGTCAGAGAGGTTGTTGTTAAGTCTTGGGCAGATAAATACACTGAGCCTGAGCTTGAGGCTGCAGATCTTCCCTCATCTGACGATCTTGTAACAATAAACGGTGCGGCTATCGATTATATTGTTAAGTGTATAATCGACAAATCCAATGACATATTGAAGTTTGTAAAGGAAGAGGCCGTTGAAGGCTCAGAGGATGGTGCTAAGAAATATAGCATCGAGGGTGTAGGCGAATTTTCCAAGGCGTATGCTGACTTCATAACCAGAACGGTTTCCACCGTACACACAAATGCAACCAATACCACAAAAAACATGACCGTAGAGGGTGCTAATTACTCCGAGGACGATGACATTCTCGTTTGGGCATTCGATGCTACTGTAAATACCGGAAAGACCTTTGAGAAGGGTGACGGTGCTGACGGCGTTGAAATATCCGGCGATGTTCACGATCTCAGCTCCTTCTCCGTAACCGTTGCATACGTTACCAAGGCTCTTTATAAGGACGAGGACGTTACTAAGAACGTAGGACTTATGATCTTCCACGATCTTGACGAGGCACTTGCCGCTCTTGACGGTGTGTCTGCGGGAATGTCACTTGCTGACTTCGAGAAGATAGGCAAGGACAACCACGGTGAATTTACCGACTATAAAAATTACTCCAAGGGCTCCTTGGGCAACGACGAGTTTGACAGCTGGCTGTTCAATGAGTCGACCGTTATAGGAACTGTTACGGCTGAAATCATTCCTCTCGGCACTAACTACTTGATAGCTGTTTATTATGGCGAGGGACTTCCCCAGTGGAAGGTAAACGTTAAGTCTGCTGTATTTGAGGACCGTTATGCTGAGGCCGAGGCAGCAGTAGTTGCAAAGTTCAAGGATACTATCGTTAAGAACGAGAAATCTATCAATAAGATAGACGCATAATCCAAGAAACGGAATATAATAATATTAAGGAAAGCTGCCACGGATAAACTCCTTGGCAGCTTTCGGGATAAACGCGAATTTTTCGGATAGGTATACTGATATGGTAATTGAAAACAAACAGTCCACCGTTGCATACCGCTGCCCGTTTTGCGGTTGCGGAGTAATGAGCGTTGTGGACGCGTTCAAGCTCTCGGCTGATATGGTCAAGCTGAAATGTGACTGCGGCAAGAGTGAAATGACTATGATAAAAACCAAAGATGGAAAGGTAAGATTTAAGGTTCCTTGCTTACTCTGTCCGAATCCTCACAGCTTTACGGTAAGCACATCGCTGTTTTTCGGCAAGGATCTGTTTGTTTTGCCTTGTCCTTACTCTGACGTAAACGTGGCAATGATGGGAGAAACGGAGCACGTAAGAGCCGAGCTTTCCCGTTCGGAGCTTCAGCTTCTGGAGCTTTTGGAGGAAAACGGACTTGATAGCTTTGAGGCACTTCATGCCGAGCAGATGCTTTCCGACCCTCAGGTGCTTGAGATCGTTACCTATATGATAAAGGAGCTTGACGAGGAAGGAAAAATAAGATGCAAGTGCGAGGGAGAGGGAGAGCGGAATTACGAGCTTGAAATGACCGCTGACGGTCTGCTTATCTCTTGCCCCGATTGCGGTGCGTCAAAGCTGGTTTCCACAAGCTCTCTTATCGAGGCATACGACTTTATCAATGCCGATGAGTTGATACTTGAATGATATAACAAAAACACGGAGAACACCGATACAGTGTTCTCCGTTCTTTTATATTATGACGCTTGAGTATACGTTTCCGTCGAGGGAAACGAAATCCAACGTGCTTGTGCCGTTGGCGTTGGGGTAGAGGAGTATATACCCCTTGGGAGTATTCTCCTTAGGAATCGACACCGAGCCGGGGTTTATGTACAAATTACCGTTTCCAAACTCCCAAACGCCGCTGACGTGGGTGTGACCGTGGAGAAGAATATCTCCTTTTTTCAGAGGCGGGGGATTGTCCGTATTGAATTTATGTCCGTGGGTGACGAACATCGAGCGTCCGTTGCACTCGATAAAGGCGTAATCCGCAAGAATGGGGAAGCTCAACACCATCTGGTCAACCTCCGTGTCACAGTTGCCGCGAACCGCGAGAATGTCGTCCTTTACCGAATTGAGCAGAGCAATTACCTCCTTGGGAGCATAGCCCGCGGGGAGGTCGTTTCTCGGTCCGTGATAGAGCAGGTCGCCCAGAAGCACCAGCTTGTCCGCACCGCTTTGCTTGTATGCGTCTATGAGTGCTTTTGCGGTTTGGGCGTCGCCGTGAATGTCAGATGCAATAAACAGTTTCATGCTCGTACAGCTCCGTTTCCTCTTATAAGATATTTTTCGGTGGTCAAGGCAGACAGCCCCATAGGACCTCTTACGTGTAGCTTTTGGGTGGAGATTCCGATCTCAGCACCAAAGCCAAACTCTCCGCCGTCGGTAAATCTTGTAGATGCGTTGACGTATACCGCCGCGGAATTGACCTCGGCAAGGAATCTGTCGGCGTTCTCGGGGGTGGAGGTGATTATTGCCTCGCTGTGTCCCGTGCTGTATTTGTTAACGTGTGCGATGGCATCGCTCAAGGTGGTGACAACCTTTACCGCAACGATATAGTCGTTGTACTCGGTGTAGTAGTCCTCCTCCGTCGCCGTCTGTGCATCGGGCAGAAGAACGCAGGTTCTTGCACAGCCGCGTATCTGAACGTTGAATTTTGCCATTGTTTTAGCGAACTCCGGCAGGAATTTTGCGGCTACGCTGGCGTGCACCAAAACCGTTTCAATGGCGTTGCACACCGAGGGACGAGAGCATTTTGCATTGGTTGCCACGTGTACTGCCATGTCGATATTGGCACTTTCGTCAACGTAAAGATGGCAATTTCCCGCACCCGTTTCTATAACGGGAACGGTGGCATTTTCCACCACGCTGGTAATAAGTCCCTTTCCTCCGCGGGGGATAAGCACGTCCACCTTGCCTCTCATAGTCATAAGTGCGGTAGCACTTTCGCGGTCTGTGTTGGTTATCAGCTCTACGCTGTGGGGGTCTATATCAAGCTCGGAAAGCACGGATTTGATTATCTCGACCGTCGCCTTGTTGGTGTTTATAGCCTCCTTGCCGCCTCGCAGTACCACGGCATTTCCCGTTTTCAGGCAAAGCACGGCAGAATCAACGGTCACGTTGGGACGTGCCTCGTATATTATGGCGACCACGCCGAGAGGCACTCTTACTTTGCTTATCTCGATTCCCGAGGGACGCGTCCAGCTCTCGCCCTTACCTATGGGGTCGTCAAGCTCTGCGATACCTCTTATAGAATCGCATATGCCCTCGATACGGGCAGGTGTCAGCTTCAGACGGTCGAGCATAGTGGAGGGGACGCCGTTTTCCTCTGCGTTTTGCAGGTCGATAGCGTTTGCGTCCATCAAATTATCTGTGTTTTTTTGAATAGCGTCGGCAATTTCGAGAAGTACCTTATTTTTTTCGTTTGTACTCAATAAGGCAAGCTTGCTCGCCGCCTCTCTTGCGTTATCACATAACAGTTCTATTTCTTCGCGTATAGTCATATTTAATGCTCCATTTTTATTTTATAAGTACCTTTTCTATTTCCAGTACGTACATTTTGTGATAATCTCCCGCCGTATAGTTTGACAGCAGAGAGCGGTCGATAAATGCCTCGTCTTTAAGGAAATCAGCGTAAAGCTTTTTGCAAATAAGTGCCATTTTTGCTTCGCTTATCACGGGAACGCCGTCTATCTCCTCGGAGGAGAGGTTCGCCTCCTTCAGCTTGTCGCAATCCCTTCCGCTGAGCTTACCGCACAGACCGAGAGCGTTTCGGTAGCCTTCGTCCATAAAGCAAAGGGAAAAGCGATCCGTCTTTTCCGCAAGACCGAAGGTGTGTCGTTGAGGACGGATAAAACAAAGGGCAACGGGCTTGTTCCACAGTACGCCCATACAGCCCCAGCTGGCTGTCATAGCGTTGACCTTGTCGCCGTCGCGGACGGTGATAAGCATCCAATCCTTGCCTATGAGCTTGAGAGCATTTTCCGTTTCAAAGGGAGAAACTTCTTTCCAATCACACGTTCTATCCATATACGCACCTCCTATTACAGTTAATATAATTATATATACATAATATCAAAAAAATTCTTTTTCGTCAAGAACGGTGGCGGCTTTTAAAAAAAATGTTACAAGATGCATTATGTTTTTTAAGAGAAAAGCAAAAAAATGTAGAGTTTTTTGTGATAAAATCTAACGTACTTAATTGTTTTGAGGTAATGCGTATGCAGAATAATATTAAATTTATCAGAAAGCTTCCCATTCCTATGGATCTCAAGGCAGAGTTTCCCCTTAAAGAGGAATTTGTAAAAAAGAAGGCAGAGAGAGATGCACAGATAGCGGACGTATTTACGGGAAAGTCCGATAAGCTGGTGCTTGTTATCGGTCCTTGCTCCGCCGACAGAGAGGATGCGGTTCTTGACTATATATCAAGACTTGCACGTGTTCAGGAAAAGGTGGACGATAAGATACTTATTATTCCCAGAATATACACCAACAAGCCAAGAACGACGGGTGACGGATATAAAGGAATGCTCCATCAGCCAAATCCGGGCGGTCACGAGGATGTGCTTGAGGGTATTATAGCAATTCGCCGTCTGCACACCAGAGCTATCGAGGAAACGGGACTTTTCTGTGCCGACGAGATGCTGTATCCCGAGAATTACAGATACCTCTCCGACCTGCTCGCTTACGTTGCCGTAGGAGCAAGATCCAGCGAAAATCAGCAGCACAGACTGGTTGCCAGCGGAATTGACATTCCCGTAGGTATGAAGAATCCCACGGGCGGAGATATATCCGTAATGCTCAATTCGATAACCGCAGGACAGCATTCGCATTCCTTCATTTACCGCGGCTGGGAATGTGTTTCAAGCGGAAACCCCTTGACTCACGCGATCCTTCGCGGATACACCAACGACCACGGCGAGTCCGTTCCTAACTATCACTATGAGGATCTTATCCATCTTTACGGTGAGTATTCCAAGAGAGGACTTCAGAATATGGCGGTTGTGGTTGACGCCAACCACGCAAACTCAGGCAAGAAGTACGCAGAGCAGGGAAGAATATGCAAGGAAGTGCTTCACTCCTGCCGCCACTCCGCAGAGGTAAAGTCCATCGTCAAGGGCTTTATGATAGAGAGCTATATCGAGGACGGTACGCAGAAGATAGGAGAAGGCGTATACGGAAAGTCCATAACCGATCCCTGCCTTGGCTGGGAAAAGACCGAGCGTCTTATCCTTGACCTTGCAGATCTTGTATAAAGGATGAAAAATATGAAGTTGCGTATTTTTGCACTTATAATTGCCTGTTTTATACTTTTTACGGCTTGTGACACGCCTGAACCCGCAGATACGTCCGATACCGCAGATGCGTCCAATACCGCAGATGCTACGGAGTCCTTGGTGGAGGATACGGTTGACGACGGATATTTGGAAATACCTCGTCGCGCTTCCTCAACGTTTAAGCTTCACATCTTTTCCTTCGAGGACAGCAAGAAGGCTTTGAAGCTTTCTCTTCCCACAGATTGGACTTTGACTGAAATGAACGGAGGATATTCCATAAACCGAGCGGGAGAGAAGATAGGTAATATTGCCAAAGGCGATATAAGCGATAGCAGTCAATGGAAGGTCGTAAAAAAAGAGAGCTACGGCTGGACGGAAATGAGTGTCAATTATTTTATTGAGAAAAATATAGGTGGGGACACTTACAGACACAGAGGTATTTACATTTACGATGACAACGGTAGCTGGGGGATCGTCACGCTTACAGTTGATTATGAGGAGCTTGATGAGTTCGGTTATAATAAGGTGTTTGATTCTGCGAGTGTTGACAGTATAAACAAGCCTGCGACGAAGACTGATCTTTCTCACCTGCTCAAAGCCGACGGCTCGGGAAATTTTCTTATACTCGGAAATAGTTTTATAGGCAGCTCGAGTATAGGAAGTATATTATACGAAATGTTTAATGTGAATGGCAAGAAGGTTTATGCGGACGCTATGTCTGTGGGGATGGCTAGCGTGAATACGTATGTTAACCATAGCGAGGTTATGGCTCAAATAAGGCGAGGAAGCTACGATGCCGTGTTTATCTGCGGTTTTTACGGTACTCAAGCAATAGACAGCTTGGGAATATTAAAGGCTGCATGCGACGAATCCCGAACCAAGCTGGTGGTTTTTCCCGCACATAACGAAAATGCTAGCATAGCTGCCACCGCCGCTTCCTCTTATGACTCGGTAGAGTTGCTTAACTGGAAGGGGGAGCTTGACGCACTTATAGCTTCTGGGATTGACCGTTGGGATCTTTGTGTAAACGACTATTATGATCATAGCCGTCCATTGGCGGGATACGTAGGAGCACATTTGATCTATCGAAGCTTGTTTGGCGAAGTGCCTGAAAAAAACGTGAGCTATTCCATTGATTTTAATATGGTGAAGTCTGTTCTTGGAAATTACGTTGAAACGGGTGAGATGGTTAATATCGACAAAGCGGACATAAAATATATTCGCTGATGAGTTGAAAAAATAAAAAGAAATTTTGATCTATATAAATATTTTTTCAAAAAAACTATATACAAACGGCATTTTTTGTGATAAAATATATTTGTATTTTAAGGTTTATCCATAAAGGAGTATTGTTATGAAAAAACTTTACACAGGTAAAACAAAGGACGTTTATCAGCTTGAAAACGGAAACGTTCTGCTTAAGTTTAAGGACGATTGCACGGGTAAAGACGGTGTGTTCGATCCCGGCGAGAATTCCGTAGGTCTTACTATCGACGGTATCGGCAAGGCAAATCTTCAGTCCTCTATCTATTACTTTGAGCTTATCAAGGCTGCAGGTATCAAGACTCACTACGTTAGTGCGAACATTGACGAGGCTACTATGGAGGTTCTTCCCGCAGAGTGCCTTGGCAAGGCTCAGGGCGGCGGCGGACTTGAGGTTATTTGCCGTCTTGTAGCTACGGGTAGCTTTATCCGCAGATACGGCGAGTACATAAAGGACGGAACGCCTATCGAGGGTGGATACGTTGAGTGTACCTTTAAGAACGATGAGAAGGGCGACCCGCTGGTTACAGGCGAGGGACTTGCAGTTCTCGGTGTTATGACCCCCGCTATGTTTGAGGATATGAAGGAGCAGACCCTCAAGATCACCAAGATCGTAGCTGATGACCTTAAAACCATCGGACTTGACCTTTGGGACATCAAGTTTGAGTTTGGCTACAACAACGGCGAAGTAGTTCTTATCGACGAGATCGCTTCGGGTAATATGAGAGTTTACAAGGACGGCAAGATCGTTCCTCCCGTTGAGCTCACCAAGCTTATCAATAACAGATAAAATAGAAAAAGAGCCGAGTCAAAACAGACTGGGCTCTTTTGAGTTGTGTGGCAAATTGGGATTTGTCGAGCCCTCTCCGTCACCTAACGGTGCCACCTCTCCCAAAGGGCGAGGCTTTTGATATGTTTGCAGTATGCTTAAAAAGGCTCTCCTTTTAGGAGAGCTGTCAGCGATAGCTGACTGAGAGGTTAAT
>JAZOUQ010000106.1:0-2943 GCA_045658185.1 Eubacteriales bacterium
AAACTATGCTTTCTCATAATAATTAATAGTTTTCCTTTCTAAATTTTGAATTGAGTTCTTAAATTTTTTGAGTTTTTTAGATAAGCTCTTCCCACTTAATCTCAACTGCATCACCAGCACTGGTTATGAACGAAGTAGTTAAAATGTCCGCAACATTGATACTCTGTAGGATAATTTCGGGTTTTTGGTACGTCTTCATACAGGAATTTCCTTTCTATAAGTATAATATTAGGGTTTACAATTCGATATACACAAGTATTTTATCACAAATGAGAGCAATATAACATATACTATCCTGTTGTTTTTGGAAACTATTCTGCTATCTTTTTATTTTTTTGCGTTCGCAAAATACTATATTATAATATAATATGTAGTCTTTTGACGAGGTATGATCGGCATCAAAGAAAATAAGGGCAGAAAACCTTCATTTTCTGCCCTTTTTGTTGATTTTTAGCCGTTTTTGACCTTGTCAGCCAGGTATCTGAGTATCATACGCTCGGTTGCGGCGTGCCCCTTGTAATTAAGGTGAGTACAGATCGTATCCATGGTATGATAGTGCATATTCGCAGCGGTTATCTCGGAATATGCTCCCTGCTGATCCACAAAGGTAGCTCCGAAATGATCTGCAAGTGCCTTGATAACGAGGTCGAACTTATCTCTCTTTGCGTCGCTGAACACAGCATTAGCATTATCCTCCAAGCCAAAGCACATAACCTCTGCGTTAGGATATTTCTGCATCATAAGGTAAAGTGCAAGTGCATACGCCTCCTCAAAGTCTGCGTAGATAGGCTTTTTATTAGCATCCAACAGCTTCGTTCCGTTGCTTGTCTTTGCAAGAACGTTACCGAACCATGCGTTTATAATGCTCGAATAGTTATCGGCAGACGCGTTCTTGAGCAGATCGTAAAGTCCGCCGAAGGGTGTCTGACCGAATATAGCATTGTTAGTCAGGTCGTTTATTCCCATATATACTATTATAAGGTCGGGAGTCGTTCCGTCGTTGCGGTGAAGCTGGGTTGCACGGTTTGGCAAGCTGTCACTGAAATTTATTACGTTATTGTTATCGTTCTTGCTGGTGGTCTTACCGTTATAGCGTCCGTAAACACGTCCGCTCGCCCAGGCGTTGTTTACGCAGAGCGTCATATCAAGGTCATTTACAAGCTTACCCCAATAGGTGTTCTCCCACTTGTGGGGGTTACCTGTGTGGTTATGATATTTAAGGTTTTCTCCAATGGTGGAGTTGTAATCGGTGTTATTGGATATCTTATCAAAGGTGGAGATACTGTCACCGATTATGGAAACGGTCTTGCCCTGATACTTTTCTTTAAGAAGTGCAACAAGCTCCTCGTATTCCTTCTGAAGCTCGGCTGCCGCCTTCTGCTCCTCGGCGGTATATATTCTTTCCCACTCAAAATCATAGAAGAGGAACATTGGCGCCTGATAGGTCATAGCAGAAGAGCCTACACCTGCGTAAAAGCTCTGTGCCTGAGGGAATTCCTCGCAAATTTTGAGTGCGATCTCACTTCTCTCCGTTGCGTAATTGGTGGGGTGAGATACCAGCATTCTTGCAGGAACTATGGTGTCGGTCGAGTCGTACATTGCAAGAGTTTCGTCCGCTCCCAGATTGATAGCGTACTTGCTTACGTCTACGTCAATAAACTTCAAAACCTTGGTTTTGTTAGCCTCCAAGCCATGCTCCGCGGCATTGATTGCTATCTTATACTGACGCACGGGGGGCACTCTTGAGTCCTGTGAAGCTATTCTTATGAACGAACAGCGAGAACACGAAGTCACCGTTCGAATCCGTCGCCTTGGTGGTGTAAACAGCTATGGATATCTTCTTTATAATACAGTTAGATATAGTCGCTACGTCCTGAAATGCGTGGTGAGAATGGTCGGTAGCCAAGCAATACTTGATTGCTCCGCCGCCGTCACCCTTGGACATTACGTCCTCGTAGTACGCACGAACGTCTGCGGGAAGGTAGTTCTCGGTTACAAGCTTATCCTCGTAAACCACCTCGTCCTCACCGTCGTCGTCCGCAACGGGTGTGGTATCGGGTGTGGTATCGGATTCGGTATCCGTTTCGGCATCAGTCGCTACGTTGCTTACAGCACAAGCACATACCGACACGAGCAAGCACGCCACAAGCAAAAGTGACAAGAAAATTTTTCCGATATTTTTCATTAGAATCCTCCTGAAAATTTATATTCAGCCGTTTTTGATCTTGTCCGCAAGGTATCTCATTACCATGCGTTCGATCGCCCCGTGACCGTATGAGTCGGGGTGAACACAGCCAATGTCCATAGTGTAATAGTGCATATTTTCCGTATTTATCTCGCAATAATCACCCGTCTGGTCGGCATAGACGTATCCAAAATGCTCTGCCAACGCTTTGATGATGAGGTTTATCCTCTGCTGCTTTTCAACGGTAAACGCGGCACGCGCGTTATTCTGCAAGCCAATGCAAACGACCTCTGCGTTGGGATACTTCTCTTTTATAATATAAAGTGCGAGTGCGTACGCCTCCTCAAAGCTCTCATACGTGGGCTTTGCCTCTTCGTTCAACAGCCTACGTCCGTTATCCGTCTTGGCAAGTGCCTCGCCAAGACACGCACTTACGAGTGACTCGTAGGTGTCGGGCGTTGCGTCCATGATCCCGGAGTAAAGACCTCCGAAGGGAGTTTTGCCAAATACAGCATTACTATGCAGGTCATTGATACCCATATACATAAGTATAAGGTCGGGCGACGTTCCGTCGTTTCGGCTGAGCTGTTTTGCTCGCTCGGGGGCACTGTCGCGGTAATTTATCACCTTGTCAAAGGTGTTTTTTGGGGGGTTTTGTGCGTTGGGACGGCCGTAAACACGTCCGCTTCCCCATCCGTTGGCTACGCAAAGGTTCATTTCAAGGTCGGTAACAAGGCGTCCCCAATAAGTGCCCTCCC
>JAZOUQ010000107.1:0-1007 GCA_045658185.1 Eubacteriales bacterium
GCTTACCGCATCAAAAAAGCTCTTTTCATATACAAGAGTGGGGTGTACGGCTGAACAGCCCTCCACCGCCCTGCCTATCTTCTCGGCAGTCGCTCCCGTGAGAACCACCCCGCGGATATGACCGTGACCGCAGATAGCCTCTCCGAGAGGTGCGTAATCCAAATTTTTATCGTAGCCACCACAGATGATAACAAGACTCTTATCCTTCATAGCAGACAAAGCCGCCGCCGTTCTCGTCGGGGAGGAATCGATAGAGGAATTATAATATTTCACCCCGTCAAGCTCACGGACGAATTCAAGTCTATGCTCTACTCCAAAGAACTCCCTCGCCACCTTGCCGTAGCATTCCGTGGGAATATGTCCCCAAGTCAATCCTATGGCGGTCATAAAATTCTCCACGTTGTGGATACCCGGCACATTTATATCCTGTGTTTTGAGAACAACTCTGCTTGTATTTCTGTCGCTGACTGTAATATTATCTCCGTCAAGGGTGATAGCCACGTCACATTCGGGACACAGCTCAAAAACTTGGGTGGCGGTCTTTTTCGAGGAGAACAAATACAGCTGGGGCACTTGAAGCTCCCGTGCCAAATCACGCGTTGCGGGGCAATCCGCGTTGGTAACAAGACGCTTGGTTCCCTTTCCCACTATGTTTTTCTTAGCGGTTACGTACTCGTCCATATCGGTGTGCCAATCAAGGTGATTGGGTGACACGTTGGTTATTGCCACGTATTCGGGAGATGCGGAGGACGACATAAGCTGAAAGCTGGACAGCTCAAGCACAGCAAAATCATTTTGAGTCATCTCACCCGCCTTGTCCAGCAGGGGAGTGCCTATGTTTCCGCCCACGAATACTCTGCCCGCTGACTCCAGAAATTTACCGGTAAGCGTTGTTGTGGTGGTCTTTCCGTCACTACCTGTAACACCTATTGTTTTTGCAGGGCACATAGAAAGGAACAATTCCATCTCGGAGGTAAGGATTGCACCGTCCTCTACCGCCTTTACAA
>JAZOUQ010000108.1:0-10414 GCA_045658185.1 Eubacteriales bacterium
CATAAAGAACTATTACGTAAGGGACGTAAAGGGAGCGATGTACGTTCCCAATTCTCGCCGTGCGGCAAGGAAGATACTGTCTTTTGCCCAGAAACCATCTGCACTTGACAGATACGTACAAGCATTGGCGACTATACCGAGGGGTGAGTTTGACCCATACGCCACCGCTGACCTTTTGTGGGAGCGATTGGAGAAAAATTCTTAAAATTAAAGGAGTATGGAAATGAAAAAATTTATATGCTTGTTGCTCGTTTCACTTATGTGCTTGGGTGCGGTGAGCTGTAATAATTCTGAAATCGAGCCAAAAGAAACCGATTCCGCTACAACATCGGAGGAGCTTACCCCCGACAAGGTGGTCATGGACGTTTGTTCGTTCGACACTGTCAGCTATGATCTTAAAAAGCTTATCGGGTCGGGGACTGATTTTAAGGTCACCAAGGACGGACAGCCGCTTGACGGCATGAACGTGCCGTTGAGTGTCGGAGCAAACGTGTTTCACGTTACTTACAAAATAGCTGATATTGAGAGAATGTGCGAGGTGCGTATCGCAAGACGTGAGGGATATCAAGTTGTGTTCAACACCAACGGAGGCTCCTTCATTGAAACAAAGTACGTAGAGGATTGTGCAATTATCGACGAGTCAACCGTTACTCCCACCCGTGACAGATACAACTTTATGGGTTGGTATAATGAAATGGGCGAAAGGGTTGACCTTGCGTCTACCTATATCGTTCAGGACACGGTGCTTACCGCACGCTGGGAGGGTCCTACGAGCAATATAACCAAGACCTACGACCCAATTGAATACACCACCTCATCAGCGGCATTGAACATCGTCTGGAAGGATTATGATAACGCATTCAAGCACCGTCCATCCGAGGTGATTTGTGAGCTGAAGAATAAGACTTCTAACGTGTCCTACACCGTAAAGGTCACCAAGAATTCGGCTGAGTTCGTGGGAGTATCTCCCACCTCTGCTACCATATCGCAGGGCGAGGGCAACTGGACGGTAAAGATCACGGGACTTACCGATGAATACACCTTCGTTGCCAATGCTTTTGACGGCGAAAAATATACGATGACGCAGAGCGGAACGTCGGCGGTATATACCGTTGACCGTTACGATCCTGCTATTGATGACACCGCTTGGCTGATGACCGAAAACGGACGTCTGTACGATCTTGCCGGTAATCTTACCGTTCTTAAAGGCGTGGTTACGCTTAACGTGGGCTGGCCCGATCTCCCACCCACCACCGGTGTTGCATCTCTTACAAGATTGCAGAATGAGGGCGTCAACTGTATTCGCGTTACCGTTATGACGGGTGGAAGCGACGGATATTGGTCGGGAACGAGCGTGCCTCAGAGCGAGGAGAAGAAGGCGGAGCTTCTTGCCACGCTTAGACAAACGATAAACAATGCGTCCTCTATCGGAATGTACTGTATTGTTGACTGGGGCGTGTCCATGGGTAACGTGCCAAGCGGCACTCACGCACAGTATATGAAGGAAATGCTGCCTCATGCAGTCGAGCTGTTCTCGATCGTTGCAAGAGAGTACAAGGACAATCCTTACGTTATATACGAGGTATGCAACGAGCCTGCGGTTCCGGGATCTGACGGCTGGACAACGCACATAAGAGGCTTTGAAGAGGCGGTCATTCGTGCGATACGAGGCGAGGGTAGTCAGGGGCTTGTTATAGCAGGGCCTAATATGTATGCGAGAAATATTTCGGAGCATAACAGTAACGACGATCCCATAGCGTATCCCATTACGACGGAGATATCCTATAACGTGGCGTACACCTTCCATTGCTATCCTGTTCAGTTCCCGTACGATTATGAGTACCGTAACAACGAGAAATACAATTACGGCTGGCGTTTGAGCGATGCGATAAGGGCAGGTCTTACTGTTGTGGTGACGGAGTTTAATCCCGGCTCGGCAGAGAAGATCCCCCTGGGAGATACCACCAAAACGACGTGGGATATAAGGGAAACTGACAAATTCCTTAACGTTATGCTTGAAAACGACGTAAGCTTTATGTTCTTCCGATATATGTCGGGCGAGTCAAGTGCTACGACCACCACGGCACATGAGATGTTTGCAACCGGATACACCGTCGCACTTGCAAACGGTATTTGGACACCGGATATGCTGAACGTGACGGGCAAGTGGTTTTACGATAACGCACTCAACAGCACGGGCTTTATCAAGGTGGCTGATTTTGGCTATCACGGAGTAGCGTCAAAGCCCAAGACTTAAATAAAATAACAGGGACAACGGTCAGCCGTTGTCCCTGCTTTGTCTTAAAGCAACGGCTTCCCCGAGGGGAAGCCGTTAGTTGTTATTTATCAGTTGTCCTTTTTCTTTGCCTTTTTACCCAAGCAACAAGCCGCCGCCGTGCTTACGAGAACGGTCGCAAGTCCGTAACCGATGGAAGAACCGCAGCCCTTCTTTGCGGGTGCTTCGGTGGTTTCATCTGGTGTCGTTACGGTGGTATCCGTATTGTTGTCGGGATCTTCGACGGGAGGAACCACGATAACGGGGGGCTCGGAAACCCTTGCTATCTCGATCTCTGCGAGTTGCAAACGGTAGGGATTTGCACTGGAGGTAAGCTCAGGTGCTCCAAGCTTGGTCACGGTCAGCTTGACGTAACGTGCCTCTATGTCGTCGAAGTTGTGAGTTACCTGATGCATATGAGGATCTTTCGAATTTGTAACAGTAGCTACATTTGCGTAGTTAACACCGTCTGTACTTACGGAGATGGTATAATCCTTCGGGAAGCAACGAGCACCGCCCGTGAGAGATTCAAATGCGTTTCTCGGATAGAGAGATACCTGATTGAAGCCTTGTAAGCTTCCAAGGTCCATAACCAGCTCTATGGGAGTAGAGAGCGTAGCCGAGTCGTAGCCTTTTGATGAGTATCCGTAGGCGTTGGAGCTGGAAACACGTACACCGTCGTGCACCATATCCAACGTCCAAACCTCTGAGTTACTTAAGACACTGGTTGCGGTAACGTTCTGTATCTTAAGCTTATTTACTGTTGCTTTTTGAACGACGGTTATGGTAAGCCGTCTATCGGAAGTAGCGGTAAACGTCGCCGTGTCGGAAATATTACCTGTTCCGTCACCAAGATATACGTCGTAGTTACGCTCGTCAACGGGTTTTATCTGTACGGTGACCGTTTCTCCGTCCTCTGCCGTCAACATATAGGGAAGGGAAAGCATATTGTCACGAATGTAATGCTTCATAAATACCTCTTCGCCGTTGACGAACACTCGGAATGCATAATGCATACCTTTAAGCTTTGAGTTGTTGGAAGTGGGGTCGTTGGTCATATCTACGATCAGGATGCCGTGCTTCTTGTCAATCGGCTGATCGAAGGTGACGTTCAGCGTAGCACCGCCGCTCGGGGTAAGCGTACGCGTTACAGCGGTAGTGCTGTATATGTTTTCGTTGAGTGAACCTGTTACAGTGCCAACGCGGTATCCTGCGTCGGGAGTCATAACAACGGTAACGTTGCCCGTACCCGTGTGGGTGTAAGAGCCGTCTACCTTAACGCCGTTGACGGTAACAGTACCGCCCGTAGTAGCGGTAACGGTAAATGTGTTGTTTGTGTCTGCCGTGTCGTTTGCCATAGTGAAGGAATAGCTTCCCGCACCTACCGTGAAGAATACGTAATCGGTATCCTCGCCTGTGTAGGTAACACCGGAGGGGAGTGCCGCCGTGGGTCTGCCGTTGTCGTAGACTACAACGCCGCCAAGCTTTATAGTAGTCGCACCCTCAAGTCGGGGAACGCATATCTCTGCGGTCGTTCCTGTGGGAACGGTTACGGAGAGGGCTGTCTTGGTAGCGTTTACGGTAATAAAACCGTACATAGTTTCGGTCTTTGCCGAAACGGTGTTCAGGTTACCCAGCTGAGGACGAATGCGGAAGGTCTTGAAACCTGCACCCGTCGAGGTTATACCTGCGATATACATATAGGAGAGGGAGAGAGGACCGCCCGTCCACGCGTGGTTACGAGTAGCCGTACCCTTGCCGCTTCCGCTAAGACCGCTGAAGCTAAAGCTCTCACAAAGAGTGGGATGTCCGTCTTTGAGCATACCGTCGTAACGGTCAAGCGTTCTCTCAATAGCTACGTCAGCATAGCCCATCATATAAAGACCTTCGAGAATATACTTTTCCATATAAGGAGAAGCGTTTCGGGTTTTCTTCAGTATCTCCAAGAGCTGGGGATAATGTGCGGGGTCTGCAAGACCCGAGTAGACTGCCATTGCCTGAGCTCTGTCATCGGGTTTACCGTTTGAAACGTTGGCGTAATAAGCTCCCATTGACTCGTTCCAGAACATGGTGTCGAAGTTGTCCTTTATCAGGGTCATACGACCAACGATAAAGTCAATATCAGACTGAGGTTTTCCAAGTACCTCTGCTACGTTCTTCATATTCACGAGAGCTATGTAGTACCAGCATTGGTCAGAAACTCCGGCGTCAATCTCTCCGTCCCAGTCTATCCAGTCGGAAGTACCTCCGCGGTGGGTGACGTAACCGGTATCGCTTACCTCCCAAAGCTTGAGGAAGTCGAGGAAGGGCTGATAGCAGAATTCAAGTATATCCGTTTCACCGTAGTACAGATAGTATTGCCACAGGGAGTGAACTCCCGCAACACTCTGTGCGTGCAATTCCTGATGAGATGGATTGGTGGGTGTGGTGGGAAGAGAACCGTCCATTCCCTCTGACCAGCCGACTACCTGAGTCAACAGCTTTTTGTAGAGATATCTTGCGTCCTCGTCCATAGCGTATGCCGCCTGCTGCATTTCAAGCACGGCGTCACCCCACCATTGGGTTCTCTCTCTGTCGGGACAGTCCATATAGGTGTCACGCATAGTGATGAGAAGCGTGTCGTATGCTTCTTTGTAAAGCTGATTTAACAGCTCGTTGTCGGTGGTGACGTTACCGGTATGCTCCGCACCGTAGGAGCTTTGTCTGAATCCAGGCTCAAGCACCTCAACGGTTGCGGGAACGTTGACGTCAACGCGGTAAGCGTTAGTCCAGTTGAATGCCTCCCATTCCTGTTCACCTTTCTTGGTGACGTAGTAGTGAGAAACAGCCTCACCGCCGTCGTGTCTTGTTGCGTCGGAGGTTATATGAATGGTTTCACCGCCGTTCTTACTCTTTACCTTGAGGTAGGGAGTACCCTGCATATTGGTTGCGTTATAGAATGAATAGATCTTATTTGCGTTGGGGTTGTTTACCTGCTCTCCCGCGATAACTACGTTGTCGTTGAGGAACAGATACGTGTCGCCGTTGGAATCTGTCCTGAATTCAGGTTCTTTGCCGCCCGACAGCTTATTGAAGAAGGTTATCTCGTCGCCTGCAGCTGCCTCTGAGATGTTGTCCTCCCACAGAGTTTTTCCCGTGGAGTCGGTGACCTTCATTGAGTATACTGCCAGCTCTTCACCCGAGGAGTGACGGAAACCTACGCTGCTACCTGCTCTTGCGAGGGTGGAGTCGGTAAACGAACCTACGTTTTCGCCGTTTATATAGGTAGTTACTTTAGTACCCGTGACCTCTATTTTAACGGTCATCTTTTGGCTGAGAGGAACTTTTACGGTCGTGCCGCCCTCAAGAGTGTAATCTGTTTTCCATTTGCCATCTTGTCTATGGGGCTTGATGGCTTTGTTCTGTCCTTGTATCTGGGGCATATAGAAATGTCCCTTGTCGCTCATACATACGGCAACGCCGATTGACTTGTTGTTGAGGGATTGTACCTCTGCGGTCACTGTGTAGCTTGAGGGAAGATCGAGGGAAGAGAACTGGGTCACCTGATCGACAGTCCATTCGTTAGGACCGTGCGTTACCAGCTCCTCTACCTTCCAATGGGGAATGGCACGCTCAACCAGATTGTTTCTCGGATCGGAGGCGGTGAGTTTTTTCACGGTAGCCGTCTTCCAGCCGGAATCGTTATATCCTATCGCCTGCCAACCCTCGTCTGCGGATCTTGCGTCGTATTTAACGTCAACCGCATCGGGACGTGCGTTCGGTCTTGCTGGGGGAGCTTTGTAAGCAGGGTCCTTTCGAACACGCCAGGTGTTATCACTTATAAGACGGGTAGAGCCGTCTGACAAAGCACCTGCGGAGAATACTGCGTCAAACAGAAGTCCCTGATTTCCCGTAGGAACGGCACTTGCCGACTGAAATCCCCAATAACAAGCGAGGATCGCGATAGTATTCTCACCCTTCTTGAGATAAGGGGTGAGGTCTATAACGTCGTAGTACCAGGAATGCTTATCAGGACCGCCCTTAAGCTGTCCCTCGTATACTGCCATCTCGCCGTTTATCCACATCCAATATCTGGAATCTACGGATATTCTTGCTTCGGCAACAGCGGGAACGCTGTTAAGGGTAAAGGTCTTTCTGAGGTTGACCCATTGACCGTCCTTGCCGCTTGGCACGTAATCATTAGTCCATATCCATTTGCCTTGCCAATCGTACTCGCCACTGTCGGTTGCCGCGAAAGCGTTAAAGGGAATAACGCCTACCAGCATAACGACCAGCAGGAGCATCGACAAGACTCTTTTAAAGTTTTTATTCATTTGTTCGTTCTCCTTTGATTTTGCATAGGGGGATACTACCCATCAATATATTATACACTATCGAAAAGTAAATTAAAATATCAATATATGCCCAAAAACACAACTATTCTGCTTTTTTGGAAAAGCAAAAAAAGCGTTCATAGAACGCTTTTTTATTTTGCGGTGTTTTTTCAGTCCTTAATAACCTTTGCGAATACGAGTATCTGAATGATGATACCTGCAAGAACGTAAAGGTCAATAAGACCGCCAACCAGTCCGACGATGATGCCGATAATGGGAAGCTTTGCGAGGATTCCGATAAGTACTCCTGCGATTATTCCAACTACGAGCTGGATCAAAATACCGATGATGAGATTGGCTACGTCCTTGGTGTACTTAAAAGAAAGCGGAAATATCTTCTTTAAAGTCTCCATAACAAACTCCTTATGTGTAAATTTGTGTGATATATCACACTACAACTATTATACTCTTTTTTGGCGTTGTTGTCAAGAAAAAACATAAGGAGAATATGAAAAAAACAAAGCGTCGCCCTACGGTGTTTGTTCTGACATAGATTGTCGCCGTATAGTTGCCGTATATTTGTGCGTTTGCGGGTCGTCGAGGACGTCGACCCGTTTTTTTGCGGAATTGTTTCTTTCATTCACGGGAGGAGCGAGCCCCTCCCCTACCGACAATGTTTGTGCGAACATTGATTGTCGCCGTATGTTTGTGCGTTTGCGGACAGGCATTCTCAACGGTTAGTTTTGCTGCACTGTGTTCGCACTCATTTAGTTGGTAGGGGAGTGCCTTGGTGCTCCCGTTTGGGCGAGATTGTTTCTTTAATTTTCGGGAGGGGAACCCCCTCCCCTACGATGGGTGTGAATTGAAAATTGAAAATTGAAAGTTGAAAATGACAGCACAGACTATGCCTTGAAGTTAAGCCATTTTAGTCCATAAAGTTTTTGCGGAGCTTTTTTCAAAAAGCGACCCCGCATCCCCTTAACCCTTCATCTCTTTCAACGCCCTCAATGCATCGGAAAGACCGCCGACCTCATCTATGATACCGCACTTGACAGCCTCGTCGCCGTCGATTATAGAGCCTACGTCGGTGGCAAGCTCATCGGGACGCATCATAAGCTCACGCACCTTTTCGGGCGATGCCTTTGAGTGTTTGCAGATAAATGAAATTATCCTTTTCTGCATCTCGTCAAAGTATCTGAACGTCTGAGGTACGCCGATAACCAAGCCGTTTATCCTTACGGGGTGTATGGTCATAGTCGCCGACGGCACGATGAACGACCGCTTTGCCGAGGTGGCGAGTGGCACTCCGATAGAATGTCCTCCGCCCAGCACCAGCGACACCGTAGGCTTTTCCATAGACGCTATCATTTCCGCCAGGGCAAGTCCCGCCTCCACGTCACCGCCCATCGTGTTGAGAACTATAAGCAGTCCGTCTATCTCCTCGCTCTCCTCTATGGCGACCAGCAGAGGAATAAGATGCTCGTATTTGGTCGCCTTTTGTTCACTCGGCAGTATATAATGACCCTCCACCTGACCGATTATCGACAGACAATGTATCCTGCATTCCGAGTTTTCCGTTACTATCGAGCCGTTCTTTATAATATCGTCAAGCCCCTCGGAGCTTCTTTTTTCTTCTTCCATTTGGTTTTCCCCCTCAAAAAATGTTTTATTTTTAATATTATTTGCATAAATCTTGGAATTAAATCTTTACAATGCAAAAAAAATGTGGTATAATTATACTTACAAAATTATTTATATTTTTCCGAGAGGTGATTTATCATGGCAAATTTTTTGGTTGAAACGTCTGCCAGACACGTACACCTTACCAGAGAGTCGGTTGATACTCTGTTCGGTAAGGGCTATGCTCTGACAAACAAGAAGGACCTCAGTCAGCCCGGTCAGTTCGCTTGTGGAGAAAAGGTAACCGTTATCGGTCCTAAGGGTTCACTCAAGGCGAGTATCCTCGGCCCTGAGAGAAAGGCAGATCAGGTAGAGCTTTCTCTTACCGACGCAAGAACTATCGGTCTTGCAGGTGTTCCCGTAAGAGAGTCGGGTGACATTGACGGAAGCGTTGGCTGCGTTATCGAAGGTCCTTGCGGCAGAGTAGAGATCTGTGAGGGCGTTATCGCCGCAAAGCGTCACATACATATGACTCCCGCTGACGCAGAGGTGTTCGGCGTTGCGGATAAGGAGATAGTAAAGGTTAAGCTCGACACCGCACGTCCTCTTATTTTCGACGACGTTGTAGTTCGTGTTAACGACAACTTTGCTCTCGCTATGCATATCGATACCGACGAGTCTAACGCCGCTTGTGCGTTCGGTGCGGTTTACGGCGAGATCGTAAAATGAAAAAAATAAAGATAGTTTTTCAGGGCGACAGTATAACTGACGCAGGTAGAGATAAGAGAAATTATCACGATATGGGTAGCGGATACCCCAAGTACGCGGCAGCGCTTATCAGCGAGGCGTATCCCGAGATTGAATTTGAATTTATCAATTTCGGTATCAGCGGAAACCGCACCTGTCAGCTCTTTGACCGTATTTATACGGACGGACTTGCATTCGAGCCCGATATAATCTCGATTCTTATCGGTACCAACGATATCTGGCACCGTCACGGCAGCACAAGAATCTCTACCACCGACGCGCAAATAGAGCTAAACTATCGCTCGATACTCGAGCGTATTCGCAGAGAGTCGAACGCGAAGATACTTATTCTTTCGCCTTACCTTCTCTTGCGTGAGTCGCCCGACGCAGATGCCTTCCGTGAGGATCTCAAGACGGTGCTGCCCATCGTTCGCAAGCTCGCAGCAGAGTTTGCTGACGTTTACGTTCCGCTTGACGAGCACTTTGCAGTAGCAGAGCCGCTCAAAGAACCCAAGTTCTACTCAGGCGACGGTGTTCATCCTAACGCAAACGGTGCTGAGTATATCGGAAAGCTTTACGCTGAAGCAATCAAGCCTCTCATTGAGAGCTTGTAATAAAAAAGTCAATTTTTAATCAAAAGGAGATAAAAAAATGAGCAAAGAATTTTCTTGCGAATATGCTATGAGTGCAGAAGTTGCAAAAATGTGCGTCGTAGCAAAGGGCCCCGATCACGGTCCCGCTCCCATTCCCGAAGAGGGCAAGTGGGTTCAGGCAAAGCAGATCACCGACATTTCCGCTTACACCCACGGTGTGGGCTGGTGTGCACCCCAGCAGGGAGCTTGTAAGCTTTCCCTCAACGTAAAGAACGGTATCATCGAGGAAGCTCTCGTTGAGACCATCGGTTGCTCGGGTATGACTCACTCCGCAGCTATGGCTGCTGAAATTCTTCCCGGTAAGACCCTCCTTGAGGCTCTTAACACCGACCTTGTTTGTGACGCTATCAACACTGCTATGAGAGAGCTGTTCCTTCAGATCGTTTACGGTCGTAGCCAGTCTGCTTTCTCTGAGGGCGGTCTTGTTATTGGTGCCGGTATGGAGGACCTCGGTAAGGGCGAGAGATCCATGGTTGGTACTATGTACGGTACGAAGGCAAAGGGCGTTCGTTACCTTGAGATGACCGAGGGCTACTGCACCAGAATGGCTCTTGACGAGAACGATCAGGTTATCGGATACGAGTTCGTATCTCTCGGCAAGATGACCGACTTCATCAAGAAGGGTATGGAGCCTAACGAAGCATACGCAAAGTCTATGGGAACTTACGGCAGATTTGCTGACGCTGCTAAGTACATAGATCCCCGTAAGCAGTAATTGAAGGAGGTATATAATAATGGCACATTTTGAAGGTTATGAAAGACGTGAGGCGAAGATCCTCGCTGCTCTTAAGGAATACGGTATCTCC
>JAZOUQ010000109.1:0-12715 GCA_045658185.1 Eubacteriales bacterium
ACACCCGTTGGATTTGCTCCCATTTACGGAGAGCTGCTTGGTGGAAAGCTTATCGGAAAGAGCTTTGACGACAAGGCGTGTGCCGCTTGTATTCTTTGGGCGGTGGCTAATACCCCCGCAGAAGAACTCGCCTGTGACGTATACGTTCTGCTCTCCGCTGTGGAAGAAACCAACAAACTTGGAGGCGTGTGTGCGGCGGCGTATTCTATCACCCCCGACTATGCTATGGTTGTTGACGTGAACCTCGCCCGTGTTCCCGATACCAAGGAATATGAAACAGTGGTGCTTGGCGAGGGAGTTTCGCTGTCAATATCTGCGGCTACCGATATACCCTTTACCCGTGATGTGGAAGTTCTTTGCAAAAGCAAGGATATTGCCCACTGCACCGTTGCCGCTCCCTCAAGCACAGGAACTAACGCAACCTCTCTTAATCTTGTGCGTATGGGCGTTCCCGTGGTGGACGTGGGTCTGCCTCTTGCGTCTATGCACACCTATAACGAGGTAATAGACAGCCGTGACGTTGAAGCTTTGACGCAACTGATAAAAGAATTTATATGCTCCCGTGACCTTGCAGACAAGTACGGTCGCAGAGAGGAGGCGTGGTCATGACAAACGGAATAAAGCTTATTGAAAAACTCTGCGACTGCTTCGGTCCGTCGGGCTGTGAGGCAGACGTAAGAGAAGCTGTTCTTAACCAGCTGGACGGTCTTGCCGTTGATAAAAAGGTTGACCGAATGGGAAATCTTCTTGTCCGTATGAGATTTGGCGATCTTGAAAATTCCGAGCGAACCTGTGTAATGGTCAGTGCCCATATGGACGAGGTGGGCTTTATGATAAACTGCATAAAATCCGACGGCTATCTTGGTTTTGATACGGTTGGCGGTATATCTCCGTCAGTTCTTGCAGGACGGCGTGTGACTGTACGCACAGAGGGTGGCGACCTTGCAGGTGTGATAGCCTCAAAGGCAGTACACCACAAGGACAAAAAGGAAAGAAAAAAGCCAACAGCCACAGACAAGCTGTATATAGATATAGGTGCTACCGACGCGGATGACGCAAAAGAAAGAGTGCGTATCGGTGACTTTGCCGTGTTTGACTCGCAGACTTACGAGTTCGGAGAGGGACTTATCAAAGCAAAGGCACTTGACGATCGTATGGGCTGTGCCGCTATGATAGAGGTAATAAGAGAGCTTGTAAAGTCCCCTATAAACGCAAATGCTGATATTTATTTCTGCTTCACTGTGCGTGAGGAAATAGGACTTTCGGGTGCTAAAACGGCGGCATTCTCCATTCGTCCCGATATTGCAGTGGTGCTTGAAACCACCGCTATTGCCGACGTGCTTGACGTCCCCCCATCTGAAAGGGTGGCAGAGGTCGGCAACGGAGTGGTAGTATCGGTAATGGATAGATCTACCGTGTACGACAGAGAGCTTGTAAACAAGGCTATGGAGCTGTCACAGAAAAAAGGAATTAAAGCACAGCTTAAAAGATACGTTTCGGGCGGAAACGACGCGGGACATATACACAAAACAGCCGACGGCGCAAGAACGCTTGCTCTGTCTGTTCCCACAAGATACCTGCACTCGCCCGCTTGCGTTGCATCAACAGAAGATTATTTTGCTCAGAGAGATCTGCTTAAATCTCTCCTTGAGTCGCTTTAACGGAGGATTTTAAATGAATATTTATACCACTCTCAAGGAGCTTTGCCTCTGCCCTGCTATCTCCGGCAGAGAGCAAGCCGTAAGAGAAAAGATAAAAAATATGATCGCCCCCTTCTGCCACGAAATAACGGTAGATAAGCTGGGAAATCTTATTGCTCATAAAAAAGGCAACGGCAGACGCGTAATGATGGCGGCTCATATGGACGAGATAGGCTTTCTCGTTACCATGATAGAGGATAACGGTCAGCTCCGTGTCGCTCCCGTTGGAGGAATATCCTTTTCCGCGGCGGCATTTTGCGGTGTTGTATCCGAAAAGGGTGTCAAGGGTGCGATCGTTCCCAACGACAGCGTTAAACCCGCCGACTACAAGTCCGATGTTTTCTATATAGACATTGGTGCGAAAAGTAAAAAAAGTGCGGAGAAAAAGGCGGCTATCGGTGACTTCTTCGTGCTTACTCCCAAGCTTGACAGACTTATGGGAAGTCGCGTTTGCGGCAGACCGCTTGACGACAGAGTCGGCTGTGCGGTTCTTCTTGACATTGCTCAGCGTTTGTGGGATAAGAAAACTGCGGACGATATTTATTACGTGTTCTCCGTTCAGGAGGAGGTTGGCTGTCGAGGTGCGGGAACGGCTGCGTTTGCGATAGCTCCCGACGTGGCACTTTGCTTTGACGTGACCGCCACGGGCGACACACCCTCTGCAAAGCCTATGGCGTGCTCGCTTGGAGGCGGTGCGGCGATAAAGATAAAGGACGCATCGGTCATTTGCTCCGAGGAAATAATCACCGCACTTTGTGATATAGCAGAAAAAAAGAAGATAAAATATCAGCGTGAGATACTGCTCTTTGGCGGAACAGATACCGCCTCCATGCAGCTTGCGGGAAGCGGTGCGGCAGTTGGTGCTTTGTCTATCCCCACTCGCTATATCCATTCGGGCAGTGAGGTCTGCGACCTTGCGGACGCAAAGGCGTGTGCCGATATTGCGGTTGAATTTATAAATTAAGATTAAGAGAGAGAAAATAATGGAATACTCAGAAAAGGTGCTTTCGCTCGTAGCGAAGGCAGAAAAGAATTTGGCGGATATTTTTGCCGAGATAGACAGAATATCCTTTGAAAACACAAAGAAAATAATGGATTCATTCAAGGAACACAGAGTAAGCGAGGCGGTTTTCAACCCCACCAGCGGATACGGCTACAATGACCGTGGCAGAGAGCTTCTTGATGAGATATGGGCTGACGTTATGGGAGCTGAGGCGGCATTTGTACGTCACAGCATCGCAAACGGAACTCAGGCTCTCACCATCGGGCTTTTCGGTCTGCTTCGTCCCGGTGATATAATGTTTTCAATCGCAGGCAAGCCCTACGATACTCTTGACGAGGTTATAGGAAACAGCGGCGTGGCAGGTAACGGCTCACTCAAGGATTTTGGCGTGGAATACCGTCAGGCTGACCTGTCGGACAAAGGCGACTTTGACCTTAATACCATTCGTCGTGTTCTTACCGATGAGGGTGAGCGAGTAAAGGTGGTATTTATTCAACGCTCCAAGGGCTATCTCAACAGAAAGACTTTAAGCGTTGACGATATTGGAAGTGTTATTGAGTTCGTACGCTCAATAAAACCCGACGTGTACGTTGTGGTAGATAACTGCTACGGTGAGTTTACCGAAACCCGTGAACCGACGGCTGTGGGAGCTGATATGATAATCGGCTCACTCATCAAAAATCCCGGTGGCGGAATGGCAGAATCGGGCGGATACATTGCGGGAACGGCAAAGGCTGTGGAGCTTGCGTCATACAGACTTACCTCGGTCGGCTGCGGACTTGAGGTGGGAGCAACTCTCGGTCAGAACAAGAGCCTTTACAAGGGACTTTTCTACGCTCCTCACACCACCGCACAAGCTATAAAAACTGCTCACCTTGCGGCGTATATGTTCGGCAAGGACGGTCTTGGCTTTGACGTCGAACCCGCTTGGAACGAAAAGAGATACGACATAATTCAGGCAATTATAACCCATTCCCCCGATATGCTTTGTGCTATCTGTCGCGGTATTCAGGCAGGCTCTCCCATTGATTCCTACGTTACTCCCGAGCCTTGGGAAATGCCGGGATACGCGGACAAGGTAATTATGGCGGCGGGTGCGTTCACGCAGGGCTCGTCCATCGAGCTTTCCGCTGACGGTCCTCTCCGTCCTCCCTACACCGCTTATCTTCAGGGCGGTCTGACCTACGAAAGCGGCAAGATAGGTATTATGTGTGCCGTTCAAGAGGTTTTGAATACAAAGATAGATTTGTGTTGAAAAATTTCGCTACCTTTTTGAAAAAAGGTAGCACCAAAAACTTTATTGGCAAAAATGGCTTGACTTAAAGGCATAATCTGTGCTGTCATTTGTAGCACTGCTCCCGCTAATTTTTGGGGGCCACTACCCCAAAAATTCCATTATGTTAGAATTATGTAAAATAGTAGCGAAAACCTATCGAAAAACTAACTTTCCGAAACACCAAACTGTCTGTTTACATAAAAAGCAAAGAGGTTTGGTATGTTATTTTCTTCTTTTGAATTTTTGTACCTATTTCTGCCGCTGACGGTTTTTGCATATTTTTGCGTACCGAAAGGCGGCAAAAATTCCGTATTACTCGTTGCAAGTCTGATTTTTTACGGCATAGCCTCGCCCCGTCTTTTGCCGCTGCTTTTAGCCGTATCACTTGCGGATTGGGGCTTTGGTCTATTTATTGAAGCACAGATATTAAAAAACAAAACAAAACGTGCTGATACGGCGATTATCTTAGCGGTCATTTTCAACGTAGGCATACTCATTTTCTTCAAATATTTCGACCCGTTGCTCTCTGCACTTAGACTTGAACCACTTGGCATAGAGCTACCTGTCGGAATATCGTTTTACGTATTTCAAGCCATGTCCTACGTGTTTGACGTCAGACGAAGAACGGTTGAGGCACAGAAAAACGCCTTGACCTTTCTAACCTACGTTTCTCTTTTCCCTCAGCTTGTGGCAGGGCCTATCGTCAGGTACTCCGAGGTGGAGCAAGAGCTATCAAGCAGACGGCACACGCTCAAGGGCGTTGCCGACGGCCTTTCTCTTTTTTCGTTGGGTCTTGCCAAAAAGGTACTTCTTGCCAACGGTGCGGGGCTGATATGGGAGCGTGCCGTGCTACTCTCGGGCAGAGGAGCGACCGTCCTTGGTGCTTGGCTTGGACTTGTTGGCTTTGCTTTTCAAATATACTTTGACTTTTCGGGCTACTCGGATATGGCACGGGGACTTGGACGGATTTTCGGTTTTAACTTCCCCGAAAATTTTCGCTATCCTTATATATCCCGAAGCATCACGGATTTTTGGAGAAGGTGGCATATCACTCTGTCCTCTTGGTTTCGTGAATACGTGTATATCCCGCTTGGCGGAAACAGACGCAGTACAACAAGAACCTACCTCAATCTGTTAGCAGTGTGGTCACTGACGGGACTATGGCACGGAGCTTCACTCAATTTTCTTCTTTGGGGACTTTACTTTTTCCTTGTCCTGTCATTTGAGAAATTGTTTCTTTTGAAAATAATAAAAAAAACACCTGCTCTCGCAGGTCATATATATGCACTGTTTTTAATACTGATAGGCTGGCTGATATTTGCCGCTGACGGACTTAAAAGTCCGTTTGTGTATTTTGTCAACCTATTCGGAATCGGCTGTCCTCTCTTTGACAGCGACTTCCTCTATGAGCTTGGACGCAATCTGCCATTTCTCATTATAATGGCGGTCGGCTGTACTCCGTTAGCATCTAAAGCTTTTAGATGGATAAAGCAAAGAAGTGTGCTGTGGGCAAAAGGAATCAGAAATGCTCTTTCACTTATTTCTTTTATTCTCTGCACTTGCTATCTCGCAGATTCGGGATATAATCCCTTTTTGTATTTTAGATTTTGAAATGACAGCACAGACTATGCCTTAAAGCCAAACCATTTTTGCGAGTAAAGTTTTTGGTGCTACCTTTTTTCAAAAAGGTAGCGAAAATCCTGCCGAAAACTAACTTCTCAATAAATCAATTCACACCACGAAAGGAACGTTATGACATCCTTCTACAAACCCACGTTTAAGCACAAATTATTACTTTTTATTCGCAAAAACACGGTGGCGGTAATTGCGTTTTTTGCCGCCGTCATAACAAGCGTTATCATACCGCCCGACAAGGAGTATCTCGGGTATTTTGATTACAAAACGCTGACCTGTCTTTTCTGCGTTCTCGCGGTAGTCTGTGCTTTGAAAAACATCAGCTTTTTCTATATCATGGCAAGAAAGATAGTCCGTCTTTTCAAAAACGCCCGTATGAGTGTTCTGGCACTCGTATACATAACGTTTATCGGCTCTATGCTGATAGCAAACGATATGGCTCTCTTGACGTTTTTACCGCTTGGTTATTTCGTTCTGACCAAAACCAAGATGGACAAATATATTGCATTTACCTTTATTATGCAGAACATAGCCGCAAATTTAGGCGGTATGCTCACCCCCTTTGGCAATCCGCAAAATCTCTATATGTACACCAAATTCAACATTCCAACGGGAGAGTTTATGGGGATAATGTTCCTTCCCTTCTGCCTTTCTATTGCTTTGATAACGCTGTGCTGTATACTGTTCGTAAAACCCGAGGCGTTGGAGCTTGACGACGAAAAGGTACGACTTGATCCCAAAAGAGCAACCCTATATCTTCTGCTGTTTGCTCTTTCTATCGCCATAGTTTTCAGAGGTATACCCTATTGGATAGGACTTATCATCATTCCCGCAATCCTTATTTTCGCTGACCGCAAAGCACTCAAAATGGTAGACTACGGTCTGCTTCTCACCTTTGTATTCTTCTTTATATTTTCGGGAAATATGGCGAGAATAGAGGCGGTGCGCAATCTCTTCTCCGCTCTTCTTGATAAAAGCACTCTGCTTGTGGGAACGCTGTCCTGTCAGTTTATAAGTAACGTGCCTTCGGCAATTCTGCTTTCACAGTTTACCGAAAACTACCGTGACCTTTTGGTTGCTGTAAACATTGGAGGCGTGGGTACGCTCATATCCTCTCTTGCAAGTCTTATAACCTTCCGAGAATATTCAAAACACGACCCCGCAGGCACGGGCAAATACATACTCAAATTTTCCTTGTTTAACTTCGCCTTTCTGATTATACTTACCGCAGTTATGCTGTTAGTTTGAATAAATAGGGACTTCGCCGACGGCGAAGTCCCTTCTGCTTTATAATACGTTTTTAAGAAAATCTGCTGAACGTCTGATGTATTCCTTCATATCACTTGCAAGGAAATGCTCTGCGGTAACGAATCCGTCGTAGCCTATGCTTTGCAATTCCTTTATACACTCTCTTATGGGCAAAAAGCCATCTCCGGGAGGTGCGGAATAAAGCCCTGTAAATTCAGCCTTGCCGTCCCCCTCCGTTAAAGGCGTATACGACCGGTCCTTCAGATGAACGTGGGTTATTCTGTTGCCAAATACCTTGACAGCATCAAGCGGATCGTCACCGAAGCAGATGAAATTCCCCGTATCCAAGGTAAAACCAAGCTTTGGCACTTTTTCGAGAAAATAATTTGCATCTTTAATTCCGCTTATAACTGCGTTTTCGGAGTCAAAATCCTCCGTGGTCACCTTGACACCGTATTCCTCCGCCATATCGCACAGCTCATTAAGGCTCTTAACGATAGCCGCCGCTTCAAGCTCTCTGTTCTCCTTGTATTTGCCCGGGATTATCATAGCTTGTGTGCAACCTGCTTCCTTTAAGGTACGAAAAAAATCTCGCATATCGGCTTCCGAATATCCGTTTGCAAGTAGACAGTAACGGTAAACGCAGGAAACGGACATATTCGATGTTCTAAGCTTTTCGGCATATCTTAAGACGTATTCGCGGCAAGGCGACTCCTTAATGCTCCACTTTACGTCAGCACCATCAAAACCTAAAGCTGCGGCATATTGTATCATATCATCAACCGACGCCCCGCACTGCTCTGCGGCGGTTATTATATGGTCTAAAAATATTGACTTCTTCATAAATACACCTCGCTTCTTGTTAAGTGGCTGAGTCACCATGACTCAGCCACTTATGTTTATTTTTCGCTAAAATACTTCTGTATCCAGTATGCGGGAGTACAGCTCCAAGCGTGACAAGCACTGTTTATCTCGGGGGCGTTATAGGGTGATTCCATATGATTCTTGGGATTAAATATCTCGATACAGCAATCAAGTCCCAAGGTTACCAGCTGTCCCCAATAGCCGCGTATTACGTGCATAGCCTTTTCCTTAAGTCCTACGCTCCACAATGACTCTATGTAGTAGTGCATCATATATGGAGTGCGAGGCGTATAGGCTACGTCCAGCGAGTCAATACGCTCGGCCAGCTTAAGACTCTGCTCGGCAGACAGAACACCCGAAAGAATTCCCCATACCTGAGAATGAACGGATATCTGTCCCGTTTTCGTAACGAACAAGCCCTCATCCTCGGAATAGAAATTCATAAGAGCTTCAGTTGCCTTATCGATAAGCTCAACTACCTCCTCCGTGGGATAGCCCAACATCTCCGTCAGCTCCTTGTACTGACGAAGCACGTAAACGAACACTCCGAGAGCCGCCGCGGATTTGTCAAGGCCGGGGCACCAGTCGATAAACGTATTCACGTTCCTCTGGAGAAGCTGTTTGCCAAGCTCGATCTGCTCCTTGGCGGTAGGATACAGCTCCTTAACGATCTCCATATCTCCACCCGCTTTTGCATAGTCGTAAAGACAGGTAGCAAAGAAAAGCGAGTAGTCCGAGAAGAAGAAACCGTCAACGTAAGGAGGAGAGTCGGGGAAAACGTAGGGAGCTACCCTTCCGTCCTTCTGTCTGTACGCCGCAAAAAGATACAGACATCTCTCAACGAGTGCCATATTGCGGAACGTTCCGTAATCCACCACCGCTTGAAGTCTAAGGTCACCTATCCAAAGTCTGCGGTCACGCTTAGGACCGTCCTCGAATACGTCCTGCTCACATTCCTTAAGTGTCTTTACCGACATATCGTAAATGCTCTTGAGCAGCTCATCGTCAGTAGGAGATGCAGGTGCTTTGTCAAGCTCGACGGCAGAAACGCAATCTGCATATATATCGGACAAGCGAATATCATACTTTGCGTTGTCTATGCGTTCTATCTTTACGTAACGGAAGGAATATCTTCTTTCAAGAGCACCCGTGTAAGGAGCAAAGATCACCTTTTTAATTTCGGTCTGTGCCCAGCCGTTTCCAAGCGTTCCCACATACTCCTCGGGAGTACGGCAAAGCTCAAGCGGAAACTCGCCGAATGAAAATCTGAGCATGCAGGGCGAATCCACGATTTTGGTGGTGGGAGAATTATCCAAGGTGAAATTCATATATCCCACGCAGTGATCTCCAAAATCAAGAATAACGGAATCCCCAGCCTTCATAGTAAGAGGAAAGCTCGGCTCACCCACGGGAACAGCCTTCAATCCCTGAAATGCGTTGACATCCTCCTCGATAACCACCGCGTTCTTGGGGGTAACGTCCGTATGTATCATAGGACGCTTGCGTGCTATTGCCTTCTCTACAAAAATCTGATCTGTCATACTAAAAACCTCAAAAAATTATTTTTCTGTGTGCTATTTAACTATACAATTCTATTATACATTCTTTTTGATATTTTTCAAATACACAATATTGCCATAAACCGCAACTATTCTGCTTTTTGAGTAATATAAAAAAGCTTTTTGCGTATAAACATTGGTTTAATTTGGCGTCAAACTATTGAAATAAAAAGATAAGTATGGTATAATATCTTGATATAAATTCTTTTCTTATTAAATAAGTAAAATTTAAAGGAGATCAAACATATATGAAACTTGGTATAGTAGGACTTCCCAACGTGGGAAAAAGTACGCTTTTCAATGCTCTTACGGGAGCGGGAGCAGAATCGGCAAACTATCCCTTCTGCACTATTGAGCCTAACGTAGGTGTGGTTGCAGTTCCCGACACAAGACTTGACTATCTGGCAGAGATGTATTCCCCCGAAAAATACACCCCAGCTGTTATTGAGTTCGTTGACATTGCAGGACTTGTTAAGGGTGCGTCCCAGGGTGAAGGTCTTGGAAACAAATTTCTTTCTCACATTCGTGAGGTGGACGCTATCGTTCACGTTGTCCGTTGCTTCAAAAACGAAAATATCGTTCACGTTGACGGAAATATCAACTCGCTTCGTGACCTTGAAACCATAAATCTGGAGCTTATCTTCTCCGACATAGAAATGGTTGAGCGACGTATAGACCGCACCAAAAAGGCTATGAAGGGAGATAAGACCCTTGCGGCAGAGTTGGCAGTATTTGAAAAGCTCCACACCGCACTTTCCGACGGAAAGTGTGCACGTGAGGTGGATCTTGACGAAACCGAAAGAGAATATCTTTTCGACACTCCTCTGCTCACTATGAAGCCCGTTATTTACGTAGCCAACGTCAGCGAGGACGAGATCGGAGACGAGCCTGTGGACAACGAGGACTATATGGCACTTAAGGCTCAGGCTGAACGCGAAAAGGCTGGCGTTATCGCCGTTTGTGCACAGCTTGAGGCAGAGATCGCGGAGCTTGAGGGCGAGGAAAAGGCTATGTTCCTTGAGGATCTTGGAATCAAGGAAAGCGGTCTTGACAGACTTATCAAGGCAAGCTATTCCCTTCTCGGTCTTATCAGCTATCTCACCGCAGGTCCTCAGGAGGTAAGAGCGTGGACTATCACCAAGGGAACAAAAGCCCCGGGTGCTGCAGGTAAGATACACAGCGACTTTGAGCGTGGCTTTATCCGTGCGGAGATAGTTTCATTTGACGATCTGCAGAAGTGCGGAAGCATGAACGCCGCACGTGAGGCGGGTCTTTACCGAAGCGAGGGCAAGGAGTACGTTATGAAGGACGGAGATATAGTTCTCTTCCGCTTCAACGTATAAGGTGATCCTATGAGAATGAGAAAGAAAAAGCACGGAGCGGAGCGTATTGCCGCTTGTTCCGAGCTTCTTATAGAAGACGTCGGGGTCTTAAAGGAAGGCTTTGACCAAGTGTTCCCAAACAGTCTGCCCGTACATATGGAGATAGGCTGCGGTAAGGGTAACTTTGCTTGCGGTATGTCGGCAAAATACACGGACGTAAACTTTGTTGCCGTAGAGCGAGTTGCGGACGTATGCTGTATCGCCCTTGAAAAGGCGAAAGGCAGAGCCGAAGAAAGACCGAATGACAACCTTCGCTTTATTATCGGTGATGCAAAGGAGCTTTATGAGAACGTAAAGCCCCACTCTCTTGATTGCATCTATCTGAATTTCAGCGACCCGTGGCCCAAGTCGGGACACGCAAAGCGTCGTCTTACACACTCTAACTTTTTGAAGATCTACAAGGAGCTTCTCAAGGAGGACGGTATTCTCCGTCTTAAGACTGACAACGTAGGACTTTTCGATTTTACGCTGGAGGAAATAGAGGCGTTTGGTATGGAAATTCTGTGGCAGACCCGCGACCTTCACTCTACTCCCGAAAACGAAAACAACGTTATGACAGAGTACGAAAAGAACTTTTCCGACAAAGGTACTCCCATCTGCTCCGTGTGGGCAAGATTTAAATAAGCGAGGATACGCATATGTTTAAAGAGCTTGTGGATAAAAGCAGAAGCCACCGAGAATTCAAATCGGGTGTCATTATTCCGAGAGAACGACTGGAGGCGTGGATTCTCAACGCATCTCACTCTCCCGCGGCGATGAATCTGCAAACGCTTAAATACAAAATAATAGATACTCCCGAGGGTGTGGCAGAGATTCTGCCCCTCACTCGTTGGGCGGCATCACTATCGATAAAGCTCCCCCCCGAGGGACACGGTCCGTCGGCGTTTATAGTTATCTGCCACGACACCACCGTCGCTCCCTTAAAGCCCATATTTATGATAGACGTGGGAATTGCGGCACAAACCGTTATGCTGTCTGCCGCAGAGGACGGCTTTGGCGGTTGTATTATAGGATCAGCGGCGGCAGAGAAGATACGCGATATGCTAAAGCTTGACTCAAGCCTTGAACCTGTATTACTCTTAGGTCTTGGTATTCCCCAAGACCGTGTAGTAATGGTCGAGGCAAAGGACCGCGTTACCTATTACAGAGATGAAAACAACGTTCATTACGTTCCCAAAAGATCACTTGACGAGATAATTATTGATTGATATGGAAGACAAGAAAACAACGTCAGAGCCTTCGGGAATACTGATCCTGCACAAGCCCACAGGGATTACCTCACACGACGCGGTATACAAGATACGCCGTCTTTTCGGAACGAAAAGAGTTGGGCATACGGGAACTCTCGACCCACTTGCCGAGGGCGTACTCATAATGCTTATCGGACGGGCGGCAAAGGCGGCTGAATATCTGGTTGCCGATACTAAAAAATACGTCGCCACTCTTCGCCTCGGCATTACTACCGATACCGAAGATATAACAGGCAACGTACTGACCGAAAGCAAGGATATTCCGTCTGCGGAGCAGGTACAAACGGTGCTTGACCAATTTCGCGGAGATATTTTACAGATCCCGCCTATGTACAGTGCCCTAAAGGTTGGCGGCAAAAAGCTTTGCGACCTTGCAAGAGAGGGCAAAACGGTAGAGCGAGAGGCAAGACCTGTAACGGTATATTCGTTGACCGCAGAGGCTACGGATAACCCAACCGACTATACGCTGACGGTCAAATGCTCATCGGGAACGTACATACGCACTCTGTGTGCCGACATAGGAGCGGCACTTGGCTGCGGCGGTGTAATGGCAACGCTTAACAGAGTTGCAGCAGGAGATTTTGCTATCGAAAATGCTGTTACTCTCGAAGCCTTGGAGCAGATGACAACAGAAGAACGCTTGGCTCTTCTCCGCCCAACCGAATCGCTGTTCTCTTCCCTTGACTCGGTAAAGCTTCCCGACTTTTACTACCGTCTTTGTGTAAACGGCTGTGAGATATATCAGAAGAAAATAAAGACAAATTATCCCTTGGGCGTCCGCCTCAGACTGCTCACTCC
>JAZOUQ010000110.1:0-13610 GCA_045658185.1 Eubacteriales bacterium
GCAATATGATGGGCATCGTCACCCACGATCTTGATCATTCCATCTTCTATTTGATTTTGTCTTACAAAAAAACGAGGCATATCTGTCCTCCTCACAAATCTTTTAAATATTATATCACTTTTTCTTCCGTTTATCAAGTGGGTATTGGTCAAATTCCAAATAAATATTGACATAATTAAGAATAAATGTTATAATGTATTCAATTAAGTAATTAAGTTTTATCGCTTTACATTATTTGTGAAAGGCAGTATTTTATGAATTCCGAAATCAATGCTAAAAAGGATACGAAGCGGCTCAACTCTTCAAGAGCTGTCCCCTTTTCTCCTCAGCAAAACAGAATTCTGAATATATTCTTTTTCAGTATCCTTGGAGCAACGTTTCTCTCAATGTTGGCGGCACTTTTGTATTACGTATACTCATACGCCTCACTTTCCGCGGGAATACACGACTCCGATTGGTTGCTTGGAATCTTTTCCGACTTCGTTTACATAATGAATGTATCGCTTGAGGATAGTCCGTATCTTGTGGAGGATTCGTCTTATCCTCCTGTTGCGATTGCCGTACTGTATCCCTTTGCTCTCATTTGTAAAAGTGCTTTCGCACAGTATTCCAACAGTATTCTTACAGTAGATGAGCTAACATCGGCAATAGTGCTTCACCCTGAATTTTGGGTAGCTATCGTTCTTTTCTTTGTGATCTGCTCTGCAGCCGTTGTTTTTGCTCTCATATACAAATTCAAACTTGACGCTGTACAAGGAATAAAACTCACCGTAATCGTGCTTTGCTCCGCACCGTTTGTGTATGCGGTGATGCGAGGGAATACTATTTATTTTGCACTTATTTTCCTGATATTGTTCCTAACACTCTACAAAAGTGAAAATCCCGTGCTTCGCGAGGTAGGATATATATGTCTTGCCATATCGGGTCTTATAAAAATTTATCCGCTTTTCTTCGGTGTGTTTCTTCTGCACAAAAAGCAGATTTTCGCGTCATTCCGCGTTGGAGTTTACTCCGTTTGCGGATTCTTCTCCTCTTTTCTGATGTTTAAGAGAGGCTTGGGAGATTTGGAATATTTCGTTAACAATCTTGCGGGATTTTCCGAAAATCAGGTTCGTCTTGATGCAGGTAACAACATGTCCCTTACAGCAATGATCTATAAGATATTCCGAATATTCACCAATGAGCCCGAGTCACTCAAACTATATAAGATAACTAACCTCGTATGTCTTTTGACGTTGTTTGCAGTAGCCACTTTCATTGCTATTGCCGCTACCTCAAATCTTTCAAGATACATTATTGCAACCGCAACCGTTATTCTTATTCCGTCAATATCTTATTTTTACGTGCTTGTTTTCGCAATTCTTCCCTTTATGGAATTTCTGCGGCATTATGACGAGCTTCCGAAATTCAAGCAGAAGCTTTATTTTTGGCTGTTTTTGTTCCTATTGTTCACTCCGCTTATCATCACTCAGTTCTTCTTGCCACACACCATCGTTTTGCTGACAATGTTTGTCATAGAGTGCGTAAGCGTGATAAAAAATGATTTTCTGAAAAAACAGACCTCTGATTCTCAGGAAAATATGATAAAAGAGCTGTAAAACAGCTCTTTTTTTCTTGACTTTTTTAATCTTAAGATGTATAATAAAATAGGTAATGTGTAACTTTATAACGCAATTAAAGACGACTAATATCCAAGAAAGGATTTTTTACAATGACTTTTGATCAGATAGTTAAATTAGGTTTTATCGGAAAATACGTGAATGAACTTGCACCTAAAGGAGAAAACACACAGCTTTTAGTTATGGCTGTGGCTTATCTTTTCATAATTTGCGTGTCTTACATTCTCGGAAGCTTGAATTTTGCTATAATTATTTCCGCAAAAACATACAAGCAAGACATAAGAAATTACGGAAGCAAGAACGCGGGTATGACAAATATGATGCGTACGTACGGAAAAAAGGCTGCCGCTCTTACTTTGTTGGGTGATGCCCTGAAAGCCGTAGCAGCTGCTATCGTAGGATATGCGGTATTCGGACATAGCGGAGCTTACATTGCAGGAGTTGCTTGTGTTATCGGTCATATGTTTCCCGTGTTTTACAAATTCAAGGGAGGAAAGGGTGTTGTAACAGCAGCTGTTTCCATACTTATGTGTAATCCTATCGTTTTTGTCGTAGTCATACTTATATTCGTCATAATCGTAGCGTTTACCAAATACATATCTCTCGGCTCAATAATGTGTGCCCTTATGTATCCTTTCATTCTCAACACCATTGACTCCATCTTCAACGGTGGCTGTGAGCTTTATGCCATATTGTCCGCACTTCTCATTTGCGTTCTTCTGCTTTACAAGCACCGTGAGAATTTCAAACGTCTGCGAGAAGGAAAGGAAAGCAAGTTTTCCTTCAAGAAGAGCGTTGACCCGAACCAAATAAGCTCAAAGGATAATAAGTAATATGCAAAATTCTCCCAATTTTATATTGGAACTGTCTGATGCCATTCTCCTTTCTGCAAAGAAAGGTGTGCTTCGCAAGGCGGTTTTCTCCAAATCAAAAAACAAGGAAACAGTAAAAGCAGTTGCCTCTCTCATAACGCTGGGAGAAGATCTGTGTTTACAGGTTGAATATTTTCAAGCGGATAATAAAGCTATTCATAAGAACGTAAGATTGGACAGTCAAGCTTGTGCTACGCTTATTGAGATAAGCGAGAATTTCTGCCAGATCAACGTACTGACAACCGCAGGAGATTGTGAATACAGAGAATCAAACAAGGGAAAAAGAATATTGCTCGGCGGTGATAAGCTTATAAAAAAATTAGAATCCGTTCAAGCAACATCACCTGTAATGGCTACCAACAACAAAGAAAAGAACTATATATTAAGCGGCTCTGAGCCTTTTCTCATTTATCTGGGCGTTTCGGATAAAAACGGCAGAGTCTACGATAAAAAACGCTCTAAATTCAGACAGATAAACAGATTCCTTGAGCTTGTCCGCGATATTGAGGACAGATTGCCCGAAGGAAAGATAAGAATATGCGACCTGTGTTGCGGCAAGAGCTATCTCTCTTTTGCCGTTTATCATTACTTTGCAAATATAAAAAAATATCAAGTCAGAATGACGGGAATAGACCTGAAGCCCGATGTTATAAAGCATTGTTCCGAGATTGCACGTGAGCTTAACTTTGATGGATTGGAATTTGTTTGCGGCGATATAAACGAGTACGCAACAGACGAGCTGCCCTCCCTTGTTATCTCCCTTCACGCCTGTGATATTGCAACCGATATAGTTCTCACCAAGGCGGCAGAGTGGAATACTGACGTTATTCTTTCCACTCCCTGCTGTCACCACGAGCTTAACCACTCTATTAACTGCGACGCCCTGTCGTTTATTACAGACTATTCAATGCTCCGTCAAAAGCTGTGTGATGCGGCAACCGACGCTCTGCGTTTAAAAAGATTGGAGGCACAAGGATATTCGGTTGCGGCACTTGAGCTTATAGATCCCGATGAAACACCTAAAAACATTATGCTTCGTGCTGTAAAAAAGAAAGGTTTCAACAAGTATTCCAAAGACGCACAAAAGGCTCTTGAGGAATATATTGCCGCAAAGAAATTTCTTTTGGGCGAGGATACCGATAAATACCATTTTTGATAAAAAAGGATGCGGCTTTTATGACCTATCTTAATGCAAAAAAATATATAAGCTCCGCGTGCGACGCCAAGCATGAAAGCGAAAGCAATATTCTTGCAATACTCGATGCTTTGGGAAATCCGCATAAGCGTATAAAATATCTTCGTCTTGCTGGAAGCAACGGAAAAACAGTATGTGCGGAAATGCTTACGTCTATTATGTCGGCGGCGGGTTATTGCGTAGGCTGTCTGAAAATGCCGTTGCGTAATGAGCCCAGAGAGAATATATACATTGGAAAAAGCTGTTTGTCGATGAATGAATTCGCAGAGCTTACCGCACAGATACGTGCGTTATCCTCACAGCTTTCTCTGTCCCTGACAAAAGCTGAAATTTTACTTGCCGTTGCCCTGCTGTCATTCCGCAATAACAACTGTGACCTTTACATAATTGAATGTGACCATTTTGGAGAAGATCCCTCTCGCTTTCTTCCCCCCCCCTTTGCAACTGTTATTTGTGGCACGATACCAAGTGACAATGCAAATCAAATATCCCGTATACGCTCATATATTCTCAAGGGGGTTCAGGAAATAGTCAGCTCACCGCAGAATAACGACGCGTACAAGATAATATCCGACACCTGTATATCTGTAAACTGCCGATTGACTCTTCCTTCAAAGAACAAAATATCTATTGAAAAAATGACACTCGGCGGAACGGAGTTCACCTACAAGGATAACTCTTACAAATTGGGACTTTGCGGAAAATTTCAGGTATCAAATGCAGTTTTGGTGCTTGAAACGGTGGATATGCTGTTGAGAAAGGGATTTGATATTCCTCAAAACGCCGTTGAGCAAGGTATAAGCAAAATAAAAATACCTGCAAAATTCGAGGTCATTTCCCTCTCCCCTCTTATCATCGTTGACAGCACACACACCAAGGTTGCCATAGAAACGGTCAGCGACTCTCTTGCAGATTTCAAAAGCATCACGGGAAACAAAATTCGTGTTTGTCTGCCCTTGGGCGACATTGTTGATGATTACGTCAACGTTCTGCAAAAGCGGGGATATGAGATTGAAAGGGTTATCGTTTTTGACCCCGACGAAAAGACAGTCTCCGACGGCAATACAGTTCCCGTGAAAACGGTGAAATCCTTGGTCAAGACCGCACTTGACTCTCTTCCAAATGATACTATTCTTTTAATTTCGGGGGATTACCCCTTCGTAAATCCCGTGCGTTATCAGCTTTTAAGTACACTTGGATTTTAATAATACAAAAAGCCGAGAGATTAAATTCTCTCGGCTTTTCTTTATTAGTTTAGATAACTCTTACTCTTGCAACTCCGTCGATAGCGTTTATCTTCTCGATAACACCATCGGATACGTTGCCTGTGATGTCAACCAAGGTGTATGCGTTGTCACCCTTGGACTTGTTCATCATATTCTCTATGTTAGCACCCACCTCACCAACGATGGTGGTTATCTGAGAGAGAACGTTAGGAACGTTTGCGTGGAGTACGCAAATTCTCTTGTCACCACTCATAGGCATTGCTACATTGGGGAAGTTTACGCTGTTTTTGATGTTACCGTATCTGAGATACTCGTCAAGCTCAATAGCCGCCATAACAGCACAGTTGTCCTCGGACTCAGCGGTGGATGCACCAAGGTGAGGAATAGCAACTATTCCGTCAACACCAACAGTTTCCTCGGTGGGGAAATCGGTAACGTAAGCCGCCACCTTGCCACTTGCAAGTCCTGCCTTTACGTCTGCCGCATTAACAAGGTCAGCACGTGCAAGGTTGATAATTCTAACTCCGTCCTTCATTATTGCCAAGGAGCTCTCGCAGATCATTCCCTTGGTATCCTTGGTTGCGGGAACGTGAAGAGTTATGTAATCAGCTACCTTAAATACATCCTCAAAGGTTGCTGCCTTCTCTACTCTGCTGTCGATCGCCCAAGCAGCGTCAACGCTGAGGAAGGGGTCGCATCCTACGACCTTCATACCAAGATCAACAGCCGCATTAGCAACAAGACCTCCGATAGCACCAAGGCCGATAACACCAAGGGTCTTGCCCTTGATCTCAACGCCTGCGAACTGGGATTTGCCTTTTTCAACTGCCTTTGCAACGTCCTCGGTAAGAGTGTTTGCCCACTTGATACCGCCAACTACATCTCTGGATGCAAGCATCAAAGCACAGATTGCAAGCTCCTTAACTCCGTTTGCATTCGCACCGGGGGTATTGAATACTACGATACCCTCCTCAGAGCAACGGTCAACGGGAATGTTGTTTACACCCGCACCTGCTCTTGCGATAGCAACCATCTTTTTATCGAACTGCATATCGTGCATAGCGGCGGAACGAACCATTATAGCATCGGGATCAGCTACCTCTGTGCCTACGTTGTAAGCCGCAGGATCAAGCTTATCCGTACCGATCTTAGCGATCTTATTAAGACAAAGAATATTTTTCATTTTAAAGATACCTCTCTATTTTTTGAGGGCGTGGTGCTTCCACGCCCTTTTGATTTTTTTAGATTTACGCCTTGGGATTTGCCTCTGCAAACGCCTTCATGAACTCAACAAGCTTCTCAACGCCTGCCTTAGGCATTGCGTTGTAGATGGAAGCTCTCATACCGCCAACGGAGCGGTGACCCTTAAGGTTCTTAAGACCTGCCTTAGCAGCCTCGGATGCAAACTTCTTATCAAGATCAGCGTCACCCGTAACGAAGGTAACGTTCATCATAGAACGGCTGTCTGCCTTAACGGGAGCTATGTAGTAGCTCTGGCTGTCAAGGTAGTTGTAAAGAACTGCTGCCTTCTCCTCGTTCATCTTCTTCATAACGTCAAGTCCGCCGAGGGAAAGTATCCACTCGTAAACGAGCTTTGCTACGTAGATAGTATAGCAAGGAGGAGTATTGTACATAGAGCCGTTCTCTGCCATGGTCTTCCACTCAAGCATAGTGGGCATCTTGGGATCAGCGTAATCGAGGAGATCCTCTCTTACGATAACGAGAGTAAGTCCTGCGGGAGCCATATTCTTCTGTGCACCTGCGTAGATAACGCCGAACTTGCTTACGTCAACAGGCTCGGAGATGATGCAAGAGGACATATCAGCTACAAGCGGAACGTCGCCTGTGTCGGGAATATATCCGTACTTAGTACCGTAAATGGTGTTGTTAAAGCATACGTGAACGTAGGAAGCATCGGGACGAACCATATCCTTTGTAACGGTAGGAATGTGGTCGAAGTTGTCCTCCTTGGTGGTTGCAATGCACTTTACGTCATAGCCCATCTTCTGAGCTTCCTTGAATGCCTTGCCCGAGAACTGACCCGATACTACGTAGTCAGCCTTACCCGTTCTGCCTATAAGGTTGAGGGGTACTGCCGCAAACTGTGTGGACGCACCGCCCTGAAGGAAAAGCACCTTGTAGTTGTCGGGAATATTCATAAGCTTGCGAAGCATAGCCTCTGCTTCTTTTATTATAGCTTCATAATCCGGAGATCTATGGGACATCTCCATTACCGACATACCGGACTCACCGTAGCAAACAAGCTCTGCTGCTGCTTTTTCGAGTACCTCCAGAGGAAGCATGGAAGGGCCCGCTGAAAAATTGTAAACTCTGTTCATCTCTATGAACCTCCGTAATAAAATAAAACTTACTTTCTCGCCATCATACAACAACGATTAATGTATATTATATAATGTTTATATTGTTTCGTCAATAGTTTAACGAGCATTTTCGGGACTTTTTATTAAATTTAACTTTTTCGTTACAAAATAACCGATTTTTTGTCACTCCTTGATACAAATAAGCTCTTTTGCGTAAGGCAACGACATTATCCAATCGCAAAGAGTGTGCCATTCGGCAAGCTTGTGACTCTTTCTTGCGTAGTAGATATTTATGAGGTTTTCGTAATTCAGCGTTACGGTTCTCATCTGGTTGTAGCTTGAAGGAAGAAGCTGTATCATATTGTGCCAGCTCTGTCTGTCCTCCTTGTTATCGCAGAACTTCTGTCTTTCCGCCTCAAGGTATTCTATGAGAGCATCAAGGGCTTTAAGTCCACCCTCGTCAAGTCTGTCACAGGAAAAATCGCTTCTCTCAAACGCCTTTGCGTGTATCTTGTGCATGGTCGAGCAGGAGTTAGCAACCGTGCCTACCTTGTAGGTGTCAAATTCCTTCCACCAATAAAGGGGAGCGGTAATATCAACGGAAACGAAGATCATACGCAAGAATTTACGGTGGTCGCTTCCTGCTCTTGCAAGCTTACCCGCAAGTCCAAGGTCGTTCTCTCCAAATACAAATTCCCCATTCTCGTCATAAGAGCTATCCATTCTTGCCCAGCTGTTAAGTGGGTTTCTTGCTCCTCTTATGGCATTTTCAAAATTCATTACCGACGTTCTTTCAATGAGTATCATAATTTTCTCCTCAGATCTCGCAATCAAGAACTATTCTTGATTCCACAACGTTTTTAACAAAGCCTGAAACCTTCAGGTGCTCGGGATGAACTGCATAGATCTTAAGATCATCTACGCTGTCAAATTCGGTGGTCAGCATAAAATCAGCGGAAAACTCCGAATGTGTGATATCAAAGCCTATTTCCATCTTCTTTATCTGGGGGATCAGAGGAACGAGAGCCAAAAGCTGTCTTTTAAGCTCTTCCATATTTTCTAGCTTTGTTCTTCCCTCTGCCTCTTCCTTAAATCTCCACATTACAACGTGTTTTATCATATCAACACTCCTTAAAATTTATATTAATCTTATAATATCACATTTTCTTTTAAAAGTCAATAAAAGTAGGTTGACTTTTTGCCTTTTTTGTGATATCATAATATATGTTAGAATATACAGAGGAAAAACTTAGGAGAAAAAATGTTTAACGACCAACTTGTTTCCTTTTCGGGTGTTCAGCCCAGCGGAAATCTTACCATTGGAAATTACCTCGGAGCTATAAAGAACTTCTCTCTTTACTCCGAAAAATACAAATGCTTTTACTGCGTGGTTGACGAACACGCAATAACCGTTCGTCAAGTCCCCGCAGACCTTCGCCGCCGCACGTATGAAACCCTCGCTCTCTACGTTGCCTGCGGTCTTGATCCTGATAAAAATACGCTCTATGTTCAGTCTCACGTTCACGAGCATGCGGAGCTTGGTTGGATACTCAACTGCTTCACGGGATTCGGTGAGCTTTCGCGTATGACGCAGTTCAAGGATAAAAGCTCAAAGCACGCTGACAACATAAACGCCGGATTGTTTACCTATCCCACGCTTATGGCAGCGGACATTCTGCTCTACCAGACCGACGTTGTTCCCGTAGGTATCGACCAGAAGCAGCACGTCGAGCTTTGCCGTGACATCGCTGAGCGTTTCAATCAGGTCTTCCCCAATACGTTCACTATTCCCGAGCCTATAATAAGCAAGTCGGGTATGAAGATAATGTCACTTGCAGAGCCCACCAAGAAGATGTCCAAGTCCGACGAGAACACCAATGCTGTGGTTTACATTCTTGACGACAAGGACACTATAATCCGCAAATTTAAGAGAGCCGTTACCGACTCCGACACCTGCGTTTGCTTTGCTGAGGGCAAGGACGGTATAAATAATCTTATGACTATCTACTCCTGCTTCACTGGTAAGAATATGGAGGAGATAGAGAAGGAATTCGACGGCAAGGGCTACGGCGACTTCAAGATGGCAGTAGGCGAGGCCTGTGCTGATGCACTTGCTCCCGTTCAGCAGAAATTCAACGAGCTGCTTTCAGACAAGGCATATCTTGAAGCCTTGATGAAGAAGGGTGCTGAGGAAGCATCGTATTATGCTCGTCGTACACTGGGTAAGGTTCAGAAAAAGCTTGGATTTGTCAAGCTTTAATAAACGTTATACAATATATTTGTCATAAAAATATTTGTCATAAAAAAAAGAAAGGCTGGTTTATTCGATGGAAAACGAAAAGCTCAATTCTCTTGTAAAAACAGCCGCTCAGATCAGACTCGATATCCTCGAGGAAGTTCATGCGGCGGCCTCCGGTCACCCCGGCGGCTCTCTATCTATTGCCGATATCATCACTTATCTCTACTTTGTTGAGATGAACGTTGATCCCGCTGATCCTAAGTGGGCTGACAGAGACAGATTAGTTCTCTCCAAAGGTCACACTGCTCCCGTTTTGTACGCGGCTCTTGCTGAAAAGGGATTTTTCAGTCGTGATGAGCTTAAAAAGCTCCGTCACGTAGATTCCTTCCTTCAGGGACACCCCGATATGAAGGGTACTCCCGGCGTAGATATGTCAACGGGTTCACTCGGTCTTGGTATTTCTTGTGCCTGCGGAATGGCTCTTGCCGCTAAGATAGACGGCAAATCCTACCGTACCTACGCTATCGTAGGCGACGGTGAAAGTGAGGAAGGTCAGGTTTGGGAGGCTGCTATGTTTGCCGCTCACTACAAGCTTGACAATCTTTGCGTTATTTTCGACTGGAACGGACTTCAGATAGACGGTCCTGTTGCAGAGGTTATGAACCCTACTCCCCACGACAAGAAGCTTGAAGCATTCGGCTTCCACGTTATTTCCATAGACGGTCACGATTGGAACGCTATTGAGGCGGCATTCAATGAAGCGAAAACCGTTAAGGGCAAGCCCACCGCAATTATCGCAAAGACCGTTAAGGGCAAGGGCGTTTCCTTTATGGAAAATCAGGTTGGTTGGCACGGCTCTGCTCCCAACGACGAGCAATACGCTCAGGCTGTAGCAGAGATAAAGGCAACTATGTAAGGAGGATACTATGGCTGAAAAGATTGCAACAAGAGAAGCCTACGGCAACGCACTTGCCGAGCTTGGCGATAAATATGATTTTGTAGTTCTTGACGCTGACCTTGCGGCGGCTACCAAGACGGGTGTTTTCAAAAAGAAATTCCCTGAGCGTTTCTTCGATTGCGGTATTGCCGAGGGCAATATGATGAGTGTTGCGGCGGGTCTTGCTGCTGCAGGTAAGACTGTATTTGCCTCATCCTTTGCTATGTTTGCGGCAGGCCGTGCATTTGAGCAGGTTAGAAACAGCATTTGCTACCCTAACCTGAACGTAAAGATCGGTGCTACACACGCAGGTATTACCGTCGGTGAGGACGGTGCTACCCACCAGTGTATTGAGGATTTTGCTCTTATGCGTTCTATCCCCGGTATGATAGTTATCAACCCTGCAGATGCGGTTGAGGCAAGAGCGGCTGTCGAGGCGGCTATCAACTACGTAGGTCCCGTGTATCTCCGTTTTGGAAGATACGCTGTTCCCACAATTTACGACAAGGACAATTACAAGTTTGAGATCGGTAAGGGTATCAATATGATAGACGGTAAGGACGTTACCTTCGTTGCTACCGGTATGCTCGTTAGTATGGCTATGGAGGCTGCAAAGGTGCTTGAAGCCGAAGGTATCAGTGCTCGCGTTATAAACATAGCTACTATAAAGCCTATTGATAAGGATATTATTCTTGATGCGGCTCATTCCACTGGTGCTATCGTTACCGCCGAGGAGCATAACGTTATCGGTGGACTTGGCTCTGCTGTTGCAGAGGTCGTATGTGAGGGCTGTCCCGTTCCCGTTGTCAGACTCGGTATCGAGGACAAATTCGGTCACTCCGGAAAAGTTCCGCCCCTTATGGAAATGTACGGCATAACGGTTGAAAATCTTGTGGCTAAGGCGAAGATCGCCGTTGCTATGAAAAAGTAAATTGCGTATAAAAAGGTTGAGTTCATTTGAACTCAACCTTTTTTATTTCTTCTCTTTTCAAAAAAGTCTTTCAATATCTTTTGGCATTGATCCTCGCATATTCCCTTTTCGATTTCAAACGAGTGGTTGAAGGGATATGCGTTGAAATTGATAAGACTTCCGCAGCAGCCTGCCATTCGGTCGGTTGCTCCAAAAACAACTCGATCAATTCTTGAATTGACTATCGCACCCGAGCACATCGGACAAGGCTCAAGGGTGACGTACAAGGTACATCCCGTCAGCCGCCAATCTCCAATGGTGCGACACGCTTCCTCTATTGCTATGATCTCCGCGTGCAAAATCGCACTTTTCTTGGTTTCTCGTTGATTATATCCTCTGCCTATTATCTCTCCGTCACGTACGACCACAGCTCCCACGGGAATTTCCCCAAGCTGTGCGGCAAACTCTGCAAGTCGCAGAGCCTCGCTCATAAACACTTTATCCATAATCATTTCCTATAGTAAACGTAATGTGCGATGACCGTTCGCTCCACACCGCCATGCTCAAGGTCGGGACCTGTCAGCACCACGCCGTCACGGGACATAAGCTCCCATATCTGCAAATCGTCAATCGGGCAACGGAACACCACATCAGCGGATGCATACACGATAAACTCGTCGTTGCGGATATTTAAACCTCCGTTGCGTCCTACCACTTCGTCCACTCCGTCCTTGTTCTCGGTAACGTATTTTATATGCTGTCCGCTAACAGCATACGCCATTTCCCGACGGAATTTTTTGCTGTCGGGATTTTTGCTTTTTCTCTTAAAAAGTCCCATAAAACCCTCTTATGCCAATATTACGGCAGAAAGCGGAGCAAGTCTGCCCGAATAATGCTTGCCCGTAAGCAAGTCGACCTTATTGCTTGAACCGTATTCCACAGCTTCATCTGAAGCATTTACTATCACGGTTATCTTATTTTCCCCCTCATATCTGCTATATGCAATAACAGCATCTTGGGCATATTCAACGCAAAATTCACCGTCAACAAACAAGGAATAGTCGTTTCTGATGCTACCAAGCCGTCTGTAATACGAAACCAATTCTTCACATTCTCTTCCCCATGGGAAGGTCTTTCGGCAGAATGGGTCGTGATAGCCCTCCACTCCTGCCTCGTCGCCGTAAAATACGGAGGGTACACCGTACACCGTATACTGAACGGTAGCCGCCAACTTTTGGAGTGCAATTCCCTTTTCTCTGTCGGCTTTATCAAGAAGCTTGGTGGAAAGCTCTTTATTGGAATAGTCGGACATATCCTTGCCACCGTCACCCAACACGGTAAGTATTCTTTGCGTATCGTGAGTACCAAGTAAATTCATAAGACTGTCACACACGCACTTGGGATAGGAAGCATATATGGATTTAAGAATATCCGCAAGCATCACCGCATCCTTGTCAATAAGCAGTGCGAGTATGCCGTTTCGCAAGGGATAATTCATAACGCTGTCAAGCTGTGCCCCTCTCAAATATCTGCGTCTGCGTGAGTAGGCGATCTTCTCTGCCGCGTTCTCCCATACCTCTCCGATAATAATACCGTCGCCGCCTGACGATGCTTTTACCGTTTGGCGAAGCTCGTCGAGGAATGCGTCCGACAGCTCGTCGGCAACGTCAAGACGCCAACCGCCGATTCCCATTTTTATATACTTATCGGCAACGCCGCCCTTTGCCGTAAAATACTTGCGGCACTCGTCCACGGTATGATTGAGCTTGGGAAGTATCTGTATACCCCACCAGGTTTCGTACTCGTTAGGATAGCTCTTGAACCTGAACCAATTTCTGAACGGCGAATTGGGGTTTGAATATGCACCCGTTTTTCCGTATTTTTCGTATCTGTCAAAATAAAGGCTGTCGTCACCCGTGTGGTTGAAAACTCCGTCGAGAATGATGCGAACGTCGTGCTCTGCCGCCTTGTTGAGCAGATTTTCAAAAGCCGCCTCACCGCCGAACATGGAGTCAATTTCAAGGTAATTGCCCGTATCGTACTTGTGGTTTGAGTACGCCTTGAATATCGGGCTTAAGTAAATAACACCCACTCCGAGAGAACGCAAATACGGCAGCTTTTCGGCAATTCCCCAAAGATTACCGCCGTAAAACATGTTGTTCGCAAGCTTGTCCCCCGCCTTTTCGGGGTACTGCATAATTCCGTTTTCCCAATCAGGGTTGATTATTACGTCGTCGCGCTCGCCGACCTTACCCTCGCCCGCGTAAAAACGGTCAACGAAGATATGGTAC
>JAZOUQ010000111.1:0-11134 GCA_045658185.1 Eubacteriales bacterium
GGTTATTCCATTTTGCGAAACTCTCGGAGTGGGGCTAATTGCTGTTAGTGACGGCAAATTAGTCCCACTTCGTCTGTTTACGTAATGTCAGCTCCTTTAATTTTATCATTAAAACGAATATGTGTCAAGCGTAATTTGGTATTTACTTTTTTTGTCGGATATGGTATAATATTATAAAGTAATATTATAAAGTGTACAGATAGGTGCAGTATGGGATACGTTGTTATTGGATTGATTTTTGTTGTTATTCTTTTGCCCGGTATAATTAAACAAATAGGGATAAGAGCGAGAATATGGCAAACTTTAAGCGATGCGGCAAGCAAGCCCTTTGTTTGTCCAAACTGCGGATCACGATTTTATGCTCCTAAGGGTAAATTGGTTTTTATGGGTGAAGATAAGGCATTGCTGAAATGCCCACAATGTAAGAAAACCAGTCTTTGCTCAAGACCTTACGACCTTGAAGAATAAGCAGTTGTACTAAAACGAATTCTTTGGAGATTTTATGGATAATTCAAAACAAAAGGGACTTGGTATCGGAGTCAAGTCCTTTATAACCGCGATAGTGGTTATATTTATACTTATGGTGGCGACTTACGTTATCACGCTTGTCGTACCGTCGGGTGTGTATCCTCGAATTGAGGACGCAAACGGAAATACCGTAATTGATACGGAAGGCGGATTTTCACACGTTGAGGGCGGTATCCCTTTCTGGAAATGGTTGCTCTCACCCGTGCTGGTGCTGGGTGCGGCGGGAAGCGGTGCATTGATTGCGGTTATCGCATTTTTACTTGTAATAGGCGGTATTTTCAACAGCCTTGACAGATGCGGTCTTATAAAATATATGCTGGACAAGCTGTCCTATACCTTCGGACATATGCGTTACCGTTTGATGGCACTCATAATGCTGTTCTTTATGGCTCTTGGAGCTATGATAGGCTCGTTTGAGGAATGTGTTCCTCTCGTTCCTCTCGTGGTAGCTCTTGCCGTAAGACTTGGCTGGGATAGGCTGACGGGTATCGGAATGAGCCTTTTGGCGGTGGGCTGTGGCTTTGCCTCGGGCATTTGCAATCCCTTTACCGTGGGAGTTGCTCAACAGCTTGCGGGACTTCCTATGTTCTCGGGAGTTTGGATGCGTATTTTGTCCTTTGTACTTATATATGGGTTGCTCTTTGGCTTTGTTTTCCTTTACGCAAAGAAGATAGAAAAGCCTGTAGACACAGAGAACCAAGCGGAAGTCTTTACTGCCGACGTAAAAATGGACAAAGGTCTTTGGTGCTTTGTTTCTATTCTCGGTGTGGGAATTGCCGTTATACTTTGTTCAGGCTTTATAACCGCACTTCAGGACTACACGATGATAATCGTTGCGGTAATGTTCTTACTTGCGGGTATTGTTTCTACTCTCGTTTGCGGAATGAGAGGAGGACAGCTGGGCAAGACCTCCTTGCAGGGTGTGGTTGGTATATTGCCCGCTGTGGTGATGATACTTATGGCGTCCTCTATCAAGTATACGCTTGAAGAGGCAAGGGTGATGGACACGCTTCTTCACGAGGTGGTTGAGCTTGCTCAGACTATGCCCCGTTGGAGTATAATACTCTTTATCTATCTTGTGGTGCTTATAGCAAACTTCTTTATTCCGTCAGGCTCGGCAAAGGCGTTTATGCTTATACCGCTTATAATTCCCATAGCACAGATATTCGGCATATCCGCTCAGCTTTGTATCGTTGCGTTTGCTTTCGGTGACGGATTTTCAAACGTGTTCTATCCCACCAATCCCGCACTTCTGATAAGTCTTGGACTTGCGGATACCAGCTACGTGGATTGGTTTAAGTGGAGCTGGAAGTTCCAGCTTCTAAATCTTCTGCTCACCTCGGGTATTCTTCTGTTCGGTCTTGCGGTGGGATATTGAAGATGAATTTGCAAAAAAAAGGACTTGGTTTTACAGCCAAGTCCTTTTGTCAGTTATAAAAGATATGAAAAATCAGTCCAAGCACGCCACAGAGTACAGTTCTTGCGGTGTGTGACAAGAGATATGCACCAAAACCTCTCTTTTCTGCGGAACACATAGCGGCGGTTTGAAAATGAACCGAAAGACCTGACCAGCCAACCGCCATAGCCATAAGAGGTAAGGACGGAGAGGGAAAGGCACAAAGTCGGGAGATTCCCGAGGTCAGCTCAAAAAAGCAGAATATCATTGCCGTACAGGTTTCGGAGAGAGATATAAATGACAGCACACCCTCCATAGCTCCCAAAAATGCGGAGAAGAACACCACGAAGCCGCAGACGTAAAGCATACTTACCGAGGATTCGGTGACCGAACGGGTGAGGCAAACGGCAAAGCTGTAGGTGTTTGGCTCTGTTTTGGCGGTCTGACGTGTTTGCACACTTCCTGCTATAAGATTTATAAGCAACCCCGTTATTATGCAGGATACAAGAGATATGGCGTAAAGGAGTACGCCGACAGCGGTATCTCCCAACATTCCGCCTCCCACCGCACCTATGAGAAAGGCGGGGCTGGGTGTACTTGAAATACAAAGAATGCGTTTGTATTCCTCCAAGGTGACATCTGAGTTTGAAAGAAGCTCAGACGCACATTTTGCCCCCACGGGAAAGCCGCATAACCAACCGAGAATTATGGGGGAGCAACAGGCTTTGCCCACTCCGAACAAGCGGCATATCGGACGTTCAAATATTTTGAATATCTTTTCTCCCGCACCGCTGGTAACTATAAGAGAGGATAACGCCATAAAAGGAAAAAGAGAGGGTATAAGCTTTTTTGCACAAAGCTCAAGTCCCCGTGTTACCCATATGGAGGCGGCATCTGAATTTTTAAAGAAAAGTATCAGAAGAAATATACACATATAGCACACTCCAAATCTTTTTCGGAGTGGCTTTTTTATTTTTTGTGAAAGGGAATATTCCTTTGAGGTGAAGGTCATTTGTTTGCCTCCGTACACATAAAATATAAAGCAGCCGTTTGCTAAATTTTACTGTGACGGTGGTGCGAATATGCCCCAAAGAAAGGATTTTGACCCTATGGATAAGCGAGAAAAAAGAGATATAAAGGAGAGGTTGTGTCATGCTCTCGACATACAGCCCGACGCATTTTTGGGGGAGGGGCTTGTGGAAATAAGGGGGAGAAACTCGGTGACGGTGAGAGGGGGAGGAAAAATGCTGACGTATACGGATGCTGTTATCAGAATACAAGTGGGAAAAGGCGTATTGAAAATAGAGGGCAGACGGCTTTGCTGTACTGCTTATCACGTCGGTGCTGCCGTTATAGACGGAAGAATTGATACTGTAACCTTTGAGGAGGAAGTATGATACACCCATTGCTTTTTATCGTAGGCTATTCCGTTATATCCGTATCCACAGAGGACGCATTAAGGCTCATAAATGCTTTTTCGCTGCGAAAAATGGTTTATCACGATATGGGAGAGCGGAACGGACGAAGATATTTTCGTTTGAGTGCGGCTGCCTATTTCAGAGCTATAGCCGTATGCGACAGTCTTTCAATAGAGATAAAAACAGAGAAAAAAAGAGGAACGCCCTTTTTGTTAGGCGGTCTTTTTCGTCGGTGGGGATTGGTCGTCGGCGGAATTGCTGTCGTTTTATGTATATTTCTTTCTGGGCGTGTTATATGGGACGTGAAGATCACGGGCAACAAAAATGTGCCTGACGAAGTGATAATAAGCACTCTTGAGGAGTGTGGAGTGGGGGTTGGAACACTCTTGTCGCAGGTGGACGTGGACAGCGTAGAAAACAGATTTCTTATTCTCTCCGACGACATTTCGTGGATAACGGTCAATCTTATCGGAACGGTGGCAGAGGTGGAGGTAAGAGAGGTTCAGCGTGCGGAGATAGAACCTGATTACGTATGCTCCAATCTGGTGGCGGCGAAGAACGGAAAAATAGTTGAGCTTTTTCAGGTAAAGGGGGACGTCTGTGTGGAGCTTGGCGAGGCGGTGAGTGAAGGACAGCTTCTCGTCAGCGGAGTGTACGGTACGGATACCTCACCTATGCGTTTTGTTAGGTCGGAGGGAAAGGTATTTGCAGCGTGTGAAAAAGAATATTTGATAGAAATTCCTCTCGAATATGATAAAAAAGTGTACACGGGAGAGCAAAAAATAAAAAAATCTCTTATTTTCTTTAAAAAAGAAGTAAAATTTTTTGGAAATAGTGGAAATTCATATGCAAGTTGTGATACAATAGAGGTAGTAAAATATTTCGACCTTTTAGGACTTGGAAAATTGCCCTTCGGTATCCGCACGGTCACCTATGAGGAGTATACCTCGCAGACCGCGGTAATGACCGAGGAACAGGCAGAGGAAGAGGCAATTCGCGTTCTGTGGCAGACCGTTTTCGGCGATTGCCCCGATGCTGAGGTCTTGAGTAAATCTTTTTCGGGTGAGATCGTGGATAACGCATACGTTCTGCGGGCGAAGGTAACAACGCTTGAGAATATAGCGGTAGAAAAAGAGGTCAAGGTGGAAATAGTAAACTGACCTTCGGAGGTTAAAAAATGGATAAATATACGAGGACGGTAAAAATAGAAAGCTCGGAGATAACCGCCCGTCTGTTCGGAAGCTTTGACATTAACGTGAGAATGCTTGAAAAATGCTTCGACGTTAAAATACACAACCGTTCGGGCGAGGAGTTTGACGCTATCATAATAAGCGGCGACGTTCAGGACGGCGTTAATATGGCGGCTGATGCCGTAAAATATCTTAAGGATATGGCTCGCTACAACGAAACGCTGACCGAACAGCAGGTGGGTTACGTTATGGAGATGGTTCGTGACGGAAACAGAGAGGAGCTTGCCGACCTTGAGGGCGGATGCATCTGCATAACCACAAAGGGAAAGCCTATCAAGGCAAAAACGGTGGGACAGAAGCGTTACGTTGAGGCGATAGAGAAGAACACAGTTGTGTTCGGAATCGGTCCTGCGGGAACGGGAAAGACCTTTCTTGCCGTGGCTATGGCGGTCAAGGCACTCAGAGATAAGCAGGTGTCAAGAATTATACTCACTCGCCCCGCTATCGAGGCAGGTGAAAAGCTGGGCTTCCTGCCGGGGGACTTGCAGAGCAAGATAGACCCCTACCTCCGTCCCCTTTACGACGCACTTTTTGAGATGATGGGTGCGGAGAATTATCAGCGTCAGCTTGAAAAGGGAATTATTGAGATAGCTCCGCTGGCGTATATGAGAGGACGAACCCTTGACGACAGCTTTATTATTCTCGACGAGGCACAGAACGCCACCCCCGAGCAGATGAAGATGTTCCTCACCCGACTGGGCTTTAATTCAACGGCGGTGATTACGGGTGACCTTACGCAGACCGACCTGCCATTTGGACAGAAGAGCGGACTTGCGGTGGCGGTCAAGATACTTGAGGAGGTGGAGGACATTTACGTCCACGCATTTACCGACAAGGACGTTGTACGTCATAAGTTAGTACAGCGAATAATAAGAGCTTACGAGAAGTATGAAAAAACGGTGGCACAGAATTCCTACAACAGAGCCAAAAATAAAAACAATACGAGAAACGGAGAAAAAACACAATGAAAACAATGATATATTTTATGAATGATACGGACAAGCCCGTTACCTACGGACTTAAAATGCTTACGAGAGCAGCAGTTCTCGCTTCTCTCGAATACGAGGGATTTCAAAATGACTGCGAGGTGTCGGTGACCTATACCGACGACGAGGGCATAAAAAAGCTCAATTCGGAGTTCAGAGGGATAGATAAGGAAACCGACGTGCTGTCCTTCCCCTTAACGGATTTTGAGGGCGGTGACGAGCCTCCCGTGGACGAGCTGAGCGTGGGACTGGGAGATATTGTTATATCTCTTGACCGTGCTAAAGCCCAAGCGGAGGAGTTTGGACATTCCTTTGAGCGTGAGGTCGCATTCCTTACCGTACACTCAATGCTCCACCTCTTCGGTTACGACCACGTTAACAGCGAGGAAGAGGATATGGAAATGAGAAGAATGCAAAGAGAAATTCTTGAAAATATGGGTCTTGGAGTTAAGTGATATGAAAAAGACAGGATTTATTGCTATCGTGGGACGCCCAAACGTGGGAAAGTCCACTCTTATGAATTCAATACTGGGAGAAAAGGTGGCTATCGTTTCCAGTAAGCCGCAGACCACAAGAAACAGAATAACGGGCATACACACCAGAGGCGACGAGCAGTTCGTTTTTCTTGATACCCCAGGTATGCACAACCCCAAAAACAGCCTTGGTGAATTTATGGTAAAGGCGGCAGACAGCACTATGCGTGATGCAGACGCGGTGGTGCTTGTGGTAGACACGGGTAAGGAAATAAGCTCGGTTGAGGAAAACGTAATAGCGTATCTTAAAAAGAGCGGTATTCCCGCCCTTCTGGCACTCAATAAGATAGATATGTACCGCCGTGAGCAGATAGCCGAAACCATCGCCAAATATGCGGACAAGCACAGCTTTGAGGCATTCGTACCGATAAGTGCGAGAAGCGGAAAGAACGTGGACGAGCTACTTGACGAGTGTGCTAAATTCTTATCCGAGTCGGAGTGGTTCTTCCCTGAGGATATGGTGACCGACCAGCCCGAGCGACAGATAGCCGCAGAGATAATCAGAGAAAAGATACTCCGTACTCTTAACAAGGAGATACCCCACGGAACGGCTGTGGTTATCGAGGAGTTTAAGGACGAGAGAACTCTTATAAGAATAAGGGCGGAGATATTCTGCGAAAAGGCGTCCCATAAGGGAATAATCGTCGGTAAAAACGGAGCATCGCTTAAGCTTATAGGAACTTATGCAAGAGAAGATCTTGAAAAGCTTTTTGGCACGAAGGTATATCTTAATCTTTGGGTAAAGGTTAAGGAGAACTGGAGAGAAAGTGCAAGAACCGTAGGAAACTTCGGTTATAGGGACGAGGAGTAATTTTTTGGAGGACGACTATGCGTAGCACCTGCGACGGATTGGTTATAAAGGAAAGTGATTACGGCGAGAACGACAGATCCGTTACTTTGCTGACCGCGGATAACGGAAAGATGTTCTTTATAGCCAAGGGTGCAAGGTCGCTCAAAAGCAAGACCGCGTCGCTATGCCGTACCTTTACTTACGCAAACTACGAATTTTACGAGAAGAATGGCAGAAGATGGTTGTCGGGTGGGTCTGTAAACCGAGATTTCTTTGGACTAAGCTCAGATATACAAGGCTTCGCTCTTGCTTCCTACGTAGTTCAGCTGGCAGGAGAGATAACGGGAGAGGGCGTTCCCGCAGAGGACGTGCTGAGAATGACGCTCAATACTCTTCACGCTATTGAAAAGCGGTTAAAGCCTTATTCCCATATAAAGTCGGTATACGAGATATTTGCCGTAAGCGTATCGGGTTTTTCTCCCGATATGACCGAGTGTGCCGACTGTCACGCCCCCTTAGAGGGAGAGGGGTGGCTGGACGTTATGAACGGACGGCTTATATGTGCGGAGTGCTTGAGAAACAGAGGAAAGGGTGCTCCTTTGCCCGAAAGAGATGAATTTATGACTCAAAACGTGATACTGCCCATAGACGCCTCTGCTGTTTCCGCGTGGAGGTACGTCAGCGAGGCAGACCCCAAGCGGGTGTTTGCTTTTTCTCTTACCTCCGACACGAGCAGAGAATACCTTGAGAGGGCAACCGAGGCATACGTGGTCAATCATTTGGAACGAAGCTTTGAGGCTCTTGAATTTTACAATAGTATAAAGGATTGAAATGAATATAACCGAAAAAACGATTACAACACTTGAATTTGATAAGATACGGCAGATGCTCTCGGAGCTTTGTCCAACCGAGGGGTCGGCAAAGCAGGCGATGATGCTCACTCCTGCGTATCACATAGATGCGGTGCGAAAAAGACAGGCAAGAACCACGGACGCAAGAAGGCTGTGTGACTCAAAGGGTATGCCGTCATTCGGCGGTGCTAAGGATATATCCGACGTGACCGAGAGGGCACTCAAGGGAGCTGTTCTTACGCCGAGAGAGCTTTTGGACGTGGCGGTCATACTGCGTTCTTCACGTCAGCTACTTGAATATATACGCTCCAACAAGCTGTTTGACACCGTGCTTGACGAGGTGTTTGACAGACTTATTCCCAACCGTCAGATAGAGGATAAGATAGCCCGTTCCATCATCTCCGAGGAAATGATTGCGGACGAGGCAAGTCCCGCACTTGCTGACGTAAGACGAAAGATAAGAGCGGCTAACGTCAAGGTGAGAGAAACACTTGCCAAGTATACGGGAGGAAGCTATTCCAAATATCTTCAGGAAAACATTGTGACACAGCGAAACGGAAGATTCGTTATCCCCGTAAAAGCGGAGCATCGCAAGGACGTAAAGGGACTTATACACGACACCTCATCGTCGGGAGCAACTATTTTTATTGAGCCTATGGCGGTGGTGGAGGCGAACAACGAGCTTTCGTTGCTTGAATCCCGCGAGGCACACGAGGTTGAAAAGGTGCTTACCGACCTGTCCACACTTGTGGCGTCAATAGCACCGTCGCTCAATCTTAATTACAGAAATATAACCGAGCTTGCCTTTGTTTTCGGCTGTGCGGAGCTGTCGGCAAGACTTGACGCTTGTGAGCCTGAGCTTGTTGAAGCGAGAGAATGTAAGCTTGTAAGAGCAAGACACCCCCTTATTGATAAAAAGACAGTCGTTCCCGTGACCTTGTCTATCGGAGGCGAATACGATACGCTTATCATAACAGGTCCTAACACGGGCGGTAAGACGGTCACACTTAAAACACTGGGCTTGTTTTCCATTATGGCACAGAGCGGACTTCATATCCCCTGCGACGAGGGAAGTAAGCTTTGCATATTTGAAAAGATACTCGTAGACCTTGGCGACGAGCAGAGCATAGAGCAGTCGCTGTCCACCTTCTCATCTCATATGGTGAATATAGTATCGGTGGTCAAGGAGAGAAACGACCGCTCACTGGTGCTTTTCGACGAGCTGGGTGCGGGTACTGACCCCGTTGAGGGTGCGGCGTTGGCTATTGCGGTCATTGAGGACGTGAGAGCCGCGGGTGCTATCTGTATCGCAACCACCCACTATACCGAACTTAAGACCTATGCTATCGACACGGAGGGCGTGTGCAACGCGTCCTGCGAGTTTGACGTGGAAACGCTTCGACCTACGTATAAGCTTATAATAGGAACACCCGGAAAATCCAACGCGTTTGCAATTTCAGCAAAGCTTGGACTTCCCGAGGAGATAGTTTCGAGAGCTGGAGAGCTTGTAAGCTCGGAGAACAAGCGGCTTGACAGCGTTCTTGGAGAGCTGGAGGCTATGCGTATCGAGGCACAGCATAAGCTTGAGGAAACGGCACGAATGAGGTCGGAATACGAAGCCTTCAAGCGTGATGCCGAGGCGGAGATAGCCAAGAGAGAAAAGCAATCGGAAAAGCTGCTTGAGGACGCAAGGGCAAAGGCACAGAATATGGTGGAAAGTGCCAAGTTATCCAGTGACTTCATTATGGAGCAAATGGATAAGCTTCAAAAACAAAGAGAGTCGGAGCGTCTTGGCGAGGAGCTTGCTCAGGCAAGACGGGACATCAGAGAGCATCTCCGAACCAACAGCGAAAGATTTGACCCCGTAGAACGCAGAAAAATTGAAAATTATAAGCTTCCACGCCCATTGAAAAAGGGAGATGAGGTATACGTCGTTACTCTTGACAAAACGGGATACCTGACCGAGGACCCCGACAGAGGCGGCAAGGTAATGGCACAGATAGGACTTATCAAGACAAAGGTCAAGGTGTCCGACCTTCAGCTGGTTGAGGACGAGGTGAAGATAAAGAAGAACGGCAAGGAGCATAAGCTGTCACAGGTGAGGGTGACCGTCAGCCGAGATTTTAAGGGTGAGGTGGACCTTCGCGGAAAGACGGGCGACGAGGCTTGGAGCATTGTTGATAAATATTTTGACGATGCCGCCATAGCAGGTTTTCATACCGTAAGGCTTATCCACGGAAAGGGAACGGGGGCTCTCAAAAATGCACTTTGGTCATATCTTAAGCGGGATAGCAGAGTAGCCACCTTCCGCATAGGACAGTTCGGAGAGGGCGACGGCGGTGTTACCGTTGTCGAGTTGAAATAATTTTTGTCGAAAAAGGTGAAAAAATTGTGCAGAGTCACATTTTGTCTTTTTTATGTTAAAAAATCTTGAACTCCCTTGTTAAAGTGATAAAAATGTGATATAATTATGTCGTAATTGAAAAAAGCTCGGAGGAATTTCAAAGATGAAAGATTCACAGTATGCTGAACTTAGCGTTATTGGTATGAAGGGCTGTGAGCAGTTTGCTGCTCAGGTTGACTACTACCTTAGAGATTGGCGACGCCACGGTGGGGACGAGGGCTTCCTTGTTCACGCAGATTGCCCCAGATTTAGCTCAGGAGAGGCAAAGGGACTTATCCGCGAATCTCTCAGAGGTCACGACCTTTACATAATCTGCGACATATTTAACTACGGTGTTACTTACAATATGTACGGTCAGCAGGTGCCTATGAGCCCCGACGACCACTATGCGGATCTTAAGCGTATTATCGCGGCTAACGCAGGTAAGGCAAGAAGAGTTACCGTAATTATGCCTATGCTCTACGAGGGCAGACAGCACAAGAGAAGCGGCAGAGAATCTCTTGACTGTGCATTGATGCTTCAGGAGTTGGTTGCGATGGGTGTTACCAACATCATCACCTTTGACGCACACGACCCCAGAGTGCAGAACGCTATTCCTCTTTCAGGCTTTGATAACGTAATGCCTACCTATCAGATGATAAAGGCACTCGTTCTCAACGTTCCCGACGTTATAATTGATAAGGACGAGCTTGTTATCATTTCTCCCGACGAGGGTGCTATGAGCCGTTGTATGTACTTCTCCTCGGTTCTCGGTCTTGATATCGGTATGTTCTACAAGCGCCGTAACTACTCAGTAATCGTAAACGGAAAGAATCCCATCGAGGCACACGAGTTCCTCGGTCAGGATATCACCGATAAGGACGTTATCATCGTTGATGATATGATCTCCTCGGGCGAATCCCTGCTCGACGTATGTAATCAGCTTAAGGAGAGAGGCGCAAAGAGAATATTTGCATTTGCTACCTTCGGCCTGTTTAC